>CACYLC010000037.1 GCA_902775105.1 Oscillospiraceae bacterium
GGGATATGCCAGATGACGCTTACCCCACTCGTTGACCTCAGCCAGCGTGCCGTTCGCCTCTACCAGAGACTTGAACTTTTCGACGATAGCAGCGATTGCATCCTCTGCCAGAGCGGCGTCGATGATATAAACTGCCTCGTACTTGCCATTGACCTTTGCCATGTTTGCACCTCCTTATGGACTATATGGCCCTCTTTCTCAGAAAAGGGCAAGAAAGTTAACGGCTCTTTTGAGAGTCGTGCTTGATTATTCTACCAGAATTTCTCCCTTTGTCAAGGAAAAGTTTTGGATTTCGGTGAAATTCCGAATGTCATCTCCTCATCCACCGCCGCCGTCAGGGGGTGGTGGATGAGGGGCAGCCACAAGCGCAAAACCCGGAGCCGCTTTTGCGGCTCCGGGCGAGACAGACCGAACAAGATCAGTCTGCGATGCTCTTATAAATCTCCTGATACTCGGCGGCGGACTTGTCCCAGCTGAAGTCGGCCTGCATGCCCCGCTTCATCAGCCTGGTCCATGCCTCCTTATCCTGGAAGGCCTCCAACGCACGATCCACGGCGCCCAGCATATCCTCGCCGTTGATGTTGCCGAAGGTGAAGCCCAGACCCTCGCCGGTGGTGGGATCGTAAGCGGGGACGGAGTCCTTCAGGCCACCGGTGAGGCGGACAATGGGAATGGTGCCGTAGCGCAGGGCGATCATCTGGCTCAGGCCGCAGGGTTCTGCAATGGAGGGCATGAGAAAGACATCGGCACCGGCGTAGATGGCGGAGGACAGCGGTGCGGAATAGGTGATGTTGGCGGAGACCCGTCCGGGATAGCGGGCCTGAGCGTTGCGGAAGAACTCCTCAAAGCTCCAGTCGCCGGTACCCAGCAGAACGAACTGCACCTTGGGATTTTCCATCATCCGGTCAAAGGCATAAGTGATGAGGTCGTAGCCCTTGTGCCCCACCAGACGGGAGATGCTGCCGATGACAATGGCGTCGGGATCTACCTCCAGACCCAGCTGATCCTGCAATGCTGCCTTGCACTTTGCCTTGCCGGAGAGGTCGTCCACGGAGAAGTTGGCGGCGATCTTGGGGTCCTTTTCCGGGTTGAAGGCGTCCATGTCGATGCCGTTCAAAATGCCCTTCATCTTAAAGGCCTGCTCGGAAATGACGCCCTCCAGACCGTGGGCATAGAAGGCAAACTGCAACTCCTTTGCATAGGTGGGGGAGACGGTGGTGACGAAGTTGGCGGACATGATGGCACCCTTCATCAGGTTGACATCGTTGTAGAAGGAGAGCATCCCCTCGTTAAAGTAGGAGTAGTTCAGACCAAAGACGTCGATGAGGACGGAGTTGCCGTAGCGCCCCTGATACTCAATGTTGTGGATGGTGTACACGCTCTTGGCGTGGGCAAGCTCTGGAATCGCCCAGCGAGCCTCCAACAGGTAGACGGGCACGAGAGCAGTCTGCCAGTCGTTGCAGTGGATGATGTCGGGCGCCCAGCCGATCTGGGCGGGTACCTCGATAACGGCACGGGAGAAGTAGGCGAAGCGTTCGCCGTCGTCAAAGTGGCCGTAGAGACCGCCCCGTTTGAAGTAGGTCTCGTTGTCCACGAAGTAGTAGGTGACGCCGAAGCGTTTCAGCTCAAACAATCCGCAGTAGCAGCTCCGCCAGCCCAGATGGAAAAAGAAGTATTTGACAAAGGTCATCTGGCTGCGCCAGTCGTCTCCGATGGCGGCATAGAGGGGGAGAATGACCCGGACGTCGTTTTCCTCATACGCTGCCAGCGCACGGGGAAGGGATCCGGCCACATCGGCCAGACCGCCGGTCTTGATAAAGGGAACGACCTCAGGAGATGCAAAGAGAATATTCATACGATCGGCTCCTTTCTGATTAGATGCGTGTGCCCTTGGCGTAGACAATAGGATAGGTCTCGCAGCCGGACAGGGTGCGATTTGCGCCAATGGAGACGGACTTGTCGCAGATAACGCAGTTGAGGCTGGCACCGGCGTCCACCTCCACGTCCTTCATCAGGATGCAGTTTTTCACCACGGCGCCCTTGGCAATCTTGACGTTACGGAAGATGATGGAGTTTTCCACCGTGCCCTCAATGACGCAGCCGTCGGAGATCATGGAGCTGACCACCTTGGACTCCGAGCCGTAGTAGGTGGCGGGGTCGGAGCGATCTTTGGAGCGGATGGGATGGGCGGGATTGAACAGGTCGTCCCGGACGTCCTTCTTCAGCAGATCCATGCTCTTTTCGAAGTAGTCTGCGACGGTGGGGAATCGGGCGGCATAGCCCTCGAAGAGATAGGGGACTACCTTCAGCTCCAGCTTGTCTTTCAGAGGCAGCACCTGACGGGAGAAAGAGTTCAGCCCCCGGGCGGCGGAGTAGTCCACCAGCTCGATCATCTTGCTCTTGCTGAGGACATAGATGCTGAGAGACTCGTAGCAGTCTCCCTCCGGCCGGGTCAGCACTTCGTCGGCGGAGCCGTCCTCCTTGAGGGTGAAGTAGGTGGCATAGTCGGGACTGTCGGTAAACTTCCTGGAGCAGACCACGGAGACGTCTGCCCCGGAGGCGATGTGTTTTTCAAACACGTCCTCCAGAGAAATATTCAGCACGATGTCGGCGTCTGCCACAATGAGGTATTCCTGCTTAATCTCGCTCAGGTAGTCCTTCAGGCCGATCAGCGCCTCCATCTTGCCCTGATAGATCCGCTGGGAGTTAGAACTGGGCATGGAGAAGGGGGGCAGCAGCCGCAGTCCGCCCTGACGCCGGGCAAGATCCCAGTCCTTGCCGGAGCCGAGATGGTCCAGCAGCGACTGATAGCCCTGCTGCAGCACCACGCCGATGTCGGTAATGCCGTCGTCCACCATGTTGGAGAGGATAAAGTCCACCAGACGGTAACGTCCCCCGTAGGGCACCGAGGAGATGGAACGGATGGAGGACAGATCTTTCAGATTATAACCGGGCTGGTTGGTCATCAAAATACCATGGACATTGTTCAGCATTACGCCTCACCGCCTTTCGATTCTTCGGTATACATGGCTCCGGCCGGCACCTGAGATCCGGCGTCCACCACAACGCCGCCGGCCACCACGGCGATGGGGCCTTTGTCCTCACCGACGACGGCGTTTTTCTCCACAACGGCGTTCTCTGCCAGAATGGCGTATTCCACCCGGGCGCCTGCCTTGATGACGGTGCCGGGCATCAGCACGGAATAGCGCACCACAGCCCCATGCTCCACGGTGACGTTTTCGAAGATAACGGAGTGATCCACCGTGCCGTCGATGTCGCAGCCGCCGGCCACCAGAGAGTGGGAGATCACGGCGTCGGGGCCGCAGACGTGAGGCGGGCAGATATTGGTGCGGGCGAAAATGGGCCAGCTCTTGTCAAACACCTGAATGCCGGAGTTGATGTCCAGCAGATCCATATTGGCGTCCCAGAGGGAGGCGATGGTACCCACGTCCTTCCAATAGCCACGGAAACGGTAGGCCACGCAGGTCTCTCCCTTGGCGATGAGGTTGGGGATGATGTTGCCGCCGAAGTCGTTTTTGGAGGTGGGATCGTTCTCGTCCTCGATCAGCGCCTGCCGCAGCTTGGACCAGGTGAAGATGTAGATGCCCATGGAGGCCAGATTGCTCTTGGGCTCCTTCGGCTTCTCCTCGAACTCGTAAATCACGTCGTTCTCGTCCACGTTCATAATGCCGAAGCGGGAGGCCTCCTCCAGCGTGACCTCCAGAACGGAGATGGTGGCGGCGGCATGCTGGCGCTTGTGGTAGTCCAGCATCTTGTCATAGTCCATCTTGTAGATGTGGTCGCCGGAGAGAATGAGGACGTATTCCGGGTCGTACATATCAATGAAGTCGATATTCTGATAGATGGCGTTGGCGGTGCCCTTATACCAGGAGCCCTGCTCGCCGGCACCCAGATAGGGAGGCAGCACGTGGACGCCGCCGTCGGACTTGTCCAGATCCCAGGGCTGACCGTTACCCAGATAGGCGTTGAGCTCCATGGGACGGTACTGGGTCAGCACGCCCACTGTGTCGATGCCGGAGTTGACGCAGTTAGACAGGGGGAAGTCGATGATCCTGTACTTGGAACCGAAGGGGACGGCAGGTTTTGCCACGGAGCGGGTCAGCGCATACAGACGGGAGCCCTGTCCGCCGGCCAGCAGCATGGCGACACATTCCTTCTTCATTTAAATTCACCTCAATATTGTTGTGATTGATGCAGTTTTGGGGCTATATTTCAAACGGCAAGCCGTCAGAATATACGGATTCGCTCAGAGAAACTCCGGCGCTCCGCCGTCCGGCGGCCCGATCATGCGCAGAACCACGCCGGACATGGGAGGCAGATCCACCAGAACGGAATCGGGCTGTTCGTGGCAGGCGAGAGGTGCGCTGGGGATCTGCTGTCCCGACACCCGGCCGCAGCCGCCGAACTCGGTGCTGTCGGTATGAAAGACAACCTGATAAATGCCGGGCTTCGGCACACCCAGACGGTAGCCTGTCCGATCCACGGGAGAGAAGTTGAGGACGACCAGAAGGCTGTTCCCCATCTCGTCCCGGCGAAGATAGGCGATGATATTATGGGCCGCGTCATCGGAACAAATCCACCGAAAGCTGTCGCGTCTGTCGTCGGACTCCCAAAGAGAGGGGTTTTCCAGATAGAACCGGTTGGCGGAGCGGAAAAACGCCTGATGCTGACGGAAGGGCTGGTACTCCAGCAGATGCCAGTCCAGAGAATAGTTGTGATCCCACGCCCGGAACTGACCGAACTCTGTGCCCATCATCACCAGCTTTTTGCCGGGGTGGGTGAGCATATAGAGGTAAAATGCCCGGACGCCGGCAAATTTCAGCCCGTCCTCGCCGGACATGTACTCGATCAGCGAGTGGGTGCGGCAAGTGATCTCATCGTGGGAGATGGGCAGAATAAACCGCTGGTCGAAGGCAAATTCCAGTGGAACCGTCAGATCTTTGTGATTGTACTGGCGGTAGAGGGGGTCTAAATGGGCGTAGTGCAGTGCGTCATGGGCCCAGCCCATGTTCCATTGGAAGGAAAAGCCCAGAGCAAAGGGGCCGGACTCGGGGGCGGAGGTCATGCTGCGCCAGATGGTCGTCTCCTCTGCGGCGGTGATGACTGAGGGGAACTGACGGTGAATGGCGGTGTTCAGATAGCGGAGAAAGGCCACCGCCTCCAAATTCCGCTCTCCGTCCTCCCGGTCCGGATGCCACGGGCCTTTGTCATAGCCCAAATAGACCACGGAGGAAGTACAATCCATCCGCAGCCCGTCCACGTGGTATTCCCGAAGCCAGAACAGGGCGCAGGAGGTAAGGAAGGACTGCACCTCTCCCCTGCCGAAGTGGAAGCACTTGGTGCGCCAGAAAGGCAGGTCTGCCCGTAGGGGGTCATCATACTCAAAGCAGGACGTACCGTCAAACTGGGCAAGTCCATGGAGATCTGTGGGGAAATGGGCGGGCACCCAGTCCAGCAGCACTGCGACACCTGCCTGATGGAGCTGGTCAACCAGGTACATGAAGTCGTGGGGCGTGCCGAAGCGGCTGGTGGGGGCAAAGTAGCCGGTACACTGATAGCCCCATGTGTCGTCCCGGAAATGTTCCATGACGGGGAGGAATTCCACTGCGGTAAAGCCCATCTCCTTCACGTAGGGGACCAGCCATTTGGCAATGTCCCGATAGGAGAGATACCGACCTTCTCCCGTCCTGCGCCAGGAGCCGAGATGCAGCTCGTAGATGTTCAGCGGACGCCGCCTGACATCCTGACGGCTCCGGTATTCCAACCACGGCGTGTCGTTCCAGTCGTAGCCGGACAGATCAAAGAGCTTGGAGCAGACGCCCGGCGGCGTCTCGGCGTGAAAGGCAAAGGGATCGGACTTCCGAAGCCGTTTGCCGCTTTGGGTCTCGATGATATATTGATAGCTGTCAAAGGTGTTCAGACCGGGGGCGAAGCACTCCCAGATGCCGCCGGGGAGGGCGTGCATGGGATAGTTGTCCGCCGTCCAGCCGTTGAAGGGGCCAGCCACATAGACAGACCTGGCGTTGGGCGCCCAAACACGAAAAAGCCAGCCGGACTTGCCATCCTGCTGGACAGGGTGCGCACCCAAAAAGGTATACGCATCGTCAGAGCGGCCGCTCAGAAAACCGTTGACATGGCTATCCACCTCTGAGAGAGCAGTTGACTTCATAGCCATCTCCTTCCCGACCATAGGAAAACGCTTGCCTGAGGTGTGGTCACGATTTCCTATGGACTTCATAAAAACAGTTAATTGTTTGTAGAAATTATACAATAGAAAAAATTGGCCGTCAAGGGGAGATAGGGGACAGGGATGAGTTTTTTGAAATACCGGGAATAAAAAACGGGCGGGGCGAACAGGGTACAAAAACTGCCCTTTGCACAGGCAAAGGGCAGCAGGAGTTACAGTGCATATTTCCAAAGGGCAGCAGGAGTTACAGTGCATATTTCTGAGAGAAATAGTCGTAATCGGACAGGTAGCCCGTATCGTTGGAGTGATGGACGGAGTGTACATACTGGTGGGTTTCGAAGCTGTTGTGTTGCATCTCCACCACGCAGGCGGCGATATTGGAGCAGTGGTCGGAGACTCGGCAGAAGTTGGAGATGAGGTCGGTAAAGATAAAGCCGCTGTCCACCGAGCATCTGCCTGCCTTGAGCCGGTCAATATGGTGATTTTTAAGCTGATCGCCCATCGCGTCCACCACTTCCTCCAGCGGCTCCACCCGGCGGGCTGCCTCCACGTTGCTGGTGGAGAAGGCGGCAATACACAGGCTCAAAGCCTCGCTGACGGCGGAGGACATCCGCTTCAGCTCCTCCCGGGCGTGGTCGGAGAAGGTGTTGGGCTTGCCGGCGGCTGCCCGGAGGGAGATGAGAATGCTGACGGCGTGGTCGCTGATGCGCTCGAAGTCGCTGATGGTGTGGAGCATGGTGGACAGCGCCCGGTTCTCGCTCTCTGACAGGTTGAGACCGGAGAGCTTGACCAGATAGGTGCCCAGCACGTCCTCCCGGATGTCAATGGTCTTTTCCAGCTCCCGGACATGTTCGGCCGTCTTGTCATCCCACACGTCCAGCAGGGAGACTGCCTCGTTGAAGGTGTCCTGCGCCATGAGGGCAGTCTCTACCGTCACCCGCTGAGCCTGGGCAAGGGCGACGGCAGGAGTTGCCATGAGACGCTCGTCGAGAAGGGGCTTTTTCGCCTCCTTGTCGTCCTTGACGGTGAGGCAGACCAGCTTTTCCAGAAGCCCCGTGAAGGGCAGCATAGCCACGCCACAGATCAGCTTGTATGCGGTGTGAAATACGGCGATGCCCACCGGGCTGACAGCGCTGTCCAGAATCGTCAGCGGGATGAACAGATCCGCAATGACAAAGATGAGCATAAACAGCAGCATATTGATGATGTTAAAGTAGAGATAGACAAAACTGGTCCGCCGAGCCTCCTTGCTGGCGCCTACGGAGGAGAGGAGGATGGGGACGGCTGCGCCGATGTTCATACCGAGGATGAGAGGAATGGCGGCGCCCAGGGTAATGCTGCCCGTCATGGAGAGGGCCTGCAAAACGCCGATAGAGGCGGAAGAGGATTGCATAATGGCGGTGAGCGCAGCGCCCACCAGAACACCGATGACAGGATTGGAAAAGAGGACGAAAAGGTCGGTAAAGGCGGGGACGTCTTTCAGCCCGGCAACGGAGGAGGACATGGTATCCATACCCACCATTAAAATGGCAAAGCCCAGAAGCACCCCGGCCACATTCTTTCTTCGGCCGGTTTTTTCAAAGACAAGAAAGTAGACCCCTGCCAGCGCCAGCAGCGGCACCCAGGAGGCGGGCTTGAGCAGCTGGATCAAAAAGCCTGCGCCGTCAATACTGGTCAGCGAGACCAGCCAGCCGGTGACGGTGGTACCCACGTTCGCACCAATAATGAGGCTGATGGCCTGCTGCAGCGTCATGACGCCGGAGTTGACAAAGCCCACCACCATGACTGATGTGGCAGAGGAGGACTGGATGATGGCGGTGACAACGAAGCCCAGGAAAAAGCCCCGCAGAGGACTGGCCGTGAGCTTTTCCAAAATGCTCTGCAGCCGTCCGCCGGCGCAGCTCTCCAGTCCGTCTCCCATGTAGCTCATGCCGAAGAGGAACATAGCGAGACCGAGAATAAAACGCAAAAGATCGAATATGTCCATGTGTTCTGTTACCTCCGTAGGTGTCCCGTTCCGAGACAGGGGGCGTATAAAATAGACTTAGTATGCCGAATTTTCGGCGGTACATTCTAATTATAAACGATAGGGCAAGAGATTGTAAATAGAAAATCAAAACTTTGTTAAAAGTGTAAAAAAGAGGCGGTCTGCCGAAAAAAGGAAGGCGGTGTCTAGGTAAAAACGGCGAAAACGCTCAATATCCTTGCGCTTTTGGCAGAAAGACGGTATGATATACCTGCAAACGACAAGGGGGGAGCGAAAGGTGAATTACGTCTATATCCTCCGCTGCGCTGACGGCACCTTATATACCGGCAGCACCACCGACTTAGACCGCCGTCTCGCCGTCCACAACGCCGGAAAAGGGGCAAAATACACCCGCTCCCGCCGCCCGGTGACGCTGGTCTACCACGAGGAGGTGGAGAGCTGGTCTGCTGCCCTGAGACGGGAGGCGGCGATCAAGAAGCTGACCCGGAGGGAGAAGCTGGAACTGGTGAAGGGGGAAAAGAGGGCCGTCTCCCCGGAAAAACTTACCGGTTGACGGCGATGCATACCTTATTATAAACTATCCCCAGAAAGAGATCAGCGCACACCTGTGCGACCGGGCATACCCAGCGTTGTACCGTCGGAACTTCCGGCGGTATCTTTTTTCATAAAAAAGCTGACCTCCCGTCCTCTTCTTCCTTCGGACGGGAGGTCAGCGAGCTTCCTTGGGCTCAACCATATTGTTCGTAACCTCTCTTTCTACAGATTTTGCGGCACCCTTCGCCTTGCTCTGGCGGCATCTTTACGGCGTCGGGCGGGTGAGGCGGCGATCCATCCGGAAAGCCATTCACCAAGGGGCTTCGTTCCTGTACATTGGAATCACCCTTTCTGTTTGTGCTATTATATTACCACGGCCGCCTCGTTCTGTCAATGCTTTTTTGAAAATAAATTTAAAAAAGTTTCTGAAAGAGCGTGAGATGAGGGCGATGACGGACGACTTGCAAAAATGAAAGCGAGAGGCTGTATGAGCGTCAAAAATGACGGATGAGCTGCATGAGAAAGGTTCATAAAAGAGGAAGAAAGAGGCGGTAAACGGCATTATTTGAAAAAACGCAGAAAAAATATGAAATTCTCCTTGCATCAAATTGCATTTGCGAGTATAATGAGGATCGAGCGGCAAAGGGGCCGGATCAATGGATGTTGCTATTCCTTCTGGAGATGTAGCCTAAAGACGGGCGTCCGTGTTGGAGGAGCGCAGGACAAGGGAAACGCGGAAACAGCGGATCCCGGGGATCCCCTGCGCCCTCTCAAGCACTGACGGGGCGTTTGCCTACATCTACTGGAAGGAATGATTTTTTATGGCGATCAACAATGCATACCTGAACGGCATCTACGAGGATCTGGCTGCCCGCTACGCTGAGCAGTCCGAGTTCCTGGAGGCTGTCCATGAGGTTCTGGAGACCTTGGTTCCCGTGGTGGAGGCTGACCCCCGCTACGAGCAGCAGAACATCATCGGCCGCATCGTAGAGCCGGAGCGCATCATCATGTTCCGTGTCCCCTGGGTGGACGATAACGGCAAGGTGCAGGTGAACCGTGGCTACCGTGTCCAGTTCAACTCCGCCATCGGCCCCTACAAGGGCGGCCTGCGCTTCCGTGATAACGTGACCCTCTCCATCATCAAGTTCCTGGGCTTTGAGCAGATCTTCAAGAACGCTCTGACCACCCTCCCCATGGGCGGCGGCAAGGGCGGCTCCGACTTCGACCCCAAGGGCAAGAGCGACGCCGAGGTCATGCGCTTCTGCCAGAGCTTTATGACCGAGCTTTCCAAGCACATCGGCGCTGACACCGACGTGCCCGCCGGCGACATCGGCGTGGGCGGCCGCGAGATCGGCTATATGTACGGCCAGTACAAGCGCCTGACCAACACCCATGTGGGCGTCCTCACCGGCAAGGGCCTGACCTTCGGCGGCTCTCTGGCCCGTACCGAGGCTACCGGCTTCGGCCTGTGCTACTTTGCTGACGCCTATCTGAAGGCCAACGGCAAGAGCTTTGAGGGCAAGACCGTCATCGTCTCCGGCTCCGGCAACGTGGCTATCTATGCCAACCAGAAGGCAACCCAGCTGGGCGGCAAGGTCATCGCCATGAGCGACTCCAACGGCTATATCGTGGACGAGAACGGCATCGACTACAAGGTCATTCAGGTCATCAAGGAGCAGAAGCGTGACCGCATCAAGACCTATCTGGACTATGTCCCCACTGCCAAGTATGTGGAGGGCTGCTCCGGCATCTGGTCTGTCAAGGCTGACATTGCGCTCCCCTGCGCCACCCAGAACGAGATTGACGAGGCTGCCGCCAAGGCGCTGGTGGCCAACGGCGTCATCGGCGTCTTTGAAGGCTCCAACATGCCCTGCACTCCCGAGGCTATCGAGGTCATTAAGTCCAACGGCCTGCTGTACAGCCCCGGCAAGGCTTCCAACGCCGGCGGCGTGGCCACCTCCGGTCTGGAGATGAGCCAGAACTCCGAGCGTCTGAGCTGGAGCTTCGACGAGGTGGACTCCAAGCTGAAGGGCATCATGGAGACCATCTACGCCGACTGCGCCGCCGCTGCCGAGAAGTTCGGCAAGCCCGGCGACATTCAGGCGGGCGCCAACATCGCAGGCTTCCTCAAGGTCGCTGAGGCAATGCTGGCTCAGGGTGTTGCGTACTAATTTAACCCCTATAAACTGTTTCGAGCGCCTCCCTTGTGGGAGGCGCTCGTTTTGTATATGGGAGCAAATTTCGCTTCGTACGGGACGGCGTCCTCGACGTCCCGCTTCGGAAGTTTTGCTGTAATCGGCGGGACGTCGGGGACGCCGTCCCGTACACACAAAAAGAGGACCTGATCATCATGCCTCCCCCTCCAGAAAATACGTCGCCTCCATATCGGCAACAGACAGAGCAAACGCCAGGGGAAACATCTGAAACGCCTTGCCCACGCTGCCCTTGTCCTCAAAAGCCCATGTGATAGCGGATGGCGAAGGCCTCCTCCCTCGTCAGCCGGAGATAGCCGTTGACAATGTACACGCTCTGCTCCCCGTTTTTTCGGCACCAGCATTACCAGCGCAATGCCGACAGCCAGCACTATGGTCACCGGAAGTCCGCCCTCCGGGCCGAAGTCGCCGCCACTGATGAGGGCGTTGTCCGTGGTGCCAAAGACGAACACAGAGGGCATCAGCGGCATACCGGATACGCTCAGTCCAAAGAAGTTGCCCTGCACAAAGTTCCAGACCGAGTGAATGGCGCCCACGCCCCAGATGTTGCCGGTTCTCAGCATGTAGACGGATGCAAACAGGCCGAAGAGCAGCAGATTGACGGCGGGGAACAGGCCAAAGCCGGGATTAAAGCCGTGGGACAGGGCAAAGAGGGCCGAGTTGACCAGCACGCCTGCCAGCACCGGATTTTTCCGGGACAGGGAGACCATGAAGTAGCCCCGGTCCGTTGCCTCCTCAAACATCCCCTGAAACAGAAAGCCCACAAAGAACATGAGCAAGATGCCCGGCTGAATGTGCCCGTACACTCCCTCAAAGGTAAAGCCGCCCATCAGGGTGCCCAGCAGAACGACAGCGGAGAACAGCACAAAGCCGATACCGATGCCCTTCAGATACTGAATCACCGCCCCCTTTTTTACAAAGCCCATGCTGCTCAGGGGCCGGCGCTCCGCCAGAGCACAGTAGAGCAGCACCAGAACGAGACCGATGATCTCCTCGTACAGCATGATCAGCATTCCCGTCGTCTCGTCCACCTGCGTGATGCGGAGGATGAAGCCCTCGATCAGTCCGCAGATCAACTGCATGACAAAGGACATGACGATAAACACAAGGATAAATTTGGGGATCTCCAGCCAGAACCTATGGCCCCGGCCTGTGGCCCGGGCCTCTTCAATCATGGGAAACGAATCGGTAAAACGCATTTAAGAACCTCCTTGTACTATCATTGAATGAAAACATTCAAAAATGTTTGATTACTTCGTTAATGATTTCATTGCCGAAGTAATCGTTCAGCAGACATGCCTGTCCGCTGCCCCGTGTGAAATGCGGGGAAATAAGCCGTACAATACGCAACACGATAACACAGACCTACACAGATTGTCAAGGTGATTTGGATTAAAATGGCGTTAATTTTCGCCGCCGCGTCCCAGCAGGCGACGGTAAGCGCCTGCAACGCCGCTCCAATAGATGCACAGAAAGACGCCGAAGCCCACGAGGATCATGCCGACCCCCACCGGGATCGCGGAGTTCGGCACCACCGTGGGCAGCACGATCAGCCCCACAAGGATCAGCGCCGTACCTGCCAGCGTGGAGAGATAGCAGCGTGTCTTTATGCCGGCGTAGTCGGCGGCCAGCTTCTTCCTGACCTCAGGATCAAAGGTCAGCGTCTCCTTCCGAAGCCTGCGGTACGGGTTCTCGGCCAGCGCTGCGGCAATCAGCGCCCCGATGCCGATGACCGCAAGCACGGTGTAGAGCGGCGTACTGATGCTGAGGTCAAAGGAGGACAGGCCGGTGCCGCCCAGCAGCAGACCGACCGCCAGTCCAATTTTGCCCCGCCTGCGTCTCTGGTGCGCGAGAAAGCCGCTTGCCGTCTCCCGGCTGACGTAGAATCCGGCCTCCGGCCGGTCTGACTGCCCCGTGCCGGTCCCGTCCTTGAGCAGATAGTCCATCGTGACGTGAAACAGCTCGCTCATGCTGACAATCTTCTCGATCTCCGGCAGGCCGTTGTCCCGCTCCCAGTTGCTGACGGACTGTCTCGATACCTCCAGCAGGCCGGCAAGTTCCTCCTGAGAATAGCCCTTTTCCTTGCGCAGCGTTTGAATCTTTTCGCCGAATGTCATGATCGGTTCCTCCTTTATGATGGCTCGTGACCATCCCAATCTGTCCGGATCATACCCATTTTTCCCCTGTAACGCCACCAAGCACCACTTGCAAATGCGCAAGTGGTGCTTGCAACTGTGACGGAAGATCAAAAATCAGCTCTCCCCCTCCAGAAAATACGTCGCCTCCATATCGGCAACAGACAGAGCAAACGCCAGGGGAAACATCTGAAACGCCTTGCCCACGCTGCCCTTGTCCTCGCCGGAGATAGCCGTTGACGATGTAGACGCTCTTCTCCCCGTGGCCGTAGGGCAGGGGGTCGTCAAACTGGTAGGAGGGCACCTGCCGCCACTGGCCGTCCTCTCCCTTGACGTTGCGGAAGGTCTTTTTATAGCACCCCGCCTTGCACACATCATGCAGCAGTGCCACCAGAGCTACCGTCTCCGGGGAATACTCCAACCCGTACAGCTCGTTCACCCGCTCCCGGTTCAGGTAGTCCACCAGACAGTGGTAGACGTTGAGGCTGTGCTCGCAGAGACCGCCTTCATAGGCCCCGTGATACCGGGCGGAGGCGGGAGCGGTAAAGAAGTCGCTCTTATTTGTCAGGTAATCCAGCAGGGCGTCCGCTCCGGAGCGGGTGATATTCTCTTTGAAAATCTCGATGAATTCTTCTTTGCAGGACATGAGGTACCCTCCTTGTCACGTTGTTTGAAAAGATTATAACACAGACCCAGTCCCATAGTAAGGTCTATCCGCCAAAAAGGAACCAAAACAGCCACCGTCACATAGCATGAACCAGCCGCATTTGCGGCAATTCCGAGGGGAAGGACGACTTCTCCGAAGGAGGCTGTACATGGAACAAGGACTGATGCTGGCGCTGCTGCTGGTGACGGCAAATCTGGACACCCTGCTGCTCTCTGCGGTCTGGCACAGCGGCGGCAGGCGGGTCACATGGGGAGAATCGGGCCTGCTCACCCTCACCACCTCGCTGATGACGGGGCTTGCCCTGCTTTTGGGGCAATGGGGCAGCGGACTTTGGAGCGTGACGGCGGCAAAAAGGCTTTCGGCCCTGCTGCTGGCGGGGATGGGGCTGTGGATGCTGCTGGACTGGCTGCGTCAGCTGGGTGAGCATACGGCGGAGACCGCGCCGAAAGCAGGCAGGCAGAGCCTGCTCTCCACCCTGCTGCTAGGTCTGGCGTTGGGAGCGAACAACAGCGGACTGGGTCTGGCGGCAGGGCTTGCCGGCATCTCCCCTGTTGCGGCGATGATCGGCAACGCCGTCGTTACGCTGGCAGCGCTGGTGCTGGGTGGATGCGTCGCCGGGAAATGGCTCAGTAAGCTGCTGGGAAACTGGCAAATACCCATCTCCGGGGCGCTGCTTATTTTAATGGGAGCATTGGCCGGCATATAAAAAATCTTCTCCGATACCGCCTTTCAAGCGGTATCGGAGAAGATCATGTCATGCGTATCCGTCCGATCTCGTTCTGGAAGGAAGCACAATGCTCCCCACGGCGGTTTCCATGACGTTCCCCATAAAGAGTGCGTGCTCCACCCCTCGGCGTCCGCAGTCCAACGCCGCCTTATCCCAGGGGCTGTACCCCAACAGGCGGGCAGTCTCTGCCGCCAGATCTCCGGGAGACAGAGCCAGCTGAGACTTCAAAACGGCGCAGGCGGCATTGGCGCTCTCCTGACAGGGGACATCCTCCGGACGCCGGAAGTGCGCTCCCATACCGGAGCGGCGGAAGGAGCGATACCGATCCGGATCCTGAGCGGGCAGCCAGACAAAGTCCTGTCCCTCCTCATGGGTGATGCGCAGCCCCAGCTTCCGCCACAGACTTGCGCAGCGGGAGATCAGTTCCTCGTCCTGATCGTCCAGACCAAAGGCCTTCAGCATTCGCTCTGTCAGCTGGGGTACCGCCATGGGTGCCTCCTGCCGCAAAATTTCCTCCACCACCCGGTAGACCCGGTTCTGGAAGGCGGGGCTGGAGACCTCCCCGGAGCGAATGCCCATCACGGTCAGCTTTGCCCTGGTATAGAGGGGGATCTCCGCCTCCGCCGGAACAGCTCTGGGGGCGGGGGCAGCGTTCTCGGCGGAGCTCAGCCGTTTCAGCTGCTGTTCCAGTGTTTCCAGAACGTGGCTGGGATTCCGCCACCAGTCCAGCGTCCACACCCGGCAGAGCGGCCAGCCCTGGGCCTGAAGAAGCTCAATGCGGGTCAGCTCCCGCTCACGCGTCCGTGGAATGCGGCCGTAGTCCTCGTCATCCAGCAAAATACCCAGGGGCGGCCGGTCCGGCGCATCCTTGGGCCATACCTGCACCGACACGGGAGCCGGGCCGGGAACGGCGTCGTAGCCCAGATCCATCAATGCCTGACACAACGCATGCTGGATGCAGTTGCGGAAAACGGGCGCATGTCGGGGCACTGTCTCTCCCTGTACATAGCGGAGGAACCGAGCCAGCTCCGGCGAGGCGGTCTCCAACTGGGGTCGATCCTGCTCGTCCAGCGAGGAGAACACCCAGACCTCCCCCGTTGCGGCGGAGAGGGCGTCGGAGAGGGTGTAGTCCCCGTCCCAGCCTGCCAGCACCGCTCTGGCATCGTCCAGCTGCTCCTCCCGGTCAGCTGCCAGCGTCAGGGAGAGGAGCATCCGCTCCCACCTGCCGCAGCGTACCTCGTCCGGGGTCAGCACTTCAAGGGAGCTTTCGCCGCTCTGCCCAAGCAGCGTGCGGATCAGCGCCGCCTGCTCCCAGGTCATGGCGACGACGGCGACGGAGAGATTGCCCTCTTTACAAAGCGCCAGCACCTGCTCTGCCACAGCGGCGGCCTCGGCGGGGTTTGCCCGTCCGTCCATCCGGCCGACCACCGTCTTGTATCCGATGCAAAAGGAATCGGGTCGGGGCGTGGGAATGCCCTTTGTGCCGAAGCGTTGGGTGTCCAAGCTGCCCAGAGATTCCGGCCTTGTGAGATAGCACTGCTTCAGCGCAGCGGCAGGCAGCCCCAGCGCCTGACAGCGGCTTCGGACGCTCTCCGCTTCCGGGAGGGGATACGCCATCCGCCGTCCCGCCGTCGAGCACACCAGCGCCGTCTTACTCAGGCCCAACACCGCTTGCCCCAGCGAAAGGGGGATCTGTTCGGCACGGTCTAAAATCACATAGTCAAAGCGCTGCCCCGCAAAGCACCGCAGGACGTCGGCGGGAGCGGCGATCACACAGGGGAAAAGCAGCGCCGTCAGCTTCGGCAGTCCCCGGAGCAGGCCGCTGAGGGAGATGTCCTTCGCCCCGGTGCGGTTTGCCCAGCGGAGCAGCTTGAGCTCCTCCTGCAGATCCTCATTTTGAGGGATGCCGGGAATATGGGCGGCGGCCACGTGGAACAGCTCCTCCCTTGTGCGCCGGGTAAATTGGCGCTCCAAACGGGTGTACTGCCCCACAGTCTCCCCCAGCCTCCGGGAGGAGAACTGCTGGCGGGCAGGTACCCGTTCCACCTCCTGCAGTACCAGTGAGCGGTACAGGCTCTTCCGGAAGAGCCGCCCGGTGTCCTCCCCTTCCGGGACGGGATGCCCGTAGTGGGTGACAAAGGCACCCAGCCCCAGCGCTTCCGCCTCGCCGCAGAGGGCATGCCAGTGCATCCAGGTCTCCAGCTCGTCCAGATGCTGAATGATGGTGCCGCTGTTCTCCCTCAGCTCGTCCAGCCAGTCGCCTGTATCGGAGGAGAGCCGGGCGGAGACCAGAGCCTCCATCTCCGCTTCCGCCGCCTGTACCGCCTCCACAGCGCCCGCCAGCGTCTCCGAGGCAGTGAGAACCGCCTCGTTTCGGGCAAACTTTGCCCGCAGCTCCAGATCGCCGGTGAGTTCGGCAATGCGGTCGTCCGACTCCACCGCCCGGACGCTCAGGGGATAGAGGGCATCCCAGTCTGTCTCGGCTCCCTCGTACAGGCCGTCCAATTCCGCTGACCAACGCTCGTAGAGGGCGTCCAGTCCGTCCGCCTCCTGCTGATACCGGGCGAGGGCGGAGAGCAGCTCGGCGATCTGCCCCATGGGGACAGGCTCTGCGGCCAGCTCTTCCAGCTGCTTGCGGATTTTTAAGAGGTTCCGCAGCCGGCGGCAGTCGTTTCGCCGGTCGGTGAGCCAGTCACGGCTGTCCGGCTGTCCGGTGCGGCCGATCATCACGTCCAGCCGGCCCAACACCTCTCTCGACCGCTCCCACAGCTCCTGCAGCTCCCCGGCGGCGGCAATGGCATCCTCTGAGCTGCCGTATTTCCGCAGGAAGTCCTCACTGCCGGTCAATTCGGTGAGCCAGTCGTGGCTCTCGGCAGCCACTCTCCGGGCGGCCTCCAGCCAGACCCAGACCGTCTCCTCCCGCCGATAGACGGAGCGCAGCTCCCGCTCCCATCGGTGGTAGATCTCATCGCACTGCCTGAGCTCCTCCTGATAATCCACCAGCCAGCGGAGACTGCTCTCTGCCAGATCGGTGGTCATTTTCGTCTTACAGTAGGGCTCCAAAATCGAGCGGGTGGCGTTCTGCCGGGTCAGCCAGCCGAGTCCCCAGCTGCCGCCCTCCTTTTCCCAGCCGGCCATGAGGGCGCTGCCGTCCAGCGTGAGGAAATCCTCTGTCCAGTCCCGGAGCAGCACTTCCTTGCTCTCCTTGGCCTGTTTGCCGATGTCGATCAGCTCGCCCACGTCCCACAAGAGCGCCTGAAGTCCGGTGCAGCTGCCCCACTCGCCGGGGATCTCCTTCCAGCGGGCCAGCTCCACGGCCACCTCATAATACCGCTCCCAGCTGTCTCTCGTGCCGGGGACAGAGACATTGACACTCTTTGCCCACCGGCGGCCGCACTGTTCCAGACGGTTCAGCAGCCCCTCTGCCTCTGCGGAGAGCCGGCGCAGGGCGCTCTCCCGATCCGGCTCGGAGGGCAGCGTCCACTCCGCCTTGTAAAACCGCCACTGCTGTTCCAGCGTGACAGCGTCCAGAGAGAGAATGTTTTCGCCCCACTTCTCTTCCATCTCCCGGCCGAGCTGCGCTACCAGCTCCGTCCGGCTTTTCAGCTCCTGCACTGTGTCGCTGAGCAGCGGCACCCGGGGAGAGACTGCCCAGGCGTCGGGAAACGCCCGCCACTCTGCCAGCAGCCGTCCTGCAAGGCGCAGCTTGTCCCAGTCATGCCGTGTCAGGGGGCGCTCCAGACCCGTCTCGTCCAGCCAATCCCAGGCCGCCTCGTTCAGCCTGTCTATGGCGGCACGGAGCTTCGCCTCCGCCTCCGGCAGCCTGGCCGCCTGCCCGGCGTCATAGTGATCCCCCTGAATGAGGGAGAGGGGATGATCCCAGGGCGTTTTCAGCGTATGGGCGGTCTGCACCAGCGACTCAGCGCAGTCCAGCCGCTGCTCCAGACCCTCGCCGTCCAGCTCAATGGCGGTGGGCTCGGGAATGGGGAGATAGCCCTCCGTCTCCCGCTCCTCCAAATAGCGGCAAATCAGCTGGAAGGGAGTCAGGCCGCAGCGGCAGGGGGTGTGCAACCCTGCGGCGGCGTGATCCAGCTGCCCCGCCAGAGAGAGGGTGGCGGAGGCGAGGGAGAAATAGTCCTCGGAATCGGTGACGGGACGAAGCTGAGCTGCCACATTATACTGATGCAGCACCGCCCGCTTTTGATCCCCGTTTTCACCTGCGGGAATGGTGAGACAGAGATGACCCAGTCCCAATGCCTCAAGCCGCTCCAGAGCCGAGCGGCGGTCGGACTCGGAAAGAGAGGAGAGGAGCACCCGCTGCCGGTTTCCCATGGCGTTTGCCGCCACTGCCGCCGCCAGCTGGGTCTTGCCGGTCCCCCGGTGTCCCTCCACGAGGAGGGAATTGCCCTCCGTCACATAGCGGAGCGCCGACATCTGCATCCCGTCCAGCGGCAGCGGCGCCAGCAGTCCCTCCTCCCCCGCAGGATCAGCGGGGTCGGGCAGGGGCGGGAGAGAAAGGGGCTCTCCTAATTGCAGTAATCTGCCGAAGCTGCCTTCAGGCAGTATCTCATCCGGGTCGGGGCGCTCCAACTGCCACAGGGGGAAGCAGCCCAGCCAGAGGCCATCCTGCCGCCGCCAGTCCGGGTTGTCCGCCAGGATCCCGTCGATCTGCCGGTTCAGCGGCTCCCGGTTGAGGCTCCACTCCCCCTCGGGGGCGGCGACCGCCTCGGCCAATCGGTTCAGCGCCGGACGGTTCAAAAGCTGTCCCTCGCCGCCCCGAAAGAGCTGCCAGCCCTCGGCGGTCTGCTCCAGCCGGACAGGCCAGAACAGCAGCGGAGCAGAGATCCCTTCCACGGAAAACAGCCGCCCCTCGGCAAGGCAGAGGCCGCAGCAGCCCGCAACACTGCGCTCACGGCGAGCCTTCACCGAGAGGGCAAAGAGGGCTGCGTTGAGCCTTGCCTCGTTGAGATCGGCCACCGCCACGGGGCCTGCCGCTCCCTCCGCCGGACTCTCTCTGGGGCAGAGGGTCACAGGCCGGCCGTCGGAAAGGGCGGAGAGCAGCGTCTCTCCGCCCGGATGGAGGAGGGGAATCAGCGGCTCGGCCTGCTCCATATGGCAAAGGGGGCCGTTGTATGTATCTTGTCCCATGCGGGCAATGATTTCGTCTTTCATGGTATGCTCCTGACTGAATGAGGGGGCGTGAGGTTATTCGGCGGGCTCCTGAGCCTCTGTCTCTGCTGCCTGCTCTGCCTGAGCGGCAAAATAGTTGTCAATGCCGTCGGCAATGCCCGAGGCAATTTTGAGCTGATACTCCTCGGTGGCCATCTTTTTGTCCTCTTCGGGGTTGGACATATACCCCATCTCCACGATGGTCACCGGCACTTCGCACCAGTTGATGCCGGTCATGGTGTCCGTCTCCCAGACATACTCCCGCCTGGCTCCGGTGGCGGCCACAAGGGCGTCCAAAACGGCGTCGGAGAGGGCACGGGACTGCTCGTACAGGTAGGCGTTATAGGGGTTGGTGGGCGTCATGCAGATGGTCATGGCGCCGTTTGCCTTGCTGCTGTCCGAGCCGTTGGCGTGGATGCGGATAAATGCGTCGGCGCCCGCCTCGTTTGCCACCTGGCTTCGCTCCACGTTGCTGATGTCCACGTCGTTTTCCGTCCGCACCATCACCACCTCATAGCCCCGGCGCTCCAGCTCGGCCTGAAGCTTGAGGGAGACCTCCAGATTCAGCTCATACTCATAAAGCCCGGTGGAGACGCCTCTTGTGCCGCCGGTGACCCTCGCCTTCATGGTGGAGGAGCCGGGGCCGTTTGGCTCTTTGGCGCTGCTGCCCTTTTGCTGATGCCCGGCGTCGATGCAGACGATCAGAGGTTCCGGCTCCGGTTCGGGTTCGGGCTCCGGTTCCGGTTCGGGTTCCGGCTGCGGCTCTGGCTCCGGCTCGGGTTCCGGCTCCGGCTCGGGTTCCGGCTCCTCCTGGGCTGGAGGCTGGACTTCCGCTGTCTGTTGAGGTTCCGGTTCCGGCTGGGGCCCGTCGGGCAGGTTCGCTGCGGCGCAGGCGGACAGGAGCAGGGTCAGCATCAGCAGGATGGACAAAATGCGCAGTGGTTTCATAGGAAGATCTCCTTTAATAAGAACATTCTTTTTTTCTCATTTTAGCATCTTCTGTTCTGCTTCGCAATATGATACCGGGGGACAAAGTACACCTTAATCACATCTTAAGAATAAAAAACGTGATTTTATCCATTGCATTTTATGGACAGAGTGGTTATACTGAGTAAAGATATTCCATCAGATGCTGGACGGAGCCTGCCCTGAGGAGGAGATACGGATGTATTTCGACACCCATGCCCATTACGACAGTTCCGCCTTTCAAAATGACCGTGAAGTCCTGCTGGCCTCGCTGCCGGAGCGGGGGGTGGAGCTGGTGCTGAATCCCGGCTGCGAGCTGGAAAGCTCCAGGGCCGCCCTCAGCTATGCCCACGCGTTTCCCCATGTCTATGCGGCGGTAGGCTTTCACCCCTCCGACATCGAGAAGCTGGACGGCGGGGCGCTGGAGGAGCTGCGGCAGATGGCGGCAGATCCCAAGGTAAAGGCCATCGGAGAGATCGGTCTGGACTACTACTGGGAGGACTACGCCGACCGAGAGACCCAAAAGGCGGGACTTTATCGGCAGATGGAACTGGCAGAGGCGCTGGCTCTCCCCGTCATCTTCCACGACCGGGAGGCGCACGCAGACGCCATGACCGCCGTTCGGGACTTTCCCGGCGTCCGGGGCGTGTTCCACTGCTACTCCGGCTCTCTGGAGCAGGCAAGAGAGCTGATCGACCGGGGCTGGATGATCTCCTTTACCGGAGCGCTCACCTTTCCCAACGCCAAGCGTCCTCCCGAGGTGGCGGCGGCGATCCCCCGTGACCGGGTGATGATCGAGACGGACGCACCCTATATGATCCCCTATCCACGTACCCCGGAAGATAAGAAATTCCGCCGCAATTCCTCCCTCCGTGTCTGGCAGGTGGCTCAAAAGCTGGCAGAGCTTTGGGACGTGCCGCTGGAGGAGGCTGCCCGCATCACCACCGAAAACGGAAAACGGTTTTTCCGTATTCCGTAACGTTGTTCCTCCCACACCGACGAAAAGGAGTGTTATCTGTGAAGCATCCATTTTTGAAACGATCCATCTGCCTGCTCCTGGCAGTGCTGAGCGTGCTGGCAATGCCTGCTGCCGCCTTAGAGGGCGTCAGCGATGCAGAGGAGGCTCAGACTGCCGGCTCGCAGGAGGCTGCCGCAAGCGACCCCTTCGATCTGCCGGAAGAGACGGAGGAGACGCAGGAGACAGAGGATGAGAACCTGCCTGCAGTAGAAGTGCCCACCGTCTTTGTGGACGAGCAGGGCAGCTATCTGGCGCCTGAGGAGCTGGCTGTATATGTCATGCGGCATATGCAGGAGACCTCCCTGTCCAACCCCTCCCAGGCGGAGGAGCGCTATACCGGCGTTGTGGCCTTTTATGATTACAGCGTGACGAGCGAAAAGGACCGTCTGGAGCATCCCTACTTCTTCTATTACGAGAAGGGTGAGCTGCAGGATGAGCAGCCGGAATTTGTCACGGCCAAAGGCTATCTGGATCTGACCGAGGCGCCTGTGGCGGACAGCAGCGTTAACTCCTCCCTCAGACCTGAGGAGGACAAGCTGGTCTATGTGGCGGAGGAGCGCTATGTGGACGAGCAGGCCGAGGAGCATGCCGCATTTCTTTTTGCCTTTAACCGGAGCGACGAGGACAACGGCCTTTATACCGGTACATATGAAGAGGAAAATTACACGGACGGCCTGCCTGATGTGACGGAAGAAGCGGCCGAGCCGGAGGAGCGGGAAAACCAGCCCGCAGAGCAGGCAGCGGCGCCGGAGGAGCAGGAAAACCAGCCCGCAGAGCAGGCAGCGGCGCCGGAGGAGCAGGAAAACCAGCCCGCAGAGCAGGCAGCAGCGCCGGAGGAGCAGGAGACCCAGCCCGTCAAGCCTGCCCGTGCACCGGCAAAGGCACCTGCCGCAGCGGCTGATCAGGCAGAGCAGTCCAACGACTCGCAGCAGGTTCCGCAGCAGGTTCCGCAGACGGTTCAGCAGCAGGTTCCGCAGACGGTTCCCGCAGTTACGATTCAGGCTGCCCCAACAGGCATTCGGGTCAGTTGGGGTAAGGATGCCTACGCTGCCGGGTTCCGGGTCTATCGCAGGATCGGAAACGGCGCATGGAGCAAAATTGCGGACATTACCTCCGGCAGCACCACTTATTATCTGGATACCGGCGTGACCGGCGGCAAGAGCTATTCCTATACGGTTCGTGCGTTTTACGGCCAGGTGGCAAAGGGAACCAAAGATCCCTTTGCAAACGGCGTGCTGAGCGGCTTTGCCGCATCCAACCGGGTGTATTATATCCCCGCACCTGAATTTCAGGTCTCTGGCGGCGAAAAGGAGATCACCGTCACCTGGAGCAAGGTAGCGGGAGCGGATCATTACAGCGTATTCCGCTCCACAAACGGCGGCCGCTGGACGCAGCTGGTGCAGGTGGACGGAAGTGAGCTGAGCTATGAGGACCAGAGCGGAAAGAGCGGCGTCCGTTATCACTACACCGTCCGAGCCGACAGCGTGTCTCAGAAAGCCAACAGCTCTTATTATGACTTCCGCAAGGACGACACGCAAGCGGTATTCCTCCGCAGTGCGCCTGTTGTAACGGTGAAAGCCATGGGTTCGGAGGGAATTCAGATCAGCTGGAAGAAGGACGCCAACGCCACCGGCTACCGTGTCTATCGGAAGGTGCCCGGCAGCAGCTGGGCCGTTCTGACCAATATCACCTCCGCAGCCACTACCACCTATCTGGATGCGGGAGTGAAAGACGGACAGAACTATACCTATACCGTCCGTGCCTATTATGGCGATGTGAAAAAGATCGGCTCTGCCAGCGTCTCTGTGACAAATCTCTGGAGCGGGGCATCCAATGTCGCCCTGACTTATGTAAAGATGCCCCGGATCACTGGAGCATACAGCGACAATGAATACATGAAGGTTCAGTGGTCGGCGGTTTCCGGCGCAACGGGGTATGTGCTCTATGTCCGCAGCTCCACTTCCCAGGCGTGGAAACAGCTCAGCGTTGTGAAGGGCAGCACCTCCTATCAGCACAAGTCAGCACGCAACGGCGAGACCTATTACTACACCGTCAAGGCATTTAAAACCGACTCCAAGGGCGTCAATTATTACAGTGACTATGTGGACAACGCGACCCAGTACGTCTACCATGCTCCCCTGCAGACGACGGTGAAGATCGTCGCCGACGGCAACCAGGTCACCTGGAACCTGGACTCCAGAGCCACCGGTTATCGGATCTACCGGAAGAGCGGCAACCAGGTGGCGGCAATCAAGAACGTCACAGCCCAATCTCTCGGTTCCGGAGCCAAAACCGGCAGCTTCCTTGACCCGGCCTCAGGGCTCACCAGCGGACAGGTCTACTCCTATACCGTCCGTGCCTACTACGGCAGCCGGAGCGTGAGCGCCGCCTCTGTGGGACAGAATAACGACTGGGGCGGGTATGTCTATTGCAAGGTGGTCTATCTCGCAACGCCTGCGGTGAACGCCAAGGCGGAGAACGATCCCACCGGCCTCAAGATAAAATGGAACCCCGTGACCGGCGCAAAGGGCTACTACATCTATCGGCGTAGCGCTTCCGGCAGCTGGAGAAGAGTGGGTACCGCTGCCGGCGGGTCAACCAACGCCTATATTGATACGACGGCCACCAAGCTGCCTTCCGGCACCGTCTGCTATTATACGGTCTGCGCCTATTATGACAGTAAGCTCCCGGACAGCTACTTTGACACCGACGGCGCCTATGCCGTCTACCTGCCCAAGCCTGCCGATGCCTCGGTGTCCGCTCCCCTCTCCAACGGAACGACGATCACATGGACGGCTGTCAGCGGCGCCAGCCTTTATGAGGTCTACCGCCGTCCCCAGACCGGCAGTACCTGGACGCTGCTGTCCGCTGTGTCAGGCACCAGTTATGTGGATGCCAGCGCCAAAAACGGCAGCGCTCACTATACCTACACCATCCGCCCCCAGACCACTGCAACGGTCAACGGGCAGGAACTGACCATTCTGGGCGATTTCGAGCGTGACGGCTATCGCTCCGGCATTTCGTGGAGCGGCAGCGAACGGAACACATGGATAAATAAGGACGGAAATATCTACTACGTGGATAAATACGGCACCCTGCTGACCGGATGGCAGTATCTGACCCGCAACGGCAGACAGTGCAAGTATTACTTCGACGAGAATACCGGCAAACTGGTCACCAATATGTATTCCTACTTCGGCATACAGTACCGGGATATGAAGTGCCGGATTGAGGTCGCTATCAACACCCAGTCCAAGAGCAACCCCAGCTACCTCACGATCTATCTCTATGACCAGAGTACAGACTCCTACTGCATCCCCGCACTCTCCATCCGCTGCATCGGACACCCCACCCGAACCAGAACCACCACATCCGGCTATCTCCGGGCAGGTTCCGGCAAACGCTGGCTGGATTCCGGCGGTTCTCAGGAGCAGTACGCAACCTTTATCAGAGGTACCGACAGCTGGTTCCATTCCTGCCTGTTCAGAACCCAGTCCGTACACTCGTTCCTCTCGTCTACTTACAACAGTATGATTAACAACGTCAACAACTCCGGCGCCTGCATCCGGATGCAGAGCATCTATGCCTATCTGATTCAGGATATTATGAAGCACGGCTACGGAAGCTCCCACAATGTCCCTGTCTTTATCTACAAGGATACCTCCCAGCCCGGACCCTTCGGCGTGCCCCAGGTAGATAAGATCTCCAGCCGCAACACCGATCCCACCGATCCTGCCATCACCGGTAAGTTCTACTACAATACCACGGTGCAGGGGATCAGTGCGACTGCCGGTGCCGAGGAATGGACCTATTATTGATTGCCTGACGAACGCCCATGACATGACCCCCGAAGCGGCTTTGCTTCGGGGGTTTTTGTGGCTCCGAGGAAAAATTCTTGTGCCGGAGAGAGAAAACTATTCGGATTTTCCGGTGAATTCCGAAAAATTTTCGGAAAACGAACCTGTCAAACAAAACAGTTTTGGGGTCCGGAAAACGCTGTATTTTAAACAGTTCGCTGAAAAGCGCCGAAAAAATTACGGAAACCTTCCTGTTTGGTTGACAGAGCCGGGCCGTTTCCGTAAAATAGTGTTAACCGCCTGAGAGAAGAGGGAGCTTCGCCATATCTGCCGCGTTAAGCAGGTGCATCCGGGGCTGCTTCCGGCGGCAATGAGAGACAATGTGCTGTATACGCCTTCAAAGACGCAGGCGTCGCCGGATCCGGCGATGCCTTTTGTTTTGCAGGGGCCTGTGGATACAACGGTGAACGGGATCATCGTTTATCATACATACAAGAAGGAGCGAGGTATTTTTATGTTGGATGTGGTTACAAATATCAACAATGCCGTCAACAACGTCGTTTGGGGCTGGCCTGCGCTGATTTTGCTCTTTGCAGTCGGCCTTTTGATGACCATTTTGACCAAGGGCTTCCAGTTCTCCCATTTCGGCCACTGGATGAAGAATACGGTGGGTGCGATCTTCAAGGATAAGAAAGTGGTCGGACATACCAAGGATAAGTCCATCTCTCAGTTCCAGTCCCTCTGTACGGCTCTTGCCGCTACGGTGGGTACCGGCAACATCGTGGGCGTCTCCGGCGCAATCATTGTGGGCGGCCCCGGCGCGGTGTTCTGGATGTGGCTGATCGCGTTGCTGGGCATGATGACCAACTACTCGGAAAATGTGCTGGGCATCTACTACCGCCGCAAGAACTCTGTGGGCGAATGGTCCGGCGGCGCCATGTACTATCTGCGAGACGGTCTGGGCGCCTACAAAAACTGCAAGACCATCGGTAAGGTGCTGGCGGTTCTGTTCTCTGTGTTCTGCTTCCTGGCCTCCTTCGGCATCGGCAACATGACGCAGGTCAATTCCATCTCCGGCAACATGCAGTCTGTGTTCCACGTCCCCACCTGGGTCACCGGCATTGTTGTCCTGATTATCGCAGGTCTGGTTATCGTCGGCGGCCTGAAGCGGATTGCCTCCGTGACGGAGAAGATCGTTCCCTTCATGGTGATCATCTACATCATCGGCGCTCTGGTCATCTTCTTTACCAACCTTCACCAGATCCCTGCCGTCTTTGGTGCCATCTTTAAGGGTGCCTTTGGCGTAAAGGCTGCCTCCGGCGGTGTTGTGGGCTACGGCATCAAGCTGGCCATCGAGATGGGCATGAAGCGTGGCGTGTTCTCCAACGAGGCAGGTCTCGGCTCCTCTGTTATGGTTCACTCCAACTCCAACGTCAAGGAGCCTGTTCGTCAGGGCATGTGGGGCATCTTTGAGGTGTTTGCCGATACCATCATCGTCTGCACCCTGACTGCGTTTTCTGTGCTGTCCTCCGGGCTGGTTGACCTTGATACCGGCGTTGCTGTCACCGAGTATGCAGGCACGGAGCTCACCAAGGCAAATATAATCAGCACGGTTTTCTCCATCCGGTTCGGATATGTGGGCAGTGTGTTTGTTGCTATCGCCATTGTGCTGTTTGCCTTCTCGACTACGCTGGGCTGGAGCCACTACGGCACCAAAGCCTGCGAGTTCCTGTTCGGTGAGAAGTACACCATTGTCTATCGGGTGGTCTTTGTTGCGGCGATCTTCGGCGGCGCTGTCATGGGCGATAACCTGGCCTGGGACATTGCCGACACCCTCAACGGCATGATGATGATTCCCAACCTGATCGGCGTCATCGCGCTGTCCCCCACGGTCATGCGCATCACCCGCAACTATGTTGCCCGTAAGCTCCATGGGAAGGATGTGGAGCCGATGCTCTCTGTCTGGCCTGACATCCAGGCGGAGCACGCAGAAGCGATCAAGAACGGCGAAGAGTGATTTTGCCTGACATCCATACACCCGCAGACGACTTGGTCTGCGGGTGTATATTTCATTTTCAAAATCGGATTGTTTTGGGTTGACAAGGGGCGTTTCCTGTCATACTATATAAAGGAAGAACAAATTCGTCCGGTAGGTAAGGCTACCACAAGGATATGGGTTGCTGCCGCAAAGTCGTGGAGACACGATCCGTTGGTTTGAGCAGTTGATATCGCCCTTCAAGGTATCATCTAATGCAACTTCACCGCCTTGTGATGCTAAAGCTTGAACGGTGGGAAGAGTGCCTCAGCGGGGCATTCCGAAGGCGCTCAATACATCTGATGCCGGAGGCGGTATCAGGTGTTTTTTTATGATCTTACAGGAGGTGGCAGTATGGCTGATTTCGAGAGCAGAAGAGAGAAAATGATCAACATCATAGGGGATCTGCTGAAGCGAAAACAGTACGCCCAGCTGCGTGGTCTGCTGCTGCCGCTGGAGCCTGCCGACGTGGCGCAGCTTATGGAGGACATTGAGGAGACGGGAATTCCGCTGATCTTCCGGCTGCTGCCCAAAGAGGATGCGGCGGAGGTCTTTGTCGAGCTCAGCCCGGAGCATCAGGAGGAGCTGATCCGCAGCTTCTCCAATACCGAGCTGAAGGAAGTGCTGGATGAGCTGTATCTGGACGACGCCGTTGATATTGTGGAGGAGATGCCCGCCAACGTGGTCAAGCGCATCCTCGCCCATTCGGACCCGGAGATGCGAAAGAGCATCAATGAAATTTTGAAATACCCGGAGGACTCCGCCGGCTCCATTATGACCACCGAGTTCATCGACCTGAAGGGGGACATGACGGTGGAGGACTGCTTTAAGCGCATCCGCCGCAACGCCGCCGACGTGGAGACGATCAGCGTCTGCTTCGTGCTGGACAGAGACCGCCGGCTCCGGGGCTATGTGACCATCCGGGATCTGTTTCTGGCGGCCTACGAGGACGAGGTTCGGGAGATCATGGATACGAATATCGTCTCCGTCACCACGCTGGAGGATCAGGAGTCTGTGGCCCAGAAATTCAGCAAGTACGACTTTCTGACCATGCCCGTGGTGGATGGAGAAGACCGTCTGGTGGGCATTATTACCGTCGATGACGTCATGGACGTTATGCAGGCGGAGGCCACTGAGGACATTGAGAAGATGGCCGCTATGCTGCCTTCCGACAAGCCCTACCTCCGTACCGGCGTCTTTGAGACGTGGAGGAGCCGCATCCCGTGGCTGCTGCTCCTCATGATCTCCGGCACCTTTACCAGTCTCATTATCACAAAGTTTGAAAACGCCCTCATGGCCTGCGCTGTGCTCAGTGCCTTTATCCCTGTGCTCACCGACACCGGCGGTAACGCCGGTTCTCAGGCGTCTGTCGCCGTCATCCGCTCCCTGTCCTTGCAGGAGGTGCATTTCAGCGACATTGCCAAGGTGATCTGGAAGGAGATCCGGGTTGCGGTGTTCTGCGGACTGACCCTTGCCGCCGCCAACTTTGTCAAGCTGCTGCTGGTGGACGGGATGCTGTTCCAGAATCCTAATGTGACGCCACTGGTGGCCTTCGTGGTCTGTGTGGCGCTGGCCTGCACTGTGGTCACCGCCAAGACGGTGGGCTGCACCCTGCCGCTTCTGGCGGATAAGGTGGGACTGGACCCGGCGGTCGTGGCAAGCCCCTTCATCACCACCATCGTGGATGTGCTGGCGCTGCTCATCTACTTCGGGTTTGCCACCATGCTCATTCCGGGCGTGGGGTAAACGAAACATATGCACGAAAAGACCGGAGCAGGCGGCTGCCTGCTCCGGTGCTGTGCGTTTTTGGGCGCCGATCCGTTAAAC
>CACYLC010000038.1 GCA_902775105.1 Oscillospiraceae bacterium
TCACCTGCGCCTACGATACTTGGCTGGAGACGGCCTGGGAAAATTGGTAGTGCCAACACAGACGAAGCGATCGGTTTTGCCGGTCGCTTTTGTTTTTGATTTATGAGTTATAGAATGTACATATCATTCGGCTCTGCCCCATGAGCAGGACAGAGCCGAATCGTCATTTTTCATGCTTTTTAAAATTCAAACGGGGCAGACGCATCGTTCCAAACCGATCCTGCTCTTCTGCAACGACAAAGTTAATTATATTGCCCAAAATAATAATGTTACTGCACAGAAACAGCCAGACCAGCAGAATAATAACCGCCGCCAGCGACCCGTAGACCGTGGTGTACCGGCTGGAGACGCCGATAAAGTAGGAGAACAAAGTCGTCGCTGCCACCAGTGCCATAGCCGCCAGAAATGCGCCGGGCAGGATCGTCCGCTTGTGCCGGGGCGTCCATGCAGTCAGGCGGTAAATGAGCGCCAGAAACAGGAAGATCATGGCAAAGGGCAACAGGATTTGTACCAACCGCCAGCCGTAGTGTACCAGCAAAAGATCCATCACGGTGGGCATAATATGTTGCAGCCAGTTGCCCAGCAGCACGATGAGCAGACTGCCGTAGAGCATAACGATGAGCAACAGTGACAGAAAAAGGGAAAAGATAAAGCCCCAAAAACCCTCCTGCACCCGCTTCCCAAAGACCTCCCCAAAGATATCCATCAGCCCGCGAAAGGCGGCGGAGGAGGCAGTCAGCGTCATAATGGCGCCGCCGCTGAGCAGCGCAACGCTCTGATGAGTGTTGATATAGATCAGATAATCCCCCAGCAGATCCTGCACGGCCACGGGCAGCATGGGCAGGATGCGCTGAATCACCTGTGAGTCGGTAATGGGCAGCATTCCTAAAATGGAGGATATGACGATCAGAATGGGGAAAATACTCATCAAGAGGTAGTATGCCAGCTGAGCGCTGGCTCTGGAGACCCGCTTACTAATATAAATGTCAAACAGTGCCCAAAGAGCGTAAACCACCGGGTTCTTCCAAGGTTCTGTCAAACAGCGCACCCCCCTTTCCAGAGGCGTATAGTTCAGTATATGTCAATAAACAGGCAAAAAACCGTCTGCTTATGGCAGACGGTTTGCGCAACATACACTGTAACAATCAGCCCTGAACAGAATTCAGCTTGATGGTCAGCTGGCTCTTCTTGTTAGCAGCCTTGTTCTTGTGGATCAGACCCTTGGCGGCAGCCTTGTCCACAGTCTTGACAGCCAGCTTGTATGCGCTATCAGCCTCGCTGCGGTTGCCCTCAGCCACCGCGGCATCGAACTTCTTCAGCGTAGTCTTGAGATTGGACTTTGCGGCCTTATTCAGCGCAGCCTTGGTCTCGTTGACCAGAACACGCTTTTTGGCAGACTTGATATTCGGCAAACCAAACACCTCCTCTAATAGCAATCTGCACTGTAACCCTGTGCAGTTACTCATTTTATCATTACCAGAAGGAAAAAGCAACTGTTTTTTGAAATTTTTTTAAAATGGCCGCATATTCATCTTTGGAGCGCAGAAAATAGCGGAAACAGCATTTTGGGAAAGAGAGGTATCCTCTATGAACCTGCACCGTACCGACCTGGCTGTCGAGGCCACCCAACTGCTCCGGCAGACAGAACCTGCTACCATTTCCGGCGTCACCCAGACGGAGCGCACTGCTGAGGGCTATCCGATTATTGAGGTAAATGTTACCACCCCTGAGGGCGCTGAGGCCATCGGAAAGCCTCAGGGACGCTACCTGACGCTGGAGCTGGACGCCATTCTTCGACGGGAGCCGGACGCCTTCCCCAGAGCCGTACGGGCCCTGTCTCAGGAACTTTCCGCATTGCTGCCCGGCGGGGCGGAGGCAAATTCGGCGGCTTTGGTGGTGGGGTTGGGCAATCGGCTGGTGACGCCGGATGCCGTGGGGCCGAGAGCGGTGGATCAAACCATGGTGACCCGCCACCTCATCTCCCAGTCCCCGGAGCAGTTTGCTCCCTTTCGGCCTGTCTCCGCTCTGGCAGCCGGTGTGCTGGGTACCACCGGTGTGGAGAGCGGAGAACTGGTGAAGGCGCTGTCAGAACAGATCAGGCCCGACTTTGTCATCGCTATCGATGCACTGGCCGCCAGGTCTGTCCACCGGCTGTGTTCCACCGTTCAGATTGCGGATACCGGCATCATCCCCGGCTCCGGCGTGGGCAACGCCCGTCAGGCGCTGAACCGGGAGACGCTGGGCATCCCTGTCATCGCCGTCGGCGTCCCCACCGTGGTGGACGCCGCAACCTTGGTTTCCGACCTCACCGGCCAGACCCCGGAGCAGGGACTGGGCAGCATGCTGGTAACGCCAAAGGATATTGACGTGCTGGTCTCCGATGTGGCAAAAGTCATCGGCTACGGCATCAATCTCGCCCTGCAGGATGGGCTGACCGTGGAGGATGTGGACCTGTTTCTCAGCTAAACAACAGAATATGCGGGAGAATCGAGAGGGACTTTGAGGAAATTGAAATAAATCGATTGACCGGCGTAAATTTGGGTGTTATAGTATTTTGTAAACACATGGCTACGGAGAGCTGCGGATCAAAAACCGACGGCATCTCTTTGGGTCAGTGTGTTTAACCATCCAGATCAAGCGAAAGGCAGGGGGGAGCAAACATGAAGCACGAACGCATCACCTGCAAACTGCTCAGCGCATTGCTGGCATTTGCGATGCTGTTTGCAGTTGCGGCTGAGGGTGTAGGATACGTTTATGCGGAAGAGCTGCAGGGAGAGGACGACCCGGCAGCAGTACAGGTTCAGGGCTCAGACGAAACGGAGGATCCCGCTGAAGAGGATCCCGCTGAAAAGGCGGATGCACAGCCGGAGAACGCCGAGAGCAATGAAACACAGGAGGCAGAGCAGGAGGATCCTGCTGAGTCGCAGCAGGAGGATTCCACAGAGGAGGAGCCTGCGAAAGCGGACGAGGCTGCGGCTGAAGAGGAGCCTGCGAAAGCGGACGAGCCTGCGGAGGCAGACGACGGCGAGGAGCAGCCCCAGAGCGGGGAAACCGACACCGAGGAGCCGGAGGACGATATTGTTCTGAGCGGTGTCGCCAGACAGGCTCGGAAGATCTCTCTCCCTACAAATGGGGATAAGGTGATCTACTTTGTGGATAATCGGAATTGGTCCTCAACATTTGGCGGCATGTGGATTTGGACATGGGATCCTGCTGAATGTGTTCAGATGACCTATGATGAAGAACTCTCGGAAAAGCTGGGCAACGGAAGCAAGATTTTCTATGTGTTTAAGAGCCAGATTCATGACTCCTTTTTGTTTGTCAATAAGGATGTAAGCGGCGGCGACTGGAACGGTACGACACAATCGTCCAATCAGACTATCGGCAGCAAACTCAATAGCAAGGACAACCTGTGCTACTATGCAGACTACGTGTACCAGAACATTAGCAGCCCGTCTGAGCTGGCTGTCACCCTTAAGGGAAAGACCCTCTATTTCTCTGCGGCGAATTTTGAGGGCGCTGCCATCAAGGTGGACGGCGGAGCAGAGCAGCCGCTGAGTGAAGTTTCCGGGGATACCAGCGTCCTGAAATATACCTTCCCCTCCGGTCTTACAACGTGCTATTGGAATACCGAGATCACGATTGTAAAGGATGGAGAGAGCGTTACATTTAAGTGGGCAGATCTGACGAAGGACAAGGTCGTCACATTTGATAATACCCCCAGAATGAGCGTGTATGATCCCAACCTTCACACACGGTATGGCGGGCAGACCATGGCCTTTGAAAACCTGAGCGGGAAAGACCTGACCGGTGTCCAGGCAATCTTCTACGAGTGGGACTACGATACGGAGCAACTGCTGGAATCTGACCCCGTGACGGTGGGCGATGTTGCCAACGACGAGAATCAGACCTTTACCATCCCTGCCGGACATTGGTCCTATGTGCGGTTTGTGGATGGTGAGGGCAACACCCTCGGCGATGAGTATTCCTACTTCTTCGACGGTGACAACTATGTAAATGATGAGCTGGGCGCAAAGGCTTTTCAGTTTGATGCCGGTTCTGACTATGCCTATCGCTATCGCGGAAATGCGGAGGATTCCGATTGGGGTCTGCCCAATAGACAGCAGGTTTACTTTGACGCCACTCTGTCTTCCCTGATGTATACCAGCTATGAGAGCGGGCTTGGTACCAGCGCGGAATACAGCAGCATCCCGAGTAAAACCAGTAGTAAAACTGGTAATGTCTATTGGCGTTCCCGCACCCCGCAGGGTGACGGCAGATATGACGAGGAATACGGCACCTTGAGTAAGGTAGAAGGGAAGGATAATATCTACCTGGCCGAAATCCCCAAGGACGCTGCCGAGATCAAATTCAGCAACTATGATCTATGGTTTGGGTGGAATAATAACGCCGAATACGGTGAGGTCACAGATTGGGAAGAGATTCCCGACCTGACGAAGCCCTGCTTCTACGCCGACAGCAGCGACGACTGTGTCTATACCACCAATAATGCTTACCGCGGCGGCTACTGGGACGAGCTTGGCAAGACCCGGAACGCAGCAAAGGGAAAGGGAACCGACGTCGTCAATATTGAGAGCGGTGCGTTCGAATATAGAGATGATATGTTCTACGTCAACTCGACCTTCTACGATTACTACACCGATTATGAGCTGAACGGCAACAACCGGGATGGCTATAGTACGTCCGTCAACGGTCACGGCAGTCACCGCAGCTATGTGACGTTCCGCCATTTCGATCAGGCGCTGAGTGACGCATACAAGGCGAAAACCGTCAGCATTCCGCTCTATACCGGTCACTTCCAGAAGAAGACGTGGGGCAGCCCGTTTTATGAAATTGCTGATACATTGAATCTCTACGGATATTATGATAAAGATAACGAGGCGGGCTTCATGTCCACCAATAACTCAGACCTGGATGTGACAGGAGAGAGCGGGAAGTACGCCTCTGCGGCCCAGGGGTTGGTATACAGCAGCCTGAGCAACGGTACCATACAGACCTCCGACGGAAAGATGGCTCTGCCCCACTTTGACGAGGACTTCCTGACCGGCGATAACTCCAAGAACACTGTGCTGGGTGAGGTCTATCACAATGTACAGTTCCCCTTTACCAAGACGGATCTAAAGGATAACGGTGTTTACTACTGGAGTTTTGACAGTTCCAAGACCACACTGGCCATGCGGTATGATCCCAACTCCGGCTACTTTTTACAGGACGTTGGGAATCAGGCCTGGGCTCAGAACGTGAACAGCAGAGGCAACCTTGAGGTTGATCCCGTTTCCACCCAATACGGTTTCTTCCCGTTCAATGAGGGCAGCACAGGCGTTGCCGGTTCTACCTATAACTACGGCTTCGGCGCCAAGCTGGAGTTTACGTTCCACCTGACCGAGGACGGCACTGTTATGGATCAGGATGGGAACCCTGTCCCCATCGAGTTTAATTTTGCTGGTGACGATGACGTCTGGGTCTTTATTGACGGACAGCTTGCACTGGACATCGGCGGTGCCCACGGTACCGTGAGCGGCACTATTGACTTCAGCGGAGCGGGTACGACCAAGACTGCCACGGTCAGCTCTGTCAAGGCGAGCCAGGGTTACACGCCGAACGGCGGCTCTGCACCCAGCGGCATCAGCGCGAAACGGGCACCCAGCGCCAGCGGCGTGGCCTCTACCTTTGAGATCTCCGGCTCTAATACCGACAAGCACACGCTGACCATGTTCTACATGGAGCGTGGTATGTGGGAGTCCAACATGAAGGTCAACTTCAACTTCCCGGATGAAAATGAGCTGTCCGTGGAGAAGAAGCTTGATACCGAAAATGTCAACGATCTCTTTGACGGCCTGTTCTCCGACGATTTGGAGTTTACCTTCAACCTCCGGAATCTGGCCACGCACTACGGCGAGAAGGCAGTTACATCCGGTGAGGAAAGCTTTATCCCCGGATTCCGTGTCAAGCAGGAGGATATCCCTGATTACGGCACCTCTGTGACGGGCCAGCTGGCAAATGCTGTGGGTGCGGTCTATACCTCCAGCCTGGGAACAAAGGGAGAGAGCAAGACCATTGACGCCGATGGCAACTTTGCGCTTGCAAAGGGCGAGACGGCCACCTTCTTCAACCAGTTCCGCCGCGGCAGCTACATTGCGCTGCAAGAGGTGCTGGAGGGACAGGAGGAGAATCTGTACACGCCCAGCTGGACCGTTTTTGATACGGACGGCAAGCCGGTCACAGTGATGAAAACCGGTGTGACGGTCACCAACGGCAGCAAGACCAATCTGGTGGATCAGAAGGGCAATGTGGTTGACGACGGCCGGACGGAGAATCAGGTGGCGCACATAGTCGGCGCCAATGCCTATCAGGACAGCGAGACGGTGACCCGTCCCGATGGAACCTTTGTGTTCCGTGGCTACTCTGAGCCTGATACCTCGTCGCTTCTGACCAAGCTGAGTGTGACCTTTACCAACAAGGTCAACACCGGCAGCCTGACGATTCAGAAGGACAAGGCCTATGGGAATGACGAGCTCAACGAGACTTACCAGTTTGTGGTGGCGTTCAGCAACGTGGGCGGTCTGGCTCTGGAGGAGGAGACCATCTACACTGACATCATTTCCCTCAAGGTGGGCGAGAGCGAGACCATTACCGGTATCCCGGTCGGTACCGAGTACACCATCTACGAGCTAAAGACGGTGGAGGATCACTCCGGTCTGGACAGCGTTGTCAGCGACGACAATAGCGTCACGTTCACTGATGGCACTGTGAATGGAATCGATGCCTACGCCGTCAGTGGTACCATTGCCAACGAGGACGGCTCCGAGGTCACGTACCTCTTTAAAAACACCTCCCACCCGGTGATCACCGTGATTGCAACCAAGGTGTGGGACGATGCGGATGACGCAGACGGCCTGCGCAGCGATGTGACGTTCAACCTCCAACGATCCGATGACGGCGATACCTTCACCACGGTGGACACCAAGACCATCTCTGCACTTGCCGGCGGCGACGACCTGACGGTGAGCTGGGAGAATCTGCCGGAGCGTGAGAAGGGCAAGGACTATACCTACCGTGTGACCGAGACGGAGCTTGACGGCTATGAGGCCACCATTGTCTCCAGCCGTGAGGACAATGTACTTACCTTTGTCATTACCAACACCCATGTGGTGACACCGAAGGATGAGCCGACACCGGATACGCCGGCACCGGATGAGCCGACACCGGATGAGCCGACACCGGATACGCCGGCACCGGATGAGCCGACACCGGATGAGCCGACACCGGATAAGCCGACACCGGATGAGCCGACTCCCGATAAGCCGACACCGAATGAGCCCACTCCGAACGAGCCTGTTTCCAACGAGCCGACGCCTCAGAAGGAGTACACCAGACGGACAACGAAGGGTGCCGCCAATACCGGCGATGATTCCAGCCTGGTGCTGTGGAGCATTCTGGGCGTAGCTAGTCTGGCGGCCTGCGGCGGAGCGCTGGTGCTGAGCCGAAAAAAGAAGAATGGTCATAACGGAACGCATCACCGCTGATCCAGAGGATGAGCAGTGATTCCGAATCACAAATGAACATCGCTCCCCTGACGCATCTGCGTCAGGGGAGCATTTTGCATCTACATCAACTTTTCTTCCCCCAGCCGCAGCGCCAGAGTGTTTTCCCTGCCGTCCACCAGAAGCGTTTTGCCGGAACTTAGCGTCTGCTGCAAGATCAGTTCTGACGCAGGATCTTCGATCTGCTTCCGGATATACCGCCGCAGGGGGCGGACGCCGTAGGTTTGATCTTTTCCCTGTGCCGCAATGCAGGCGATTGCCTCCTCTGTAACCTCCAGTTCGATACCCAGCGTGTGGAACCGGGCAGCAGTTTGGTTTACCATAATGCTCGCAATTTCCCGAACGGAGCCCTCCCCCAGCGGACGGAAACAGACGATCTCGTCAATACGATTTAAAAACTCCGGACGGAAGAGACGGGAGAGCGCTTTCCGGGCGGCCTGTTCCTCGGCTACTTCTTCCGCCGTGGCAAAGCCCAGAGGGCGTCGTGCTTTTGCCAGCTCCTCCCCGCCTGCGTTGGTGGTCATGACCAAAATCGTGTTGCGGAAATCGGCTGTCTGTCCCTGACTGTCGGTGAGCACACCCTCCTCCATGATTTGGAGAAGCAGGTTCCATACATCGTTGTGAGCCTTTTCCAGCTCGTCCAGCAGGATGACCTGATAGGGTCTGCGGCGGACAGCCTCGGTCAGCCTGCCGCCCTCCTCGTGGCCAATATAGCCGGGAGGGGAGCCAATGAGCCGGGAGACAGAGTGCGCCTCCATATACTCGCTCATGTCCAGCCGGAGCAGTGCGGTCTGACTGCCGAACAGCGCCTCTGCCAGCGCCCGGCACAGCTCTGTCTTACCCACACCGGAGGAGCCGGCAAAAAGAAAGCAGCCGATGGGGCGGGTGTCCTCCTGCAAGCCCGCCCGGCTCCTGCGGATGGCGGCGGAGACGGCGTGAATGGCCTCCTCCTGCCCCACCACCCGGCGGCGGAGGGATTGTTCCAGATGGAGCAGTTGATCTGCCTGGCGTTGGGTGATCCGCTCTAAGGGGATTCCCGTCCATCGGGCGATGACCTGAGCTACGTCCTCAGGCTGTACCTCTGGGGGCGGGAGACGCTTGGGGCAGCTCTTTGCCTCGTGGAGCTGCTGGCGGAAGTTCAGCTCGGCGTCCCGGAGGAGGGCGGCCTGCTCAAAGTCTTGCTTGCGGATTGTCTCTTCCAACTGCTTTTGCACGGCCTGATGCTTCTCGGTCAGCGTCCGATACTGCTCTGTGGGCGTCTCCAGCCGGATCCGCACCTGGGCCGCCGCCTCGTCCATCAGGTCGATGGCCTTGTCCGGGAGAAAGCGGTCGGGGAGGTACCGGATGGAGTAGTCTACCGCCGCCTCCAGCGCAGATTGGGTAATGGTCAGCCGGTGATGCTGCTCGTACCGGGGACGGAGGGCAGTGAGAATGGCGATGGCGGTATTGCGGTCAGGCGGCTCCACCTGAATGGGTTGAAAACGGCGAGCCAAGGCGGCGTCCTTACAGATATGCTTGCGGTACTCCTCCTGCGTCGTGGCGCCGATGACCTGCAATTCTCCCCGGCTGAGGGCGGGCTTTAAAATGTCGGCAGCGTCGATGGAACCCTCGGCGGAACCTGCACCAATGAGGGTGTGCAGTTCGTCAATAAAGAGGATGATATTTCCCAATCGCTGCACCTCCCGCAAGATGCGTTTTACCCGCTCCTCAAATTCTCCCCGGTACTTGGTGCCCGCCACGGTGGAGGACAGGTCAACGGACAAGATGCGCTTGTCCAGCAGGGCGGTTGGAACCTGCTTTGCGGCGATGCGCTGGGCCAGCGCCTCTGCAATGGCGGTCTTGCCCACACCGGGATCGCCCAGCAGAACGGGATTGTTCTTCGTCCGGCGGCAGAGGATCTGCACCATGCGATCCAGCTCCGCCTCCCGCCCGGTGACGGGATCCAGACGGCCGTTTTCCGCCATCCGGGTCAAATCTCTGCCGAACTGATCCAACAGGCGGGACTCCCGCAGGGTCTCTGTCTCCCGATTCGGCCTGCGGGCAGGGGAGGAGGGGGCGCTGCCGTCCCCCAGAAGGGCAGTGAGCTGGCGGTAGGCAAGGGGACAGTCCAGTCCGGACTGGCGGAGGATGAGGCCCGCCATGCCCTCGCGCTCCCGGAGCAGCCCCAGCAGCAGGTGATCGGTGGTCACCTCCTTCGCCTGGAGCCGCCCGCACTCCTCGGCAGCCATCTGAATGACATGACGGCAGCAGGGGGTCAGCCCCAGCTCCGGCCCGGCGCCCCGACTGCCGGAGCCGACCAGTTGCACCACCGTCTTGCGGAGGGAGACCTCCCGGATGCCGTGCTGAAAGAGCAGCTGCGTCCCCTTGCCCTGATTAAAGTGGAGCAGACTGAGAAGCAGATGCTCCGAACCTACATAGCCGTGCCCCAGCTTGCAGGCGATCTCTCTGGAATAGCCGATGGCCTCCTGTGCGGTGGCGGAAAAGGTGCATTCACCCATATTGCGTCCTCCTGTGGTTCAAGTCACCTCTATTCTAGTCTGGAGAGAGGGCGTTCAAACGGGAAAATCGGCGGGCGGCGAAAAAGAATGTGGTCAAAATTCTCATTCTGAGAGGCGGGAAACGGGATTTTCAAGGGTATTATGACGGTTTTGGACACAGATACTTGACTTTCCGCAGAAAACAAATATAATAAATCATGCTGTGTTGCAGCGATGCGTAAGTCCGGGCCGCCGGGGTTACGCATTTTTGCTTTTCAGGAGGAAAGATTTATGGAAGGAAAATCCAACGCTTTTTTGGAGACAGAGCCCATCGGCACCCTGATGGGGAAATACGCCGTTCCCTGCGTCATCTCGCTGCTGGTGGCGGCACTTTACAACATCGTTGATCAGATTTTTATTGCAAACGCCACCTATCTCGGCTCCTACGGCAACGCCGCCAATACCGTGGTGTTCCCGCTGACGGTGGTAGCGCTGGCACTGGCGGTAATGATCGGAGACGGTGGCTGCGCCTATGTCAGTATCAGTCTGGGGGCAGGAGAGCAGGAGAAGGCACACCGCAGCGTCGGCAACGCCGTAGTGCTGTGTATTCTGATCAGTTTCGTCCTCACTGCCCTCTATCTCCTCTTTCAGGAGCCGATTCTGACCATGTTTGGCGGACGGGTCAATGAAGAGACGTTCGCTAACGCCAAGGAGTACTTCTTCTGGATCACGGTGGGCGTCCCGTTTTATATGTTCGGTCAGGCCATGAACCCCATCATCCGCTCTGACGGCAGCCCCAAGTTTGCCATGCTCTCCACCCTGCTGGGCGCTGTGGTCAACCTCATTCTCGACCCCCTCTTTATCTATCTCTTCCACTGGGGCATGATGGGCGCCGCCGTTGCCACTGTGCTGGGGCAGATTTTGACAGCGGCCCTCGCCACCTGGTATCTCTGCCACATGAAAGCGGTCAAGCTGGAAAAAAGCAGCTTCAAGCTCAGCGCCTCCCTTATGGGCAAATTCCTGCCGCTGGGCATTTGCAGCTTCCTCTCCCAGATTTCCCTCGTGGCGGCCATGGCGGCTATCAATAATATGCTCCAAAAATACGGCGCACTGGACGCCGTGTTTGGTCAGCCGGAATACGCGCAGATCCCCATGGCAGTGGTGGGTATTGTGATGAAGTTCTTTCAGATCGTCATCTCCATCTCTGTGGGTATGGCTGCGGGCTGCATCCCCATTGTGGGCTATAACGTGGGTGCCGGCCGGAAGGATCGCACAAGGAGCCTTCTGACGCATTTGCTCATTGCAGAGGCCGCCGTCGGCGCTGTGGCGCTGGTCATCGTCGAGCTGTTTCCCCGCCAGCTCATCGCCCTCTTCGGCGCTGCCAACGAGAGCGTCTACTACACCGATTTTGCCATCAAGTCCTTCCGTATCTACCTGTGCATGATGATTTTTGCCTGCGTCAACAAAGGGACCTTCATCTTTATGCAGTCTCTGGGCAAGGCAATCGCCTCCACCGCCCTCTCTATGGTGCGTGAGGTGGTATTTGGCGTGGGCTTTGCCCTGCTGCTGCCGGTGTTCTTCGGACTGGACGGCGTGCTGTACTCCATGCCGGTGTCCGACATCCTGACCGCTGTCATTTCCGCCGTTGTGATCGCCTCGACCTACGCCGAGCTGAAAACACCGGAAAAAAGACTTGACAAACAGCCCGACATGGGATAAACTCTATGCAGTTAGAAAAGGCTAACCGAAAGGGCGGCCTTTTCCTAAAACTAAAATGTTAGAAATATCAAACTATTTGCATAAAGTGCGACAACATTGGGCAGTTTACCCCAAAGGAGGCGAAAGCGGGATGGAAGACTATCTGATTGAATTTTGTTCACCTACGCTGGCATCGCTCAAGGTGGGGAGCTTGTTTAACTACGCCTATGCCTCCCGGCAGGAGCTGACGGAACAGCTGGAGCGGCTGAACGAACTTTTGGCAGAGAAAGGGCTGTTTCTCCGAGTCCTTCGGGTGCATAAGGACAGAGCACTGATTTATCTCTGCCGGAGAAGCCAGCTAGTCAAGCTGCTGCATCGGCCGGAGATTGCCCGGTTTCTGGCGGAGTACGGTTATATTCGACTGGATTTGGAAAGCGTTCTGTGGCATCTCCAGTGCCGGGTCTGTTCCAGTGAGGAATTTCCCCATGAGATCGGCATCTTCCTGGGCTACCCGCTGGAGGACGTGGAGGGCTTTATCCGATGCAACGGCCGGTGCAGCAAATGCGCCGGGATCTGGAAGGTCTATGGAGACGCTGAGGCGGCGCAGAAATTGTTCGCCCAGTACGCCAAATGCCGGTCAGTCTACCGCAGACTGTGGCAGGAGGGACGGTCAGTCCGACAGCTTACCGTAGCTGTTTGACATATTTTAAAGAAACGAGGTAATGGCATATGAGTAAAGTAGCAGTTGTCTATTGGAGCGGCACCGGCAATACCGAGCAGATGGCGCAGCTGGTGGCCGAGGGCGCCCAGAGCGCCGGAGCAGAGGTTCGCTCCTTCACTTCCGCCGAGTTTGACAGCAGCCTGCTGGACGGTTTTGACGCCGTGGCCTTCGGCTGCCCCGCCATGGGCGCCGAGCAGCTGGAGGAGAGCGAGTTTGAGCCCATGTTCCAGTCCTGCGAGAGCAAGCTGTCCAATAAGAAGATCGGCCTCTTCGGCTCCTACGGCTGGGGCGACGGCGAGTGGATGCGCACTTGGGAGGACACCTGTCGGGCAGACGGCGCTTTCCTGATCATGGATGGCGTCATCTGTAACGACGCGCCCAGCGGCGACGCTGAGGACGAGTGCAGAGCGCTGGGTGCAGCACTGGCTGGCTGATTTTACGCAAAACACCGTCGGGTCAACGACCTGACGGTGTTTTTGTGTGAAAATTAGTTCATCAAAAGCCGGAGACATGCCTCATAGCGGACGCCGTACTTATGTTCCGGCTCTGTATTGGCGATGGCGGCTGAGACAAAGGCGCTGGCCCGTTCTGCGGCGGCAGGGAGGGCGTCTCCCCACATCAGCCGCCCCAGACAGGCGGAGGCGAAGAGGTCGCCGGTGCCGTGGTGCTGACCGGGCAGCTTGGGCGTGGAGATCAGCGTGTGGGCATCTGTCTCCCGGCGATAGATCAGGTTGGAGATCTGCCCGTCTGCCAGCTCCAGCCCGGTCAGGATCACAGCGGGAGCGCCCAGCCCGGTGAGGCGGCGGGCAAGGTCGAGACAAGACGTCACATCATAGCACCCGACCACCGGCTCCCTGTCCAGCAGAAAGCAGGCTTCCGTCAGATTGGGCAGAATGATGTCAGCCTTTCCGCAGAGGGCAGCCATGGAACGGGCATACTCCCGGTCAAAGCCGGAGTAGAATCGCCCGTGATCCCCCATGACGGGGTCGAGAAAGACGATGGTGTCCGGGCCGTGAAAATCAGAGAGAAAGTCCGAGACAAAGCCGATCTGGCGCTCAGACCCCAGATAGCCGATCTCAATGGCGTCAAAGGGGATGCGGTTTTCCTTCCAGTGCTGATGGATGCGGGGCAGCGCCTCGGTGAGATCCAGCTTGGTCGGCACGGTGAACTCCGGCCCGGTGTGGGTGGAGAGCAGGGCGGTTGGCAGGACGGCGCACTCCACCCCGCAGGCGGCCAATACCGGCAGAGCGGCAGTCAGGGAACACTGGCCGACGCAGGAGATGTCCTGAATGGAGACGACTCGTTTGTTCATTGCCGCCTCACAGGTCGATCTGCAGGCCCACCGGGCAGTGGTCGCTGCCGTGGATCTCCGGATAAATGTCAGACTGCGTCACTCGGTCCATCAGCCGGTCGGAGACGATAAAGTAGTCAATACGCCAGCCTGCGTTGTTCTCCCTCGCGTGGAAGCGGTAGCTCCACCAGGAATAGGCACCGGTACGGTCGGGGTAGAGGGAACGGAAGGTATCGGTAAAGCCGGAGGAGAGGAGGGCGGTCATCTTGCCTCGTTCTTCGTCGGAAAAGCCTGCGTTGCCCCGGTTGGGGCCGGGATTTTTCAGGTCGATCTCCTGGTGCGCCACATTGAGGTCTCCCGTATAGATGACGGGCTTTTTTGCGTCCAGTCCCATTAAATAGGCGCGCAGATCGTCCTCCCAGTTCATCCGATATTCAATGCGCCGCAGCTCGTTCTGGGCGTTGGGGGTATAGCAGCAGACGAAGTAAAAGTCCTCAAACTCCAGCGTAATCAGTCGTCCCTCGTGGTCGTGCTCCTCCATACCCATGCCGTAGGTGACGGAGAGCGGTTCACGCCTTGTAAAGACGGCAGTGCCGGAGTAGCCCTTTTTCTCGGCGTAGTTCCAGTATTGATCATAGCCCGGCAGGTCGAGGTCGATTTGCCCTTTCTGCAATTTCGTCTCCTGCAGGCAGAACAGATCGGCGTTCAGGGCGTAAAAGGAATCTTCAAATCCTTTTTTCATGCAGGCCCGCAGGCCGTTGACGTTCCATGAGATCAGTTTCATCGGCGGTGACTCCTTTGCGGTGATTTGACATCTGACCAGATTATACTACAAAATACGCCGGAAAGTAAACGATTACAGAGACAGAGGAATGCCCTTTGTCAAACAGTTTTCTAAATTTCCTCCAAAACGATGTTGAATCTTGGAAGGCTTTATGTTAGAATATCCCCATAGACACCCCAAGTGGCACAGCGTCACAGGCGCTGCTCCTCCGGCGGGAATGCTCCCCAGGAGAATCGCATCAATTAAAGGAGTGACTGAACCATGGTTAGAGTCATTATGGATCCCAAGGGTTCCGGCAAAACAAAGCAGCTGATCGAGTTGATCAACTCCGCCATTCTCACCGAGCACGGTAACGTGGTCTGCATCGAGTGGGATCGGGAGCTGGTCTATGACATCCACTATCATATCCGTCTCATTGAGGCCAGCGACTTCTATCTGCCCTCCTTCGAGGCGCTGAAGGGCTTCGTCAGCGGCCTATACGCAGGCAATTACGACATCACCCATGTCTTTGTGGACAATCTGGGCAAGATCGTTCCCGCCAAGGACAACGTTCAGGTGGAGGACTTCCTGGAGTGGCTGGATCGCTTCAGCGACAAGAACGGCCTGAAGTTCACCGTCACCATCTCCGCCGAGCCGGAGAGCGCCACTGACGGCATCAAGAAATATCTGTAACTTACGGACATAAACCGTCCTGCCAAGTTCGGCAGGGCGGTTTTTTGCAAACAGAAAAATCCCGCTCCCCGAGGGAAGCGGGATTTTTGGCTTAATTGTGGGAGATCAGCCGCCGAACACAGCCAGCAGGAAACCGGCCGCCACAGCGGAGCCGATGACACCGGCCACGTTGGGACCCATGGCGTGCATCAGCAGGAAGTTGGAGGGATTCCACTTCTGACCCTCCACCTGAGAGACACGGGCGGCCATCGGCACGGCGGAAACGCCGGCAGAGCCGATGAGGGGGTTGATCTTGCCTTTCGTGATGACATACATCAGGTCGCCGATGAGCAGACCGCCGGCAGTGGCAAAGATAAAGGCGGTCAGACCCATAAGAATGATCTTGAGGGTCTCGGCGCTCAGGAACTGATCCGCAGTGGCAGTAGCGCCTACGGAGATGCCCAGGAAGATGGTGACAATATTCATCAGAGCGTTCTGAGCGGTGTCGGACAGACGGTCGGTGACGCCGCACTCCTTAAACAGGTTACCCAGCATCAGGCAGCCCAGCAGGGAGGCCACGGAGGGCAGCACCAGACAGGTGATGATGGTGACCACAATGGGGAAGAGAATCTTCTCTGTCTGGGAG
>CACYLC010000039.1 GCA_902775105.1 Oscillospiraceae bacterium
TTGAGGCCGTACTTCTTACGCTCCTTCATACGAGGATCGCGGGTCAGGAAACCGGCCTTCTTCAGGGCACCACGATAGTCAGGATTCAGCTCCAGCAGAGCACGGGCGATGCCGTGACGCAGAGCGCCGGCCTGACCGGTGACGCCGCCGCCGGTGACAGTGGCAACCACGTCCACCTTGCCCAGCAGATCGGTGAGGGCCAGAGGCTGACGGGTGATGAGCTTCAGGGTATCCAGGCCAAAGTAATCGTCGATATCCCGGCCATTGATGACGATGGAGCCGGTGCCGCCCTCATACAGGCGAACACGGGCAACAGAGGACTTGCGGCGGCCAGTGCCGTAAACATAGGGCTTCTTGCTCTGATACATTTTCGGTTACCTCCCCTTATTCTACGACGATGGGCTTCTGTGCCTCATGGCCGTGCTCAGCGCCCTTGTAGACGCGCAGACGGCGCAGAGCAGCAGCGCCAAGGCTGTTCTTGGGCAGCATGCCCTTGACGGCCAGCTCCACAGCGAACTCGGGACGCTTGGCCATCAGGTTCTTGTACTGGATCTCCTTCAGACCGCCGGTCCAGCCGGAGTGATGGCGATAGTACTTCTGGGTCAGCTTCTTGCCGGTCAGGTTGCGGACGACGTCCTCCTTCTTAGCCATAAAAGTGGACATGGTGCGAACCTCCAAACGTTCTTATCGGTCGTATGATAAAATACTTTCATTCCTGCTGTTTGTGAGTGGGAAAGGGCACAAACCGCGCAGATATATTTATATCACAGCAACTTTTTCCTGTCAACAGGATTTTTTATTTACTAAGGTAAATTCTCTTATTTCCTCTTTTATTCTCTTCCATTCTCTTAAATACTCGTTTTCATTTTTCTTTTTCCGCGTACGACCGCCTTTGGAGGGTAAATCTGCCCTCAAAGGCAGCTCCATCGCAGGAGCAAGAGCAGCCCCAGTCCCGGCAGTCCCAACACCCCCAAAACCAGTGCATTGAACAGATTCACTCCCAGCGTAAACCCCATCCAACTGCCCAGCGGAGCAATCAGCGTCAGAAACACGCCGCCCGCCGCCGTACGCAGTGCCAGCAAAATCAGCTGTTTTGCCGCCTTTCGAAAGACCAGCAGGACGCAGGCAACGCCCAGCAATCCCGCAGCCCACAGTGCAGGCTCCTGCATCGTTCTCACATCCTCCCGCAAGCGTTGTTACATCCATTTTATTTCATTTGATTGGTCAAATATTCCAGTCTCTTTGAGGAATGGTTTTGTCGAATGGGGACATACTGAAACCAACAGCTGGCGAGACGACAGAGCGGGGCAATGTCCCCAACCTGTGATTGTCGGACTGACAGAGAGGGACAACCCCGCCTGTCTTTACGGCATGATTCTACAACTGCTCAGCAGTTCGCAGAAAGTCCACGGCTGTGGAATAGGCCGTAAAATCCCGGATGCCTTTTGGCGGATGGGCGCCGCTGCAAATCACAAGGGATGTTCCTTTCCTTTTGCTGGGCAGCGTTGGCCGTGAGCCCGCCGGAAGCGTAATTCCGGCGGGCTCGTAAAGATTCTTACATAATAGAACCACCCTTCCCGCAAAGAAGGGTGGTCTGTCCGTATTACGCGTTTTTGTACATCCGCTCGTAGTAGTTCTGATAATCGCCGGAGAGGATCTTGTCCATCCACTCCTGATGGGACAAATACCACTGAATCGTCTCCGCAATCCCCTCCTCGAAGGTGTAGGCCGGCGCCCAGCCCAGCTGGGTGGTGATTTTCGTATTGTCGATGGCATACCGCCGGTCATGGCCGGGGCGATCCTTTACGTGGGTGATGAGCTCCTCGCCCTTGCCCAGTGTCTCCAGAATCAGCTTGACGATATAGATATTGGCCTTCTCATTGTTGCCGCCGATGTTGTAGATCTCGCCGTCCACGCCCTTTTCCAGTACGGTGGCAATGGCGGCGCAGTGATCCTTCACATGGAGCCAGTCCCGAATCTGCATGCCATCGCCGTAGACCGGCAGGCTCTTCCCCGCCTTGGCGTTGTTGATCATCAGCGGGATCAGCTTCTCCGGGAATTGATAGGGTCCGTAATTGTTGGAGCAGCGGGTGATGTTGCAGGGGAGACCGAAGGTGTTGTGATACGCCCGCACCATCAGATCGGCGCTGGCTTTGGAGGCGGAGTAGGGACTGTTGGGAGAGAGAGGGGTCGTCTCGCGGAACATGCCCTCCCTGCCCAGCGCACCATAGACCTCATCTGTGGAGACCTGAAGATACTTGACGCCCGGCTTGTACTGGTTGGAATACTTGTCCGTGGGATCCACCTTCCAGTGGTTCTTCGCCGCATCCAGCAGCGTCTGCGTACCCACCACGTTGGTGGAGACGAAGCTCAGCGGGTCGGTGATGGAACGGTCCACATGGCTCTCGGCGGCAAAATTCACCACCGTGTCAATTTCGTACTGTACAAAGAGGCTGGCGATCAGCTCTGCGTCACGAATGTCGCCCTTCACAAAGGTGTAGCGGGGATCGTTTTCAATGTCGGAGAGGTTGTCCAGATTGCCGGCATAGGTCAGGGCATCCAGATTGATGAGCCGCTCAAAACCGCCCCGCTCCAGCATGAGGTGGACGAAGTTGGAGCCGATGAACCCGGCGCCTCCGGTCACAAGAATGTTTTTCATATCAGTCACCTGCTATCTCTTTCAAATAAATTCCATAGTCCGTCTTGCTCAGAGGCTCCGCCAGTTTCAGCAGCTGCTCCCGGTCGATCCAGCCCTGATTATAGGCGATCTCCTCAATACAGGAGACGTACAGCCCCTGCCGCTTCTGAATGATGGAGACAAACCGAGCCGCCTCCAAAAGTCCGTCATATGTACCGGTGTCCAGCCACGCCATGCCCCGGGGAAACCGAAAGACCTTCAGCTTGCCCCGTTGGAGGTAAATATTGTTCACCGAGGTGATCTCCAGCTCCCCCCGGAGGGAGGGCTTGAGATTTTTGGCGATCTCCACCACGTCGTTGTCGTAGAAGTAGAGGCCGGGGATTGCCATATTGCTCCGGGGACGTTTCGGCTTTTCCTCCAGGGAAACGGCATTTCCGTTCTCGTCCATCTCCACCACGCCGAACTCTCTGGGGTTGCGGACGGGATAGCCGAAGATGACGGCGCCCTCCTTCACCCGAGAGGCCCGCTCCAAGGCGGAGACGAAGCCCGCTCCGTAAAACACGTTGTCTCCCAGTACCAGCGCCACCCGGTCGTCTCCGATAAAGTCGGCGCCGATGATAAATGCCTCGGCAAGACCGTTTGGCTGCTCCTGCACGGCATACTCCAGCTTCATGCCGATATCGCTGCCGTCGCCCAAAATCTCCTCAAAAACAGGCAGATCTCTCGGGGTGGAGATAATCAGCACCTCCCGGATGCCCGCCAGCATGAGGGTAGAGAGCGGGTAGTAAATCATGGGCTTATCGTAGATAGGAAGTGCCTGTTTGGAGACGCCTCTTGTGATCGGATGGAGTCGGGTACCGGAGCCGCCGGCCAGAATGATGCCTTTCATCAGGAGTTCCTCCTTTGGTTAAAATTGGAGATGGGAGACCACCACACCGGCAAGGATCATGGCGATGCCAATGATCTTGTTTCGGGTGGGCTTCTCCCCCAGAAAGATGGCGGATAGGAGCATGATCCACAGGAAGGACGTGGCCGTGATGCAGGGCAGCACCGCCACATCCATCTCCCGCAGCGCCAGGGAGTTGAGCGCCATGGAGATAAAGAGCAGGATGTAGGACAGAAGAACCGGTCCGTTTAAAAACTTCTTCCAAAAACGCTTGGGTGCGTCGCTGGCTTTTTTCTTCAAAAGCACCTGAGAGGCAGAAGCGATGACGACTGCCCCGATGGCAAACAGGTAACTAGTGATCATCCCGCATACTCACCACCATTCCCGCAATAATGATCGCAATGCCGATCACCTGCTGTATCGTGATCCGCTCTCCGAAGATCAGCGCCGCCCAGACAAAGATGAGGACATAGGTGACGCCCTTTCGGAGGTAGGCAGTGGTCAGCGGCAGCTTTTCCAAAATCAACTGCCACGCCACGGCGTAAATGCCCATGACCGCCACAGCAGCGCCGTAGAAGAAGAGATACCGCAGGCTGAGAAACGGCTGGCCGCCGGCCAGTTTCAAAAAGACGGAGGAAAAGCTCTCACAGAAAATCGCCGCCAGCGCCATCATGTAGATATTCCGCTTTTGATTCAGAAACTGATCCAGCATTATTGATCCTTTATTTCGCAGACGATCATCCGCAGCTTCCCGTTGGGGTCGGCAGGAATCTCCTCCCGCCACTCGTACTCAAATCGGAACTCGTTGTTCAGCACCGGGGCGAATTTCTCGGTATACCGTGCCTCGATCTCCTCGTTGGAGAGCTTGGAGGCCGGATCCTTCACCGCCTGAATCAGGATCAGGTCGTAGCTCTTCTGAATAAACCGGCTCTGAACGATGTCCAGATTGGTGGCGTAGTTGACCACCACCTCAATATTGCCCCACTCGGTGACGGAGCCGTCCCTGTGGCGGATGACGTCATTCATGCGGCCGTGGAGTTTGGTGATAAACCGGATACCGTCCTTCTGATAGGACTCCATGCGGTCATAGGTGGCGTAGTTGATGATGGGGAGATCCGTCTTAAACAGCGGGGTCACCACCGCCATGCCGTGATCGGCGGGCTTGCCGTCGTCGGCATAAATATTGATGACGTGGGTATCACTGTTGACCACAAATTCCCTGCTGCCGGGCAGCCGGGTGGCGCAGCTGCCTACCTCGGACAGTCCGTAGGCGTTCAGAAGGCCGGGGCCGAACATCTCCAGCAGCAGCTGCTCGGACTGGTGATCCAGCATCTCGCTGATGGGGGCGTAGAGCTTGGGTTGCCACAGGGGGATATGGTTCTCCTTGGCGTATTTGGCCACACGAACCAGCACATTTTTATGGGTGTAGAGAAAATAGGGCTTGTAGTCGTTGATCTCCTTCAAAAGCTGCTCGCTGGGGATGCGGTTTTTGATGGAGTCGGACATCTCCTTCCAGCGGAGATCCACCAGCTTCTGTCCCAGCGTCTTTTTGCCGCCGGTGACGGTATGCAGAGAGTTGGGGCGGTGGAGGTTTTTATGGACAACAGGGACATAACCGCCCATCATCAGCACCCGCAGCCAGTTGGCGTGGACGATTGCGTTTTCTCTGGGGGAGAACAACGTCTTGAGGGGCTTTCCCGTGGAGCCGCTGGTGGGGTTGATGTGCCAGTCCTTATATTTCTCCGGGTTCCCCTCCAGCTCCTCGTCCATCCAGTCTCTCAGCTGCTCCTTGGTCATGATGGGAAACTGATAGAGGTCAGCCGCAGTGTGGTAGTCCTCCGGCGTGGTGCCCGTCTCCTCAAACCGTTTGCGGTAAAACGGAATATCATAGGCTCGGAGCATCAGCTCGTGTACCAGCTTGTCCTGTTTTTCCTTTACCTTCTTCAAATTCCTAGGGGGCTTTTTCTCCAGCCCGGCCAACGCCTGCATCATGAGCAGGTTTTCCCTTTTACGATCGGATGCGTATGACATAGTCTCACTCTCTCCTTACTCAAGCACTACTTTAACCTGATCCATTGCCCGGCGCATGACCTGTTTGGCCTCCTCCACCGTGTCTCCGACAGTGACGATCATGCCAAACCGATCCGGCCCCTTGCGGAACTTCCGCACCTGATCTCCCGGCTCCACGTCGAAGCTGAGGCTAATGATGCGGTCATCCGGCTCCACAGCGCTGGTGTCGATCTCCTTTACCGTACCGGTCTGGTCGGAGCAGAAGAGCATGGTCACATTGGGCTGCGGCGTTTTCAGCACCGGAGTAAAGTCCACGCTCTCGCCCATGCACAGCTGGACGATCTTCTCATAATAGTCAAAACCGTAGTAAAGGCTGGTCATCTCCACCAGACCCGTCGCCCCGGCACGGGCGCCGATCTCCAGCACGTAGGTCTTGCCCTCGCAGAGAATAAAGTCGGCGTTGATGGCGCAGTTGTCAATGCCCAGCGCCTTTACCGCCAGCGCCAGCTGCTCCTTGCAGTCGGCAATAATCTCCTCTCCCATATCGTAGGGGGCAAAATGTCCGATGGGCACGCCGGTATCTCCCTGGAACACATAGTCGCCGTGGGGCAGGATAAATTCCAGCTTGCCGTTTCGCACGCAGGCCTGGGCGCCGAACTCGCTGCCGGTCAAGTACTTTTCCACCAGGTAGTGGTCTGACCGGGTATTGTCCCGCACAGCCTGCCATGCGTAGGCGATGTCCTCGGGGCCGTTGACCCGGGTAATGCCCCGGCTGCCGGAGGAGTCCACCGCCTTGAAAATGACCGGATAGCCGATTCTCCCGCAGATGTCCCGGGGATCGCTGTTGGCCACATCCACATACTCAAAATAGGCGGTACGAACGCCCTGCTCCTGAAACGCTTTTTTCATCAGCAGCTTGTCCTGGGCCCGATGGGCCGCCTGCTCTCCCGGGCCGACGAAGCCCAGCTTGTCGCAGAGGTAGCCTTGGGCGGGGATACAGACATCGGTACCGCTGACGCAGACGCCGCTGACGCCCTCGTCCACGGCAATCTGCTCCAGCGCACGGGTATCCGTAGTATTGACATGGTAGACCTTGTCCGCCAGCGCAAAGCCGGGGTATTTTCCGGGAATGCTGGCCACAATGGTGTAATATCCCATTTTTTTCGCCGTTTCAATCAGAGGGACCTGATAGATACCGGCGCCCAGTATCAGAATTTTTTTCATCTCATTGTACCTCCACAGACGGCGCCTGTTCCACGTTGAAACTCTGGCGCACCACAAATTGAGGGGCATTGTTGATACTAATATAAATGCGGCCGATATATTCTCCGATGATGCCCAGCAGGATCATAATCATGCCGCCCAGGAAGAGCAGCACCGCCATCATGGAGCTGTAACCCGCCATTACCATCGGATGCAGCAGCCGGTGCACGATCGTCCAAATGCCGTAGATAAACCCGATCAGGGCGCACAAGCAGCCCACATAAATGGCCAGCCGCAGCGGCTTGATGGAAAAGGACGTAAAAGCGTTGGTCAGCAGGGAAAGAGACTTGCGCAGGGTATAGTGCCCCTGACCGATGGTGCGCTCCCGATCCTCCATGACCACGTTGACCACCCGGGAGGATGCCTGAAACATCAGCCCGGAGACGTAGGGATAGGGGTTCTGATATTTAATCACCTGATCCCGCACAAATCGGCGCATGACTGCAAAATTGGAAAAATGCAGATCCTTCGGCTTGCCCAGCAGCCAGGTTGAGCCGACATCGTTGACCCAGCTGCCCAGATTCTTGATGCCGCTTTCCTTCTTCTTCACATATTTGGCGATGGCAACGTCAGCTTCCCCGTGCTCTACCGGCGCCATCAGATCCCAGAAGCGATCCATAGGGCACTGGCAGTCGTCATCCAGGCAGGCCACATAGTCGCCGGTAGTTACATGATAGCCCGCCATGAGCGCACAGTGACGGCCTCCGTTTTTGGCCAGATCAAGCACCTTTACCTTTGGATCTGCCGCTACCTCGGCCTTGAGCACCTCCAGCACATTGTCCGGAGAGCAGTCGTTGACGGCTACGATCTCATAGTCATACTCCAGCCTCTGCGCCACGGTGTCCCGGATCTCCTGGATGACCAGAGCGACAGAGTTCTCACTGGCATAGCAGGGAATGACAAAACTGATCCGCTGTTGTTCCATCTTGTCCTTCTCTCTCCTTATCGTTTTTGACCGAAAAAGGCATAAATCGCGTCAATCACCCGGCTTTGGGTCTCCTCGTCCATGTGATAGAACATGGGCAGACGGGTCAGGCGATTGCTCTCTTTTGTCGTATAGACATCCTCACCGTGGAACCGGCCAAACCGCTGGCCGGCGGGAGCGGTGTGCAGCGGCACATAGTGGAAGGAGACGGTCACGCCCTGCTCCTTGAGGAACTGGGTGAAGGCAGTCCGCTCCTCCAGATCCTTCAGCTTGACGGCAAACATATGGGCGTTGTGGGTACACTCGGCAGGGGGCTGTAAAAAATCCAGCAAGCCCTGATCCGCCAGGGGCTGCAGCTGCTCCCGATAGGTATGCCAGGTGCGGAGCCGGTCGTCATTCACCACATCCGCCACCTCAAGCTGAGCCAGCAGGTGGGCGGCATTCAGCTCGCTGGGCAGATAAGAGGAGCCGTACTCCACCCAGGTGTATTTATCCACCTGTCCCCGGAGGAAGCGGGAGCGGTTGGTGCCCTTTTCCCGGATGATCTCCGCTTTTTCGATGAGGGCAGGGTCATTCACAAGGACGGCGCCGCCCTCGCCCATGGAATAGTTTTTCGTCTCATGGAAGGAATAACAGCCGAAGTCGCCGATGGTGCCCAGCGCCTTTCCCTTGTAAAAGGCGTTGACGCCCTGGGCGGCGTCCTCCACCACCTTCAGGCCGTGGCGGCGGGCGATGTCCATAATGGTGTCCATCTCGCAGCCGATGCCGGCATAGTGGACGACGCAGATGACCTTTGTCCGGTCGGTAATGGCCGCCTCGATCTTGGTCTCGTCGATGTTCATGGTGTCCGGCCGGATGTCCACAAACACCGGTACCGCACCCACCAGCACAAAGGCATTGGCGGTGGAGACAAAGGTATAGGAGGGCAGGATCACCTCGTCACCGGGCTTCAGGTCGCACAGCAGCGCCGCCAACTCCAGCGCATGGGAGCCGGAGGTGGTGAGCAGCACCTTCGCCGCCCCTGTTTGCTCCTCCAGCAGACTATGGCACCGCTTGGTAAACGGGCCGTCGCCGCAGAGCTTATGGTTGACCAGCACAGCTTCAGCCATATAGTCCAGCTCTTTCCCCGTATGGGGCGGAATATTGAACGGAATCATACTCATTACCTCCAATTCTTCTCGCGGCGCGCTCAGCTGCGCGCCTGCCGTCTCTCTTTTCTGCGGCGCAGGACAGCGCCTGCCGCCACGGGGATCAGTGCCGCAAACGCCACAGCAGAGATCACATTGCCTGCCGTATGCCCCGGCTGCACATAGCGCAGCTCGATCTCATAGCTGCCCGGCTCCAACAGCAGACCCCAGTACATCTCGTTGACAACCTCCAGCGGCCGTTTCTCCCCGTTGACATAGGCTGTCCAGCCGTCGGCAGCCGGGATGGAGAATACCAGCATACGGCCTTCCTCCAGGTCGATGGTGCCGGAGATACGGTCATGCCGCTCCACCACGTTCTCCAGAACCACCTCGCCCAGCTTGGCAGCTTGGGTCTCATAGCGCTCCACAGGGATGCAGACCACATAGATGTCCTTGTACACAATATCATGGCCGGAGGCAAAGCGAACCACGCACTGATTCTGCGCCTCGTCGCTGTATCCAAAGTGATAGGTCACAGCGTCACGGTCGAAATAATAGTTTCTCGACTTGCTGTAAAGCGCCGACTCCTTGGTAATGCCGTTCATAGTGGCTCTTACGGTGCTTTTGCTGGATCCGCTGGCAGTATCCCGCAGGCCCTCGATCACCAGATAGGTCTCGCAGTTGGGCTTGCCCTCAAACGTCAGCGTCAGAGCAGCGCCGTCCCCGGTGGAGATGGTCTTTTCCGTCTCATCAAAGTCCATATTTTCCGTTTTGGAGATGGTGCAGGGGATCCGCTCCTCCCGGAATTCCACCTCTCCCTTCTCCAGCAGGCTGCTGCCGCCGTCCCAGACAACGTGATCCAACATGACCTGCTGACGCTCCAGCGGACTCAGATTGTCATAATCCACCTGAGACAGATAGCTGGTGTAGGTGTATCCCAGAGGCAATGCGTAGGGATTTTCATACACATATGCCTGATCCTTACCGGTTTCTTCGTCCTTGACGGTCTCCGCCAGCCGGAACCCATAGGGAGCAATGCGTTGGGTGTTTGTCACATAGTACTTCACCGAGGCCAGTTCTGTCAGCGCAGACCGCTCGTCCAGTCCGCCGATGCAGAAGGTCTGGTACTGGGTATTCAGTCCAATACCCACATAGAAATCACTGATTTTCCCGTCCAGCACGCTGTAGTAGGTGTTGACGCCGTAATAATCCAGCAGCAGACTCTGGTTCGACCGGCTCAACGGACGGGCAATGCGGTAGAAGCTGTCATCGTCAATGACGCTGAGTCCCGCCCGCATACTGCCGGCAAGGGCGGTATCCACCTTGCCCGCAATCGCATTTTCGGCATTGTAGTTTCCGAACTCCGGCAGGATGGCAACAGCGGTACTGAACGTCACATTCACCACAGTTGCCAGTGCCAGCACCGCCGTCTGCAGGCGTCTGCCGGGCACAAACTCCCGGAGCATCAGGATCAGGATCGTGGTCAGACCCAGTACCACCAATCCCATATACCGTTCTTTGGTCAGTCCGTCCTCATTGGCCACCACAACTGCGCCGTAAGCCACAGTGAACACGGTGAGTCCCAGCCGCTCCCGTCTGCCCAGACGGAGCAGCTCCGGTGTCAGCTCCACCAGGATCAGCCCCATCAGAAAGCCGATGACATAGCACCAGCGATTGGTCACATAGCTGAAACCGTTGAAGATCGACCCGAAGATGGGCAGGCAGATGAACACCGCCGCAATGCAGACGGCAATCTTCAAGGGGCGCAGTTCCTTTCTCCGCTTGAGGAAGAGCAGCACACAGGCCAGCAGAGCCATGCTGGCAAAGCTGACGAAGGCGCGGTAGCCGGAGCCGCCCGCCTCCAGATTCAATCCGGTCAGCAGCTTAAGGTAATAGGTCTTGCTGTAAAAGGCCGGCGTATTCATCTCTCCCCCGCTCCGTCCGGAGGACAGGAAGGAGATCATCGTGGGCAGAAGGGTGCCCATAGACAGCATCATGCCCCAGAGGTAATAGCCCACCAGCCTGATGATGCTCCGCACGGAGGATCTGATGTCCTTGCCATAGAGCATCCACAGCCGCAGCAGCAGGTAGATCGCCATGAGCAGGCTGTTGATATAGGTGGCGTAATAGTTGTTGAAAAATTGCAGGAATACGATTGCCACAAAGAGCGCCGGCTTCTTCTTTTGGAGATAGCGCTCCACGCCGATGAGCATGATGACGAAATAGGTCATCATGGTGGTGACAAAAGACGGCTGCCGAATGGCGGCCAGAATGCCGAAGCCGGAAAACACATAGACCAGCGCGCCCATCACGATGGGGCCCTGCTCCCGCTTGCCGATCACCTTGCAGTACCACAGGAAGCTCAGGCCGCAGACATACATCCGCAGTACGGTGATGACGTCAAAAAGCACCTCCAGATTTTTCTCTGTGGCAAAGAAGCAGAGCAGAGCGAAAGGCTCCCTCCGGATATTGTCCGCCACCGGCATACCGAAGCCCATGGTGAAATCCCACTGGGGAAAACGCAACGCTCCGGTGGACAGGAAATGCTGGAATGTCTCAAGCAGATAGCGCTTGGTGTAGAGCAACAGCGGATACTGCTGGTGCAGGCCGTCCATCTGCCACACCAGCGACGAATCGTTTGCGAAGAAGGGAAACACGAAGCCCATCGCCGCCACCAGAAAACACCCGGTGTAAATGGCAGTCAGCCGGATGCCCCAGCGATGCCGCTGATAGAAGGAGCCCCGATGCAGGGCATTTTCCGGCGCCTGCTGCTCCGGCACCTCCTTCTGAAGCCGCTCCGGGGCGTTCAAAATGGCGTCCGGCAGCCGGTTCATCCACTTGGAGGGGGCAATCACAAGTCCCGCAAGGCACAGCAGCCCCGCAGCCACAGCGCCCCACAGAGAGAGCCCGCCTCCCAAAGGCAGCGTCATAAGCAGCACCGTCACCGAGAACCAGAAATAACCGGATTTCCACCGTTTTCCCTGCTCCGAAAAAAGCCGCACCTTGCACGCCGGGACAAGACAATAAACGGCAAGCAAAAGGACAGCGGCCGCCAGATAATAGCTCAGCCGATAGAACGGGCCAAGACGGATCCGGGTGATACCGCCGATGCTGGTATATGCCTTGTTGCCGTCGATCAGGCCCCGCAGCGCCCCCCACTTGGAGCGGCAGAGCAGGCAAAAGGCAGCGGCGCCGCCCAAAGCTCCGAGAGAGAGCAGCTTATTCCGTACCGACCGGCTCCACTGCTCCAATTTCTCCACATTCAGCTGGAAGCCCAGCACAAAGAAGGGGAGGTAGACCAGGATACGGCTCAGACACAAATCGTCTCCGATGTGCTTAATGACGCCGATGCCCAGCCCCAGCAGCACCGTCAGCGGCAAAAGCCAGCGCTTCATCCAGGCTTTCTTTCGCACGACGCCTGCCAGAATCAGGTAGACACCGCCCACCAGAAAGAACCAGGGTGCGCCGGAAGTGGAGAAGGGATGGAAGGCAGGCGCTCTGCCCAGAATCGTCTCCACCCAGAACAGCGCCACCTTCTGGGCATAGCCCAAAAGGATCATGCCGATGCCGGAGGCAATCAGCCCATCCCGCTGCTTTGCCCGCTCTTTGGCCTCCCAGCCCAGCAGGGCAAAAAGGCCAGGAAAAGCGATGAGCGAGGTAAAGGCATAGCCCGCCATGGCGATGCTTTGGCTGCGGTATCGGTTCATCACCCAAAATACCGCAGAAAGGGCGAACAGAACCCAGCCTAAATTGTGCCGCTTGCGCTCCTGCAACTCATTTGATACCGTATTCATATGTTCACTCCCTCAGCGCCCCAGATCCCGTTTGATCTGGGTAGACGAGATCTCCGGCGTCCGAGGCAGGTAGACCACCTCACACTGCTCCCTGAGAAAGTCGAACTTCCCCTCCCAGTCGTCGCCCATGACGAAGGTGTCAACCCGGAACTCTCTGACGTCGCCGGACTTTTGCTCCCAGCCTGTCTCAGGAATGACCAGATCCACATAGCGGATGGCCTCCAACAGCTGCTTGCGTTGCTCGTAGCTGAAATAGCACTTCTTATGCTTTTCGTTCCAGTTAAATTCATCTGTGGACAGCGCCACGATGAGATAGTCTCCCAGCGCCTTGGCTCGGCGCAGCAAATTGATGTGCCCGTAATGGAGCAGGTCAAATGTGCCGTAGGTGATCACCTTTTTCACAGCCGCAACCTCCCAGTTATCAATTTCCGTTTAAAATACGACTTATCATACCATAATTCCACAAACAATGCAATTACATTCCCCTATGAAATCTTCTGATTTTACAGGACGTACAAAATACAGGAGCCGCCCTTACGGAAAAACTCCTGTACTTAACCCACCGCCTCGTGCTCTGCCGGAGCGTTTTGAGGCAAAAATTGGCACAAAAAGTCCGCAATCGCCCCTGTATTGTCGGTCTCTGCCGTCTCAATATACCGGTTTTTAAACTCCTCCAGCGCTCCCTGGTCATAGCCGCCCAGCGCCACAGCGCCCATCAGCTGCGCCGCCTCCCGGAAGCTCGCCAGCGGCAGCTCCTGCTCCGGGTCGATGTTCAATCCCTGCCGGGCGACATACTCGTCCTTGTCAAAGAGATAGAAGTAGACCGGCTTATGGAGAAGGCTGGCCTCCAGAGAGGAGGCGGAATAGTCAGTGATGACCACGTCGCAGACCTTCATCAGGTCATAGGTAGACCAGCCTTTCGCCGTTCGATGCTCCTCAGAAAGGTGAAGCTGGGAGAGAGGATGGGGCTTGACCAGAAGGGCGACCGTGTCCCTGTACGCCTCTGACGCCTGCACCAGCGCCCGGACGCCCTCGTCCAGTCCCTCCCGGAAGGTGGGGAGATAGAGGGCAATGCGTCTGCCCGCAAGCTCCGGATGCTCCGCCAGATACCGCTCCCGCAGTGACCGGTTAGGCCGTTGGATATAGTCCACCCTGGGCATGCCCACGGGCAGGATCTTTTCCATTTCCGTATCAAAGGCCCGGGCATAGATTTTCCGGGTCGCCTCGCTGGTACAGAAAATATAGTCGTAGTTGCGGTGCATGGCCATTTGGCGCGCCATTTGGGAGGTGTGTCCCCCCGGCCGATCCAGGCACTGATAGGAAAATTGCTTGACGGCGCCAACGGCGTGCCAGATCTGGATAATTTTCAGCTGTTTTTTGTGCTTTAAGACACACAGAGGGATGGAATAGGTATCCGTCACGGCTACGGACGCGGTGGCAATATGGTAAAGACTGCGAAAGAGAAAGACGCAGTATGTAAAGGGATTGGTCTTTTTCGTCTGTTTTCGGCAAAAGGAGACCACCTTTGTCTCCGGCGCCCGACGGGCAAGCTCCTGCCGCAGGAGGACGAAGTCGATAGGCTCCGTGTCCGACTCCCGGGAGAGCATGACCACTTTGTTCTGAACAGGAAAGAGCTTACAGGGCAGATACAGCAGCCGCAGCCCCAGCTTGGCAATGGCAAGGATCAGCTTCATCATACCCACTCCCTTCTGTCCTCGTCGTCAGCATCTTATATGCGTATCTTATATGTGCCGATGCAAATTGTCAACCGGGAAACGCCGGGACAGAGACACCAATTTTTAAATTTTCTGAAAGCTTTTTCATTCCCGCCCTTCTCCGTTTGACGGCAGGGGGGATCTGTGCTAAGATGTCACATATCGGCGTTTTCCGCCAACGGAAATTTTGATTTGAACATCTGTGTGAAAGGATGTGTATTTATGCCCACACAAGCACCCCGCCGCATTGGTTCGCCCCTGTTGGTGGTTCTCTCCATCCTGCTGGGGCTTCTGCTCATCGCTTTCGGGCTCTTTGCCGGGGTCTCCAAGCGCTATCAGTCCATGTTCCTGCCCGGCTCCACCGTCAACGGCGTGGACGTCTCCGGCATGACTGTCTCTCAGGCAGAGCGGGCGCTGGAGGACAGTCAGGGCGATTACGCCCTCACCCTCATTGAGCGCGACAGCGTCACCGAGACCATCACCGGCGAGGAGATTGACCTGACGCTGACCTTCAACGGAAAGCTGGAGGAGCTGCTGAACGAGCAGAACCACTGGGCATGGCCGCTGGCCGTGCTGGGCAGTCGCTCCTACCCCATGACGGTAGAGACCATGTTCTCCTACGACACCGCGAAGCTCACCGAGGTCATCACCAATCTCCACTGTATGAATTCCGCCGCCTCCACCCCGCCCAGGGATGCCTATCTCTCCGGCTTCAACGCTGAGGCAGGCGGCGTAGAGGTGGTACCGGAGGTGCTGGGCAATCTGGTGGATCAGTCCATCCTCCTCCCCGCCATTCAAAACGCCATTGCGACCATGCAGCCGGAGCTGGATCTGGAGGCACTGGGCTGCTATGTCGCCCCCTCCGTCACGTCGGATGATCCCGGGCTTCAGGCGCAGGCCGCTCAGCTGAATGAGTATCTGGGCATTCGGATCACCTACGAGATGGGTCCTGATACCATTGAGGTCACCGGCCAGCAGCTGGTGGACTGGCTCTCCTTCGACGACGAGGGCAACGCCACGCTGGACGAAACCAAGGTTGCCGCCTTCGTGCGGACATTAGGTCACGACTACAACACCATCTATGCCAACCGTACCTTTACGACCTCCTACGGTCAGGAGATCACGGTAGAGGGCGGCGACTACGGCTGGTGGATGGATGAGCCGGCAGAGGCCGAGGCACTGGCGGAGATGATTTTGAACAAGGAAAGCGGTGTCCGGGAGCCGGTCTGGCGTCAGCAGGCCGCCGCTCTGGGCGTGGGCGCCGCCAGAGACTACGGTGACACCTATATTGAGGTCAACCTCACCGCCCAGCACCTGTACTTTTACAAGGATGGACAGCTGTTCCTGGAGTCTGACGTTGTCTCCGGCAAGAACGACGGCACTCCCACCGGCACTTACAGCTTTACTTACAAGGAGCGCTATGCCACCCTCAACGGCGAGAACTACTCCTCTCCCGTCAGTTGGTGGATGCCCTTTAGCGGAAACGTAGGTCTCCACGACGCCTCCTGGCGCACTAATTTCGGCGGTACGCTGTATAAGTCCGGCGGTTCCCACGGCTGCATCAACCTGCCCATCAAGACGGCCAAGGCCATCTACGAGAATATTGACGCCTCCACCGCCGCTGTCATCGTTTACAAGCTGGACGGCACCGAGCGCAGCGACACCTCCAGTCAGAGCTATGAGGATATCGCCTCCGCCATTGTAAACGCTCTGGACGAGATCTCCGAAGAGGGTGACATCACCTCCAGCAACTATCAGCGGATGAAAAAGCGCATCAAGTGGGTGCAGGCAGCTTACAGCCATCTGAGCGGTGCGGCTCAGGCCAAGGTCACCAATTACGATAAGCTGAGCGACGCCGTCTCGGCACTGAACAGCTACGAGCGAAAAAACGGTCTGTGATACCTCATCAACGAAATGGATCCCCGACACCATCACGGTGTCGGGGATCATTTTTAAGCGTTGCTCTTTATAAATGGTTATTTGCT
>CACYLC010000040.1:0-1002 GCA_902775105.1 Oscillospiraceae bacterium
GTACTTCTATTCTAAAGGATTTCTTCTTTATGCTCTACTCTTTTTTCAAAAACAGGGCCGGGTGTCTGCACACCCGACCCCAACATTTATTATAGAACCACGCAATGCCGACTGAGCATACGTTCGGATTTTCTGCATTTGGCTCGTTTTGTATATAAACATCCGAACCTGGGATTGTAGGATTGGAGGCTTTCGACAGGTGCTAATGTCAATAACTGGGATAAAGCGAATGCGCGTTAAGACTTATTGGATACAGCGATTTTTAAAATGAACCGAATGATCAGCCCACCGAGCACATTTCCGAACACAACCGTCAGTAATCCAACCAGGTCTGCCGGAGTGGCTGCCGTCGTCTTAGCTCCCAGATAAAAGGCGCAAACCACGCAGTGGGGGATGTGCAGATAGACAAAGGAGAACATCAGCATAATGGTGACGACTACGGTATATTCGCTCTTGTGCTTGTTGACGGCGGACACGAGGCCAATCACAATCCCGGTTGCGATAGCGCCCACGATGTCAATCGGAATTTCCTGCGGGAAATTGCCGCAGCTGTGGAGCAGCCATCCGACCAGATATGCAACGATGAAGTTGACGCCTGCGGTCACAATACACTGAAAGACAGATGCACCGCTGGGAATTGCCCTTGTGATGAGACCTAAATCAAAAATGATGACCAGTATGATCCCCAGCGAAAACATCAAAGGGGAGAGGTACTGGTGATTCATATTGTTGGACAGTACCGTGCCGAACACGATGGAGAGCGCACCAATGGCGCTTGTGACGCAGACGCGGGAATAGCCTGCTGCCTGCCTCGGTTGAAAGAGTACATTCATTTGTTTAAACCTTCTAACTTGGCGGCTGTAAAAAATCCTGTAACCAAAATCGGTTACAGGATCCTTTTGGAATGGAGACTACTGGACTCGAACCAGTGGCCTCATGCGTGTGAAGCATGCGCTCTAACCAGCTGAGCTAAGCCTCCATATGACCCGTACGGGAATCGAA
>CACYLC010000040.1:1020-16973 GCA_902775105.1 Oscillospiraceae bacterium
ACTGGATTTGAACCGGTGACACTACGGGTATGAACCGTATGCTCTAGCCAACTGAGCTACGCCGCCATGTGATCAGGAAAGCCTGCTTGCCACAGCGCATCTATTATTATATGCAAACAGCGTCCTTTTGTCAAGCATTATTTTGCAGTTTTTGAAATTTCGCGCAGGGGAGACCGGACGTCCCGATCTCCCCTGATGCTTACTTGACCAACGCAAAGGAAAACTCAGCAGTCACGCTCAGTTTACCGTTCACATAGCCCTTGGCCTCGCACCAGTAGAAGGGCCCTTTGCTCTTAGTAATGGTGCTCTGGCTCTCTAAGGTGTCGCCGGGCTTCACCGGACTTTTGAAGCGCACTTTGTCCAGACTGGTGAACATAGGCGTTGCGCCCTTCAGCTCCGGGCTGGTTGCCAGCAGCACTGCGGCGCCCTGTGCCATCATCTCGCAGAGAATGACACCGGGGACGACCGGGTTGCCGGGGAAGTGCCCTTTGAGAAAGAACTCCTCGCCGGAGACGTGGTATTTGGCATGGGCCACGCCGTCAATTACCTCTGCCTCCTGCACCAGAAGCATATTGTCCCGGTGGGGCAGGATCTCCATGATCTCTTGCTGATTCATCCCATTGCCCCCCTTAATCTCTGATCTTGCGGAAGGCCAGACAGCCGTTGTGACCGCCGAAGCCGAGGGAGGTGGAGAGAACGGCATCCAGCTCCGCCTTGCGGGCAGCGTTGGGGACGATGTCCAGATCACACTCCGGGTCAGACACCTGATAGCCCAGGGTGGGCGGCACGGTGTTATTGGAGAGCGCCAGCACGGAGATGACAGCTTCCGTAGCACCGGCAGCGCCCAGCATGTGACCGGTGGCGCCCTTGGTGGAGGAGACCATCAGCTTATAGGCATTCTCCTCGCCGAAGGCAGTTTTGATTGCCTTTGTCTCAATCTTGTCGTTCATAGGGGTGGAGGTGCCGTGGGCGTTAATATACACCCGGCTGGGGTCGTACCCGCCAATGCCCGCCAGTGCCTGAGCAATGGCGTCTGCACCGCCCTCGCCCTCGGGATCGGGCGCGGTGATGTGGTGGGCGTCGCAGGTGGAGCCGTAGCCCACGACCTCGGCGTAGATATTTGCCCCCCGTGCCTTTGCGTGCTCATATTCCTCCAAGATGAGTGCTGCACTGCCCTCGCCCATAACAAAGCCGCTCCGCTCCTTGTCAAAGGGGATGGAGGCACGATCCGGGTCGGAGGAAGTACAGAGCGCCTGGCAGTTGATGAAGCCTGCCACGCCCAGCGGCGTAATGGTCACCTCAGAGCCGCCGGCCACCATGGCATCGGTATATCCGTGAAGGATGTTCCGATAGGCCTCGCCCATGGCATGGGTGGAGGAGGCGCAGGCGGTGGAGATGTCCATACAGGGCCCCTTGCAGCCGTGCTTAATGGCTACATAGCCTGCGGCAGCATTGCTCATCATGTTGGTGATGGTGTAGGGAGAGACGCGGCGGGGACCCTTGCTCAGCAGCTTGGTCTGTTCCTCCACCATGGTACACATACCGCCAATGCCGGAGGAGAAGTAGCAGCCGATCCGCTTGGGGTCAACGGCACCTTCAATGCCGGAGTCAGCAAATGCCTGCTGAGCGGCGGCGAGGGCATACTGAATATAGAGATCGTGGCGCCGCACCTCGCTTCTGTCCATATACAGAAGCGGATCAAAATTCTTCACTTCTGCTGCCAGGGTGGCACGGAAGTCGGTCAGGTCAAACCGGGTGATGGGGGCAATGCCGTGCTTTCCGGCAATCAGATTTTCCCACATGGTGGGTACGTCGTTTCCGATGGCGTTGACAGCACCAAGCCCGGTCACAACAACTCGTCTCATAGCAATTTCCTTTCTGACTAAGGGAGGAGGGGGGATTACATTGCAATGCCGCCGTCAACCCGGATGACCTCGCCGGTGATATACCGAGCCTTGTCACTGGCAAGGAAGGCGACACACTCTGCGATGTCCTCCGGCTTGCCCATCCGGCCCATGGGGACAGTAGCCAGCAGCGCCTTAAGAGCGTCCTGATCCATGGAGGCGGTCATAGGCGTCTCGATGGCGCCGGGAGCCACAGCATTGCAGTTGACGCCCCGGGAGGCCAGCTCACGGGCTACCGTCTTGGTCAGGGCGATAACGCCGCCCTTGGCAGCGGTATAGTTGGCCTGGGCAGCGTTGCCCATGAGGCCGGAGACGGAGGAGATATTGATGATCTTGCCCGCCTTCTTCTTCATAAAGTTGCGGTAGCAGGCCTTGATGGTGTTGAACATACTCTTCAGGTTGATGTCCAGCACCAGATCCCAGTCCTGCTCGCTCATGGCCAGCAGTACCTTGTCCCGGGTGATGCCGGCATTATTGACCAGGATGTCCACGCCGCCGTAGGTCTTAATGACGTCCTTGACAGCGGCCTGCACTGCCTCATAGTCGGAGACATCGCAGCGCTGGAAGCTGGCGGTGACGCCGTAGTCAGATGCAATCTGCTGCGCCGCCGCAACACCTGTCTCTTCGGGGCAGAGGTCAAAGAGGACGACATTGGCGCCGTTTTCAGCCAGCTTTGCGGCGATGGCGTTTCCGATGCCCCGGGCAGCGCCGGTGACCAGAGCTACCTTTCCTTGTAAATCAGCCATGGGTTACCTCCTGTACGGTTGCGCTGAGAGAGTCAGCACTGTCCACGTTGTAAGTCTTGACGGTGGGATCGATCTTGCCGATCAGTCCCGCAAGGGTGTTGCCGGGGCCCACCTCAATAAAGGTGTCCACGCCGTCTGCAATCAGATGCTCCACAATACCCTGCCAGCGCACCGGGCTGATGACCTGACGGGCCAGCAGTTCGGGATAGGTTTCCGCACCCTCATAGGGCTTGCCGGTGACGTTTGAATAAAGGGTATATTTTGGTTCGGCAAAGGTATAGCCCTTCAGCTCCTTCGCCAGACCCTCGCCGGCAGATGCCATAAAGGGGGAGTGGAACGCGCCTGCCACCCGCAGGGGAATGGCCCGTCCGCCTGCGGCCTTGACGGCGGCCTTAAAGCCCTCCATGGAGGAGGAAAGGCCGGCGCAGACCGTCTGGGCAGGGGAGTTATAGTTGACGGGGTAGACCTGATCGAACCGGGCGGCCAGCTCCTCCACCTGCTCCGGCGGCAGCTTGACCACGGCAACCATGCCGGTATCAGCGGCATCGGAGGCCTCCTGCATCAGCTCGCCCCGGCGGCAGACCAGCCGAAAGCTGTCCTCTACCGAGAGCGCGCCGGAGAAGGCCAGCGCACCGATCTCGCCCACAGAGAAGCCTGCCAGTGCGTCCGGGGTGATGCCTGCCTCCACCAAGGCGGCGGCAGCGGCGACTTCCACAGCGAACATATCCGGCTGAGTGTTAGAGGTAACGGTCAGCTCTTCCTTGGTGCCGGTAAAGCACTGAGCGCTGGTGCCGGGACGAATGCTGTCGCAGAGGGCAAAGACGGCCTTTGCGGCGGAGCTGGCCTCAGCCAGAGTCTGTCCCATGCCGGGGTACTGAGCGCCCTGACCGGAAAAAACAAATGCGATCTTATTCATGTAATCCTCCAAAAAGCGAGAGGGTGGATAAAAAGAAGGATGGCCGCCGCAGTCTTGACGGGCGGCGGCCATGATATGGTTGTATGAATCTGTCGGTCAGACAGAGACAAAAAGCGGCGGAGAAATTACTCGGCGATCTTCTTCTCAATGAAAGCGACCAGCTCGCCGACGGTGGAGACCTTCTCATCCAGCTCCAGTTCGGTGTCCAGCTCTTCCTCCAGTTCCATAACCATCTCGACGGTCTCCAGAGAATCGATACCCAGGCTCTCGAAGGTGGTGTCAGCGGTGAACTCGGAAGCGTCGCGGCCGGTGTGGTCAGCCAGAACCTCAGTCAGCTTTGCAAAAATATCCATGATTACGTCCTCCTAAATTGAAGATTCTTTTGATTTATCTGAAAGCCTGTTCTTGCGGCTTTGCAGCAAAAAGATGGGAGAGACAGTTCCGTCTCACGTGCCCTGCCCTCAGAAACGAGATACAAAACAGGGAAATAGATAAATGATCTACCTATCAAATCATACTCATACCGGTCCGGGATGTCAAGAGGAAATTGATAAAACGGGAAGTTTCCTATGGAATCAAAGGGCATGCACCCGCCAAAAGGTCTCTGATACAAATTTAGTGTAACTGTTGACAAAGCAAAAGAGCGTGTTATAATACTTCTCGACAATGAAACAGCCTTATCAAGAGTGGCGGAGGGAATGGCCCGATGAAGCCCGACAACCTGCTGACGCAAAAGCGGCAGTAAGGTGCCAAATCCAGCGGTTTTTCGTAAAGATGAGGACGAAAGCTCACTGCGTATCCGCTTCGGATGCGCATTTTTCATTCACTGGGGAAGCGCTGATGAAATCGGTCGTCCAGACGCCGAGCGTTATCTGATCAGTGCTTCCCGAGACGTCAAAAGGCTGTGTTGTTGAGATTTACGCATAGACAGAAAGGAAATGACGACAATGGCCAATCGAATCTTCACATCCGAATCCGTAACGGAGGGACATCCCGACAAGGTTTGCGACCAGATCTCCGACGCCGTCCTGGACGCCATGCTGACCCAGGATCCTCTGAGCCGGGTCGCCTGCGAGACGGCGACCACCACCGGCATGGTGCTGGTCATGGGCGAGATCACCACCAAGGCACAGGTGGACCTTCCCTCCATCGTCCGTAAAACCGTCGCCGAGATCGGCTACAACAACCCCGCCTACGGCTTTGACGCAAACAGCATCGCTGTCTTTACCACCTTGGACAGGCAGTCTCCCGACATCGCCATGGGCGTGGATCAATCCTACGAGATCCAGTCCGGCGGTGGGGACGAAGCTGACCGCACCGGCGCGGGGGATCAGGGGATGATGTTCGGCTACGCCTGCCGGGAGACAAAGGAACTGATGCCCGCTCCCATCGCACTTGCCCACAACCTGACACTGGCGCTGTCACAGCAACGCAAAAGCAGAGCGCTTCCCTGGCTCCGTCCCGACGGCAAGAGTCAGGTCACCGTGGCCTATGACGAGAACGGTCAGGTGGAGTGGTGCCCCGCCATTGTCGTCTCCACCCAGCACGACCCGGACATCTCCACCAAAGACCTGCGTGAGGCGGTTATTGAGGAGATCATCCGTCCCAACCTGCCCAAGCGCTATCTGCGGCCTGAGACAAAATTTTACGTCAACCCAACCGGCCGCTTTGTTGTAGGCGGTCCGGTGGGAGATTCCGGCCTGACGGGACGGAAGATCATTGTGGACACCTACGGCGGTGCAGCGGCTCACGGTGGCGGCTGCTTCTCCGGAAAGGATCCCACCAAGGTGGATCGCTCCGCTGCCTATATGGCCCGGTACGCAGCGAAGAATCTGGTGGCGGCGGGACTGGCCGACCGCTGCCAGATTGAGCTCGCCTATGCCATTGGCGTGGCAAAGCCGGTCTCCGTTCTGGTGGACACCTACGGCACCGGCGCTGTGGAGGACCACCGTCTGGCGGAGATTGTTCAGAAGGTGTTTGACCTGCGCCCTGCCTCCATCATCCGCACGCTGGATCTCCGCCGGCCCATCTACCGTCAGACGGCGGCCTATGGACACTTCGGACGGCCTGACCTCGATCTGCCGTGGGAGCGGCTGGATCGTGTGGAGGAACTGAAGGCGGCGCTGTAAATCACTGGCTTACCGGAAAATTTGATTCTGAAACAGCGGGCGAATCCGGATTCGTCCCTACGAACCGCAACAGGAAGCGTGCGTAGGGGCGATTCCGGAATCGCCTGTTGACAGTTTTCTGCCCTCATTTTATAATTTTCATGCATCAAATCATCCACCCGAAACGTGTAGAGTAGAGAGAGGAGGAAGTCCAATGTTTGGTGGCAATCGCCGGCCACATTTCTTTGAGGAGTTGGTCGTCCGGCAGGAAAATCGGGTCTACCGCACGGCCCTTGCCATTCTGGGCAACGTCCAGGACGCCGAGGATCAGACCCAGGAGACCTTTCTCCGCTATCTGGAAAAACGTCCGGAATTCGAGAGCGAGGCCCACGAGAGCGCATGGTTCATTACCGTCACTCGCAACGGCTGTATCTCCCGGCTCCGCTCCAAATCGCGTCAGAATCTGTCTTTGGACGTGGACATCCCTGTCCCGGGGCCGGAGGAGCGGGAGGAGATCGAAGAACTGTTTGCCCTGCCTTCGGAGGATCGTGAGGTCATCCACCTCTATTACTATGAGGGCTACTCCACCGGAGAGATCGCAAAACTGACCCGTACCCGTGAGGGCACGGTTCGCAGCCGTCTCAGCCGGGCGAGAGGAAAACTGAAAGCGTTGATGGAGGTGGAAGCATGAAGTCAACATATCGGGAATATATGCACCGTCAGACGGTCTCCGCCGACCTTCATAGCAAATTGCTGGCTTTAGAGCAGGAGCAAAAGAAACCGGCCGTCCGTTCACTTTCGGAAACCCATGCCTGCCGTTGGTGCAGTGCGGCTGCATTGGCGGCCAGTTTGGTTCTGGTGGTCGGCCTGGGTTGTTTCGTGGCGCAGAGCGGACTGCTCAGTTTAGGCAGCAGTGCCGATTCCGGCAACGCTTCCGCTATGGAGAGCGCTGCAATCACAGAGGAGCCGGTATGGGAGGAGGGCAGCGGCGCCTACGGATTTGACTACCCCATGGAGGCTGCTGCGTCTGAGGAACCGCAGGCGGCACCTGAGACGGATGCTGCCATTGAGGCGGAGGAGAGTGCCTTCTCGGAAGAGAGAGAGGACATCAATTCGGAAGCACTTGAATGGACGGAGCAAAATGCTGCGCTGCTGATGGAGGCTCTGCCGTTTACTGATGAGAATGCTGTCTTGGGTACGGCGCAGCGTCTGGGTCAGGCGGGCTGCGGACGGATCACGGAGATCGAAGTGGAAGAAGACGACGGCCGTGTCTATGTGTTGAATCTGACTGACCAGAACGGGCATGTCTTCCACACCGTGGTGGATTACAAGGGCTATATTGGTCCGATTCAGGACGAGGAGGGCAACTATCTGTATGCACCCATCGAGTAAATTGTTATGACGGAGGAAACGGTGGAAATGGGAAAATACTGGCGTTGCTGCTCAGTTTCTGCTTGCTCCTGACAGGCTGCGGGACGCCGGACATTGTGGAGCTGAAACCCATGACGGCATTATGCTCAGCGCGGTGAATTATTCGTGGAATCTGGTGGATGTTCAGTCTGATTACTGGGCTTATCATGCTCAGCGGCACCGTAGTGGACTGGGAGGCGGCACTGTCCGATGAGGATTACGAGCGGATGCTTGAGATCCTCGCCAATGATTTTGCCTCCGGAAAATGCGACAGGGAAGTGAATGCCTGGGACGGCGATGCGTGGAGCATCACAGCCGAGGTTCCGATTATATCTATGGTATTGAGCCTCTGGAGGAGATTTTGGAGTCCTATATCCCCGAGTATGAGCGGCAGCCGTTCTATCCCGAGCGCTGAAACACGCAGGCGTCCATTGCGGATGCCTGCGTGGTTTATACCTAGAAATAGAATTATGTCAACTTATATTCCTGCCGCCCGGTCTCGTAGAGACTGTTTCCGTGGCAGTCCATCGCCACAGTGAGAGGCAGATCGGCAATGGTCATCCGCTTGACGGACTCACAGCCCAGATCGTCAAAGGCGATGACCTCAGCCTTTTGAATGCACCGGGCGATCAGCGCTCCCGCTCCGCCCACGGCGGCAAAGTAACAGGCATGGTTGCGGACAATGGCAGCCCGCACCTCGTCGTCCATCTGTCCCTTGCCGATGATGCCGGAGAGACCCAGATCAAGGAGTCTCGGCGCAAAGCCGTTCATTCGGCTGGAGGTGGTGGGGCCGCAGGCACCAACCGCCATGCCCTGCTGTGCGGGGGTGGGGCCGGCATAGTAGATAATGGCGCCTTCGAGCGGGAAGGGGAGGGGCTTTCCACCGTCCAAAAGGGCAAAAATGCGCTTGTGAGCGGCGTCTCTGGCGGTATAAATGGTGCCGGAGAGGATGACCCGGTCACCGGCGGAGAGCGTCGGTGCCAAAGCCGGGAGCTGGTCGGTATTGATACGGTAGGTCTGGGGCATTTTTCAGCCCTCCTCGCCGCACAGGTCGTCAACGGCGTGGACATTCTCGTCGAAGGTACTGCGGAGATCCAGCAGCAGCTGACGCACCTGATCCGTCTCACGCAGCGCCACGGAGACGCTGGACTTGAGATCTTCACTGCTGAGATTGAAGTCCCGGCGGGTACGCTCCAGCAGTTGACGGCGCTCTTCCTCAACGTGCCGGGTGTCGTCCTGAGCGTCGGCACGGATTCGATCGGCCTGCTGATGGGCTTGGTTGACGATCTCTGCGGCTTTGGCCTCGGCGTCGGACACCGTCTGACGTGCTTTTTCGTCCGCCTGCTCCAAAATGAGGGCAGCTCGCTGACGGGCGTCCAATTCGATCTCTGCGTAGTCGCTCTTAAGCCGCGCGTAACCCTCGGCCTGACTGCGGCTGTCACTGAGCTGCCGCTCCAACTCCTCACGGGCGGCTACGGCATCACGAGAGGTCTGTTCCGCTTCGTCCAAACGGGCCTGGAGCTGTTCCCGCTCCTCCTGTGCCTGTTTCAGCGACGCTTGCAGTTCGTCTACCTGTTTTTTGTGGGATTCGGCAGTCTGTTTGATATAATCCAGGACATCCTGACGGTGAAATCCGCCAAAACCGGCGGTGCGGAAGGAATGATTCTGTTCCACGGGGCGTCCTCCTTGCTGTTCGTCTTTCTCAGAAGTATAGCATGGAACCGTTTTTTTTACAAGATTTCCGAAAAAAACTCTTGCTTCTCCCTTTACATTTTTGACGGAAGTTGGTATAATATTCAGGCGCTTGAGAGAGCGCGGTCATATTTGCGCCCGTGGTCTAATGGATAAGGCACCAGATTCCGGTTCTGGTTACTGGGGGTTCGAGTCCCTTCGGGCGTACCAAAAAAGAGTTACCCATAAGGGTAGCTCTTTTTTCATATACAATGGGCCCAAATTGCAACTGCCGCATATCTGGCGGTCAAATCAGACACAAATCGGGCATGTTAGCCTGCGTTGCTTGCGCAACGGGGGAAAAGGCCGTACAATGTGGCCATCCCGAAAAAAGGAGGAGCATGAAATGCTGGGAGATAATATTAAAGCATTCAGAAAGCAAAAGGGCATGACCCAGGAGGAACTGGCCGAGCGGCTCCACGTGGTGCGGCAGACGGTAAGCAAATGGGAGAAGAACCTCTCCGTCCCCGATGCGGCCGCATTGCAGGAGCTGGCGGATGCACTGGACGTCACCGTCACGCAACTGCTGGGCGGCGAACCGGAGCCGGAGACAGCGACAGAACCCACCCGAAACGACATCGCTATCCAACTGGCCCGCTACAACGATCTGATGGCGGTCAAAAATCATCGGGCAGAGCGGATCTGGAAGACCGTCAAAACCGTCCTGCTGGTATTTTTGGCATTTGTCATTATACTGTTTGCCCTTATTATTGCGGGCTTGAGGGCTTATACGCCTACCTCTACCTCAAAGGAAGAGACAACGGAGATTGTCGAGGTAGACCAGCACGATGAAACAGAAAACGACCTCGCAGAGTAAAACAGACCCGGAGCATACGCTTAGTGCTCCGGGTCAAAATTTTAAAAAATTCTAAGAACCCTATTGACAGTCAAATGAACCCGTGATACAATTTCGCAAACCGAAAGAAAAGGAAGGTGTTTGGATGACAGAAAAGAGGGATCCCGGCACCACCATCCCCTATGCCGACAGCAACGGAATGTTCGCCATGTTCCGTCCGTTGATTCGGGCAACGGACGGGCTGACGCTGGGACAGGTGTGTGCCATCACCGGGCTGGAGGCGTCCACCATCCAGAATTGGGTGAAGCGGAAGTTTGTGCCTCATCCGGTGGAGAAGAAGTACCACGAGCGCCAGCTGGCCAGGATCTTGCTCATCTCCGCCCTGCGGGACGGCATGAAGATCGACGGCATCGGCGAGCTGATGGCTATGGTAAACGGTGACGCCGACGACGAGAGCGACGACATTATCTCCGAGGAGCGCCTATACGACTACCTGTGCCGAAGCATCGGGAAGATGGGCGAAAGACCGCCTGCTGCCGAAGAAATTCCTGCACTGGTACAGCAGGTCACCTGTGATTACGACCCGCCGAATGAGGAGGCATTCCGGCGTCTGAGATCAGCGCTGACGGTCATGGTCCTTGCCTACACGGCCGGGCAGTACAAACAGGAAGCAGAAACACATTTTCGACAAATGAAGGAGGACTAACAATGGATACCAGAAAAATCAGAAAATTCGTTGCCCTGATCGGAGCTGTATTGATCGTGCTGATCGTGGCGCTGAATTCCTTCACGGTGGTAGAGGCAGGCCATACCGGCGTTGTGGTCACCATGGGCAGCGTCAACGAGGGTGTTCTGCCGGAGGGACTGCACGCAAAGATCCCATTTATCCAGCAGATTGTTACCATCGACAACCGCATTCGCAAGCTGGAGGTCAATACCGAGGCATTTTCCAAGGATCTGCAGAGCGTCAACACCGTTCTTGCCATCAACTACCGTGTTGACCCCGCCAAGAGCGACAGTATCTATAAGAACATCGGTGCGGATTATGAGTCGGTGTTGATCGTACCTGCGGTCAACGAAGTACTCAAGGCCATCACGGCCACCTATACCGCTGAGGAGAGCGTCACCAACCGGGTGCTGATCTCCGAGGGGCTGATCAGCGGGCTGAACAATAAGCTCAACGGCATCGGCCTTTACATCACCGATGTCAATATCATCGACTTTGATTTCTCCGAAGCATTTATCACTGCCATCGAGGAAAAGCAGGTGGCACAGCAGCAGCTTTTGAAGGCGGAGACCGAGAAACAGACTGCCATCACCGTCGCCGAGGCTGAGGCCGAGGCAATCAAGATCCGTGCCGAGGCTGAGGCTGAGGCAAACCGGCTCATCAACGCATCCCTGACTGACGAGGTTATCGAGAATAAGAAAATCGAGAAATGGGACGGCGAGCTGCCCAAGGTCACCGGAAGCAACGGCACCTTTGTGGATGTGGGCGATCTGACCGAATTGGAGTAACGGCAAAAACAGCAAAGCCAGCGCACGGTATCGGGTGCGCTGGCTTTTCAAAATAACGTGATTACAGCTTGGGCGTACGGTAGGTCATCTCGTGGCGCTTGGGTCCGGTAGAGACCAGCGTGATAGGTGCCTCAATCTGCTGCTCCAGAAAGTCCACGTAACCCTTGGCGTTGTCCGGAAGGGCGTCGTAGTCGGTGATGCCCCGGATGTCGCTCTTCCAGCCCTTGAGGGTGGTAAACACAGGCTTCGCCCGCTCCAAACGGCTGGGGGTGGGGAAAATGGTCGTGACCTCGCCGTCGATCTCATAGCCGGTGACAACTTTGATCTCATCCAGATAGCCCAGTACGTCCAGACAGGTCAGGGCAACCTGAGTGGCGCCCTGCACCATGCAGCCGTACTTGGTGGCCACGGCGTCGAACCAACCCACCCGGCGGGGGCGGCCGGTGGTGGCGCCGAATTCGCCCTTGTCGCCGCCCCTGCGGCGCAGCTCATCCCCCTCCGCTCCCAGAAGCTCGGAGACAAACGGCTCTGTCTTGGAGCCGACGCAGGAGGAGTAGGCCTTGGTCACGGTGATGACATCCTCAATGGCAGTGGGAGGTACACAGGCGCCTACCGTGCCGAAGCCCGCCAACGTGTGGGAGGAGGTAGTCATGGGGAAGATACCCAAATCGGGATCTTTCATGGAGCCGAGCTGCCCCTCCAGCAGGATGGTCTTGCCGGCTTTGAGCGCCTCATGCACAAACGTGACGGCATCGCCTACATAGGGACGGATCAACTCCCGATACTCCATCAGTTCGACAAACAGCGTATCCGCGTCCAGCAGGGGCTTGTGGTAGAGGTGCTTGAACATGACATTCTTCCGCTCCACAGCGGCGTTTAAGCGCTGGCGCAGACGCTCCTCGTCAAAGAGGTCGCAGACCTGAATACCCGTCTTGGCATATTTATCGGAATAGAAGGGGGCGATACCCGACTTGGTGGAGCCGAAAGCCCTGCCTGCCAGCCGCTCCTCCTCATAGCCGTCCTGCAGGACGTGATAGGGCATCAACAGCTGCGCCCGCTCCGAGACGATGAGATTGGGGGCGGGAACACCCTGATCGGTGATGGACTTCAGCTCAGCCACCAACTTCTTAATGTCCAGCGCCACGCCATTTCCGATAATATTGGTGACGTGGGGGTAGAAGGAACCGGAGGGGAGAATATGCAGTGCAAATCTGCCGTAGTCGTTGATGATGGTATGACCGGCATTGGCGCCGCCCTGAAAGCGAATGACGACGTCAGAGGTTTCTGCCAGCATATCGGTGATCTTGCCCTTACCCTCGTCGCCCCAGTTTGCGCCTACGATTGCTTTTACCATAATTGTATTGCTCCTCCGTACGGAAAAAGTAGATGGAACGCCCGTACAGAATTTATTATAGACGATAGCCTCTCTCAATTCAAGGAAAACTTGAAAAACTTCCCGATTCCCTCCATCACTCCGCCGTCTCTCTTGCCCAGATCAGCTCCTGCCCCTCCTCATCCAGCGCCGCAATGCCCTCCTGGGTGAGCAGACAGTCCCGACCATGGAGTTTCCGTACTGCCTTGCGAGGCAGCAGCCTGCGGCAGTTCAGCGGCGTTCCGGTCTGAATGTCCCACAGATCCGGAAATTGCCGGCAATTTCCCAATGCCCGCACCTGCCAGAGGATGGATAAGTATCGCTCATCCTGAAAAACGACCCGATAGCCAATTTGGACGGCATAGGCGGGGAGAGGCTTGGAGGCTGCCAGCGCCTCCTCTGCCAGTACACAGCATCGGGCGTGACACGATTCCAGCCAGCGACGCAGTACCTGCTCCATGTGGCGGTAATGCCGCTCCAACCGCCGCTCTGCCCGACTTTTGCCTGGGAATTGGGGCAGGGAACAGCGGCAGGTGAGAACGGGCTGATCCTCCCAGAGATAGTCCTTTTCCCAGTCCAGCGGGGTGAGAAATTCCGATTCCATAGACGACGCCTCCGATCACAACTGTTCCAGTCTATGAGGCGGCGGATTTTTGGTGAAAAGGGTGTTTACTTTCACGCACTACAATGGTAAAATATAAGGACGAGTGACAGGGTTACCGCCCTTGACAGAAACCACAGGAGGCGACGGAATATGTCGAAAGTGATGGGAAAACAGCCCAGTATGGCTCTTTACGAGACGATTTTGCAGTTGAAGGATCTGGACGAGTGCTATCGGTTCTTTCAGGATCTCTGCACTGTGTCCGAGCTGCGGGCCATGGAACAGAGATATGACGTGGCTGTTCTGCTGGAAAAGGGCATGATCTACAACGACATTCTGGACAAGACTGGAGCTTCCAGTGCCACCATCAGCCGGGTGAACCGTTCCCTGAACTACGGTGTGGGCGGCTATAAGGACATCTTTGCCCGTCAAAGGGCTGAGAAGCAGGCGTGAACGCCTATACCGGACTTGCGGGCAGCTATGACGGCCTGACTGCTGATGTGGATTATACAAGCTGGCTCCGCTGGTATCTTCGCCGGTTCCGGAAGGAGAAGGAACCGGTGGAGACAGTGCTGGATCTCGCCTGCGGCACCGGGACACTGACCTCGATGCTGGCGGGGGAGGGCTATGACGTCATTGGCGTGGACGCATCCCCCGATATGCTCGCTCAGGCCATGGACAAGGCGCTGGAATTGGAGGAGGAGCGGCGGCCGCTGCTCCTCTGCCAGTCCATGGATCGGCTGGAACTGTTCGGTCAGGTAGATGCCTGCGTCTGTTCACTGGACAGTCTGAACTACCTGACCGATAAAAGGGCGCTGAGACGGACGATACAGGGCGTTGCCAAATATCTTCGGCCTGGCGGGCTGCTTCTCTTTGATGTCATCCCGACCTGGGAGTTTGCCCGGCGGGACGGACAGACCTTCGTGGACGAGGACGAGGATACCCTCTGCCTCTGGCGGGCATCCTTTGATAAACGGACGCAGACCATCACCTACGGACTCGATCTGTTTGAGCGGGACGGGGATGACCGCTGGCTGAGAAGTCAGGAAGAGCACCGGGAACGGGGCTGGGACTTGGATTTCCTGAAAGTGCTGCTGGCAGAGCAGGGATTTACTGACGTCAGAGTCTATGGCGCAGACCGGAAAAAGACAGTCGACACGGGAGACGAGCGGGTATTTTTCAGCTGCCGAAAATCATAAATTGGAGTATTACAGATATGTCAGATAAAATCATTCGAGCCATTACCACCGACGGCGCCGTCATGGCCGCCGCCATTACTGCCAAGGACATGGTGGAGATCGCCCGCCAAAAGCACACCACCCTCCCTGTCGCCACGGCGGCGCTGGGGCGGGCGCTCATGGCGGCGTCCCTCATGGGCAACCAGCTCAAAGGGGAGAAGGACACCGTCAGTCTCCAGTTCAAGGGCGGCGGCCCATTGGGAGCCATCACCTGCGTGTCAGATTCCTCCGGCAACGTCCGGGGCTACGTGGAAAACCCCCACGTTCCCCTGATGGAGAAATACCCCGGCAAGCTGGATGTGGGCGGTGCGGTTGGTACGGATGGCACCCTGACTGTCATCAAAGACCTCGGTATGAAGGAGCCTTACGTCGGCTCCGTCCCGTTGGTCAGCGGTGAGATCGCTGAGGATGTCACCTCCTATTTTGCCATCAGCGAGCAGTTCCCCACCGCCTGCGCTTTAGGCGTGCTGGAGGAACGGGATCAGTCCGTGTCTGCCGCCGGCGGCTACCTGATTCAACTACTGCCCGGCGCTATGGAAAGTGACATTGAAAGGGTGGAGCGAGGTGTGACGGCTTTTGGCAGCGTGACGCCCCATCTGCAGGAGGGCATGACGCCGGAGGATATGGTCAAGGCGATCCTCTCGGGGTTTGAGGTAGAGTTTCTGGATGAGTCCTCGGTGGAATACCGCTGCACTTGCTCTCGGGAGCGGTACGCCAGAGCGCTTCTGAGTCTGGGGGAGGAGGATCTGGCAGAACTGAGCGAGGATCCCTGCGGCATCGAACTGACGTGCCAGTTCTGCGGGAAGAAGTATCATTTTTCTGAGGGAGAACTCCGGTCTATTCTGTCGGATAAGAAGAAAATGACAACGAAAAAGAAATCTTGAAAAAAGAGAAAAAAACAGTTGACAACGGGACGTTACATGAGTATAATAATACGTGCGTCCGACGAAAGGGCACAACGGGAACGGGAGCATAGCTCAGCTGGTTAGAGCACCTGCCTTACAAGCAGGGGGTCACAGGTTCGAGTCCTGTTGTTCCCATTTCATGTTCCTAAGACGCAGCGACTTGGCCCGGTAGTTCAGTTGGTTAGAACGCCAGCCTGTCACGCTGGAGGTCGACAGTTCGAGCCTGTTCCGGGTCGCTTATGCCTCTGTAGCTCAGTTGCATTGGTTCGATTCCGATCGGAGGCACCATGCTTCGCTTCTTGCGAAGCGCCTGCGGGAGTAGCTCATCTGGTAGAGCGCCACCTTGCCAAGGTGGAGGTAGCGAGTTCGAGCCTCGTCTTCCGCTCCAAAAGAGAAAACAGGAGCATTTTGCTCCTGTTTTCAAATATGGCAACATAGCCAAGTGGTAAGGCGTGGGTCTGCAAAACCCTGATTCCCCGGTTCGAATCCGGGTGTTGCCTCTTTTTTCCAAGTTCGTGTCTTATTTCAGACACGAACTTTTTCTATTCTGATGTAAACTTTTTCTTGATGAAATGTGCCGAAAAGCGTTGGAATCTAATTGGAATTGCGATTTGATGTTGTATCATAATACTTGACACATCTCCTACACGGATTCATAGTAAAGAAAACGAAGGGAGATAGTGACATGGCAGCGAAGAAGACTTATGACAC
>CACYLC010000041.1 GCA_902775105.1 Oscillospiraceae bacterium
AAAATCACCGCACCCGCATTCCGCTGTTCCAGCTCCTCGGCAATGGCCTTGGCAGCCTCGTCAAAGGGAGCCGTCTCCTGCTGGGCGGTGTCCAGATTCTTGAAGGTGATGGTCTGAGCCTGCTCCTCGTCCTCGCCCAAGAACAGGGCAAAGGGGATCCCCAGCTTGGCGGCATAGGAAATCTTCGCCTTGAACTTCTTTTTCTCGCTGTAAAGCTGGGTACGGATGCCCAGATTGCGCAGTTTTGTGGCAACTGAGATGGCGTAGCCCTGCTGAGCGTCGGACATGGGGATGACCAGTACATCTGCCGGGGCGGTGGGGAGGTCGGGATTGAGCAGGTTCTGATCCTGCAAAACGAAGAACAGCCGGGTGAGGCCGATGGAAATACCTACGCCGGGGAGCTTTTTATCCGTATAGTACTCCGCCAGATTGTCGTACCGTCCGCCGGAGCAGACGGAGCCGATCTCCGGGTGATCCAGCATGGTGGTCTCGTAGACGGTGCCGGTGTAGTAGTCCAAGCCTCTGGCAATGGTGAGATCGACAGCAAAATGGCTCTGAGGGACGCCGAAATCCGAGAGATATTTTGTGACGGTTTTCAGCTCGTCCAAGCCCTGATCGAACAGCTCGTTGCGTCCGGTGTAGGATTCCAGAGCGGCAATGACGGCGGAGTTGTCGCCGGTGATGCCGATAAATTTCAGCACCTCGTCGGCAGTTTCGGGAGCGATGCTCAGGTCGTCCACCAGAATGTCCCGGACGGCGGGAGCGCCGATCTTGTCCAGCTTGTCCACGGTGCGCATGACGTCCTGACTTTGCCCGGACAGTCCCTGCATGGCGTAAAAGCCGTTGAGAATCTTCCGGTTATTCACACGAATTTGGAATTTTTTCAGTCCAAGCTGAGAAAAGGTCCGGTAGATGATGGCGGGGATCTCCGCCTCGTTCACGATGTCCAGCTGACCGTCTCCGATGACATCAATGTCCGCCTGATAGAACTCCCGGAACCGGCCTCTCTGGGCTCGCTCGCCCCGGTAGACCTTGCCGATCTGGAACCGGCGGAAGGGGAAGGAGAGCTGCCCGTAGTTGAGCGCCACATATTTGGCCAGCGGCACGGTCAGGTCAAAACGGAGGGCGAGATCGCTGTCGCCCTTCTGGAAGCGGTAGATCTGCTTTTCCGTCTCTCCGCCGCCTTTGGCCAGTAAAATCTGGGCATCCTCAATGATGGGGGTGTCCAACGGGGTGAAGCCGTAGAGAGAGTAGGTCTCTCGGAGCGTGCGCATCATCCGCTCCAGCTGCTGCTGGGGTGCGGGGAGCAGCTCCATAAATCCGGAGAGCGTGCGGGGTTTGATCTTTGCCATAAAGGGTCGTCCTTTCGGAATAGGTAGATAACAGTTTGGCGACGGGCCCTTCGTGAACGGTCCCTACGCCTGACGATGGAACAATAGCGCGTAGGGGCGATCAGGAATCGCCCGTCGATGATAGAGCTTCATTCAAATAGCGCAACCCGACCGGCTCAGAGCGTCAGCTTGCGCTTCTGGGGGCGAATGATGTCACGCCAGTCCAGATCGCCCCGGGCCAGACCCTGAATGAGCATCTCGGCGGTGCCGATATTGGTGGCGTAGGGAATGTTATTCTGGTCGCAGAGCAGACAGATATACTGCAGATCGTCACCATATTTCTCGTTCTTAGGGGCGATAAAAAACAGCACCATGTCGATCTCGTCATAGGCAATGCGGGCGCCGATCTGCTGGCAGCCGCCGTGGTCGTGGGTCAGGAGGAGCTGGACATCCAGACCGGTGGCGTCTGCCACCATGCGACCTGTGGTATGGGTGGCACAGATATTGTGCTTGGACAAAATGCCGCAATAGGCAATGCAGAATTGAACCATCAGCTCCTGCCGATGCTCGTCACTCATCAAGGCAATGTTCATGGTCAGCCTCCTTTGGCTGTATAGTATGATATTTCATAGAGTCAAATGCGCATAGGCGGCACTTGTTCTCCTAATATTCGTTTGGAAATGTTGTAATACGCCCGGGCAGCCCCTTTTTTCTCCAACAGGATGATGGGCGTGCCCTGACTGGCGGCCAGCGTCACCTTGGGATCCTCCGGGATAATGCCGATCAGGGGCAGACCCAGAGCGTCCATGGCGTCGTCCACGTTGGTATTCATCCGCCGCAGAAACTGTCTGGTAATGCGGTTCATGGCCAGATGAATGGGGATCTTTCGCTGACGCAGTTTCCCCACAGCGGCCTGAGCGGCTCGAATGGAGATGGGGTCGGTTCCCGCCACAACGACGGCGCGATCCGCTCCGCAGATGGAGAGCTCAAAGCCGCTGCCGATGCCTGCCGGACAGTCGATCAGGCAGAAGTCAAACTGCTCCTTGACCTCAGAGAGCAGCTTTTTCATGGATGCCTGAGTCAACGGTTCTTTGGGACGGGTGACGGGGGCGGGAAGGAGGTAGAGGGATTCCAGCTTCGGGTGGGGGACAGCGGCTCTGGTCAGGCCGCACCGACCCTGTAATACGTCGGTCACGTCCATCAGCGCCACGTCGGTCATGCCCAGCGACAGATCCAGATTTCTCAGGCCGATGTCCATATCCATGCAGAGGACACGCTTGCCCATGGCGGCGAGACAGGTGGCCACGCCCACGGTGAACGAGCTTTTGCCCGTGCCGCCTTTTCCGGATGTAATGACGATCGCTGTACCCATGATAACCTCCGTATTGATTTATTATAGCATAGGGTAAATGGGAGTTTCAAGAATGATTTTGAGGTTTGTGGATTGGTTTGACACAAATTATAAGGGAGATTTCTTAATCTTAGCAAACTTTCGAGGATACTGTCCCGGCGTCTCTCTGACCTTTTCCACCACCACCACCCGATGGGTGATGTCCGTTCCGGGAATTTGATAGACATAATCTTTTCTCAGCTGTCCGCCCAGGATGGAGATACATCGGCCTGCGGCGTCCTTTTCCGCTTGCGCTTTCTGGCCTTTCATGGCGAGAAACAACCCGCCGGGTCTGACAAAGGGGAGACACAGTTCACATAATATCCGAAGGTCGGCTACCGCCCTCGAGGTGACAAGGTCGAATTGCTCCCGGTATTCCGGCATCTGGCCGAATTCCTCCGCCCTGCCGTGAATGGCGGTGAGACGGGAGATGCCCAGCTGCGGGGCGATCTCCGAGAGCCAGTCGATGCGCTTTGAGAGGCTGTCCAAAAGGGTCAACTGAATTGAGGGCTCCACCAGACCCAGCACCATGCCGGGAAAGCCCGCTCCGGTGCCCACGTCCAGCACCCGCTTGTCCTTAAAATCGGCGCAGCCCAAAAGGGCGGCGGAGTCCAGCATATGGAGTCGGGCCACCTGTTGGGGGTCGGTAATGGCGGTGAGGTTCATGGTCTGGTTCCGCTCCAGCAGCAGCTCGCCGTATCTGGCCAGCGCCGGGGCGGCGTCGATGGGAAGTGAGAGGGCGGTCAGTCCCTCGGTGAGGATGTCATTCATATGGTGCTCCAAAGCGTTGGTTGGTTTCGGCCTTATGCGCCCGTTGAGGCATTTCCGTTATCGGCCGGGCGGCCAAGGGCCGCCCCTACCCCACGATCGGAAATGTTGCGGGGATCAGGTAGGGGCGACCCGTGGTCGCCCGCCGGGTCACGGGCAAAGGAAAAAATCAGGGGCTGAGCGTGGATAGGGACTCCCACGTCAGCCCCGTTTCGGGTGAATCAGGAAAATTGGTCGATGAGCTGGAGAATACCCCAGACGAGGGTAAATCCGGCGGCGGCGGTGCAGCCGATCCCCAGAAGGAGATAGATCACCGGACTTCCGGGTGCGTCTCTGTGGAGTGTTTTCCAGCGGTTGTTGAAGCACTGGACTGCCATGCCCGCCGAGACGGGAAAGAGCATCAGCCCGGTCAGTCCCGTGAGCAGGGAGGTGGTGGCGATCCAGTAGGTCATAAGGAACATGCCAAAGACCACATAGACCACGCCCACCATGGCCCAGATGCGTTTGTTTTCCATCGGATAGAAATTACTGCTTGTCCTTCAGCAGGTCGCGGATCTCAGCCAGCAGCTCCTCGGTGGTGGGGCCGGCAGGCTCCTCTTCCTTCTTGGGCATTACCTTGTTGGCGGCCTTGACAATGAAAAAGACGACCAGAGCGGTGATCAGGAACACAATGATGGCGTCAATGACAGCACCGATGGCGAAGGGGCCGGCATAGATGGTGCCGAAGGGGGCGTCGGAACCCAGGATCAGGGAGATGACGGGAGTGATCAGACCCTCGACAATCGCGGTAATGATGGCAGAGAATGCGCCGCCGATGACGACACCGACTGCCAGATCCAGCACGTTGCCCCGGTTGACGAACTCTTTGAATTCAGCGATAAACTTCTTCATAATGTTTCCTCTCTTTCGTTTCATTTATTTTATAGAAAACGCTCAGGCGTTCTCATCGGAAGGGATAGGAGCTTCGTTGTCGGTGAGGTCAACTGTGATTTCCACCTTGGGGTGAGCCTCCGCCTTGATGTCGTCGTCAGGCTCCTCTGCGGTCTCGACGACGACTTCATTGCTGGTCTCGTCGGAAAAGGGCTCCTCTACGGCTTCGTCCCCGGAGGCGGACTCCACCACGGCGTCGTCTACCTCGACTTCGACCTCGGTGACGTCCTCGTCCTCCTTGTCAATGAAAGGCAGCAGCTGCATGGTGTAGGTATCCTCCTCCTCACCGGGAGCCTTTTTCAAATTCCACAGCAGGCCACCGATCTCAAATTCGCCGGTCTCCTTATCCGTCTTAATGTGGGTGGGAACCAGCCCGGCAGCCAGAGCCACACCTGCGGCTGTGCCGATGATTTTTATGATTTTTTTCATAGTAGCACCTCTTTTTGTGAAATGGGATGGTGAAGGATCTTGAGAACACGCTGGCGGGTGAGGCTCAGCCCTTTACTGCCAGCACTTCCTTGCCGCCCATGTAAGGCCGCAGCACCTCCGGGACACGGACGGAGCCGTCCTCGTTCAGGTTGTTCTCCAGCAGGGCAATCAGCATACGGGGCGGGGCGACCACGGTATTGTTCAGCGTGTGGGCCAGCACGGTCTTGCTCTTCTTCTTTCCCTTGGCGTCCACGAAGCTCTCCCGATAGCGAATGCCCAGTCGTCTGGCCTGTGCGTCGCCCAGGTTGGAGCAGGAGCAGACCTCAAAGTACTTCTGCTGACGGGGAGACCATGCCTCAATGTCGCAGCTTTTGACCTTCAAATCTGCCAGATCGCCGGAGCAGCACTCCAGCTGGCGGACGGGGATGTCCATGGAGGTGAACAGATCCACTGAGTTCTTCCACAGCTTTTCGTACCAGTCCATGGAGTCCTCCGGCTTACAGACGACGATCATCTCCTGCTTCTCAAACTGATGGATGCGGTACAGGCCCCGCTCCTCGATGCCGTGGGCCCCCTTCTCCTTGCGGAAGCAGGGGGAGTAGGAGGTCAGAGTCTGGGGCAGCTGCTCCTCCTCCAAAATCTGACCCTTGAAGCGGCCGATCATGGAGTGCTCGGAAGTGCCGATCAGATACAGATCCTCGCCCTCGATTTTATACATCATGGCATCCATTTCGGGGAAGGACATGACGCCCTCCACCACGTCGCCGTGGATCATAAAGGGAGGGATGACGTAGGTGAAGCCCCGGTCGATCATAAAGTCTCTCGCATAGGCCAAAACCGCCTCATGGAGCCGGGCGATGTCGCCCAGCAGGTAGTAAAATCCGTTACCGGAGACACGGCGGGCGGCGTCGATGTCCAGTCCGCCCAGCTTCTCCATAATATCCGTGTGGTAGGGGATGGGGAAGTCCGGGGTTTTCGGCTCACCGAAGCGCTGCACTTCTACGTTATGGCTGTCGTCGGGGCCAATGGGGACGGAGGGGTCGATGATGTTGGGGATCTGGAGCATGATGGAGCGCACCTGGCGGCTCAGGTCGTCTGCCTTGTCCTCCAGTACCTTCCGCTCCTCTGCCTCGGCGTTTACCTGAGCGGTGATGGCGGCAATTTTGGCCTCAAGCTCCCCGGCCTCGGCGGGGTTTTTCTTCGCCTGCCCCTTCAGCACGCCGATCTGCTTGGAGAGGGTGTTGCGGTTGGCCTGCAGGGTCTCCGCCCGCTGCTTGGCGTCAAGGCTCTGGTTATACAGGTCAATGACCTGATCGACCAGAGGGAGTTTTTCGTCCTGGAATTTGTTTTTGATGTTCTGCTTGACGATGTCCGGATTGTCCCGGAGGAATTTGATGTCTAACACGGTCTGTCACTACCTTATTTATAATGTTTGTAAATCGCCGGGCGAGTCATGCCTCGCCCTACGAATTTGTATCGAAAATCGTTTGTAGGGGCTGGGCATGACCGGCCCCGTCTGGGTTTAACCTCTCCTCGGCAGCTGATGCAGCGCCTCCAGCAGGTCGTTGAGATCGTCCACGCCGTAATATTCCAGCTCCAGCTTGCCCTTGCGCTTACCGGAGACGATTTTGACCTTGCGGCCCAGACTGTCTTCCAGCTCCTTGGCGGCAATGGCGGAATAGTCCACGTCGGGGAGGGCTTGCGGCGGATTCTCCTGCTCAGGTTTGGCCTTGTTGATTTGCCGCACCAGTTCCTCCGTCTGTCGGACGGAGAGCTGACGCTGAGCCACCTTGTCGGCGACTGCCTTCATCTCCTCGGGATCACTCAAGCCCAGAAGCGCTCTTGCGTGACCTGCGGAGATGATGTCCGCCTCCACGTACTGAGCCAGCTCCCTGGGCAGTCCCAGGAGCCGGACTGCGTTGGCCACTGCCGGGCGGGATTTGCCTACCTGACGGGCGACCTCCTCCTGAGTCAGTCCAAAGTCCTGCATCAGGGTCTGATAGCCCTTCGCTTCTTCCATGGGGTTTAAGTCCTCCCGCTGGAGGTTTTCAATCAGACCCAGCTCCATGGCCTTTCGGTCGTCGGCCTCGATGACGATAACGGGAATGTCATCCAGTCCCGCCTCCCGGGCTGCCCGCCAGCGTCGCTCGCCGGAGATGATCTCATAATAGCCGGAGGACTTGCGGCGGACGTTAATGGGCTGGAGGATACCGTGGAGCCGGATAGAGTCTGCCAGATCCGCCAGCGTCTCATCACTGAACTGCTTGCGGGGCTGATCCTTGTTGGGGCGCACCTTCTCAATGGGGAGAGAGGTGACGCCCTCGGTCTCGGTCTGGGTGACGGAGTCTCCCAAGAGGGCGCCCAGTCCCCGGCCTAAACCGGAATTTGCGTTACGTTTTGCCACGTTTGACGTTCACCTCGTTACTTATTCTCGTTTTGCTCAATAAATTCCTCTGCCAGCTTCTGATAGGCCGCCGCACCGGTGCTGTACTTGTCGTAGCCTAAGACCGGCACACCGTGGCTGGGCGCTTCGGAGAGACGGACGTTTCGGGGAATCACCGTGGCGTAGACCTGTCCGGGGAAGTGGCGTTTGACCTCCTCGGCTACCTGAAGGGACAGGTTCGTCCGGCCGTCAAACATGGTAAGCAGTACGCCCTCCAGACCGATGCTCCGATTCAGTTTGCGCTTGACGATCCGGATGGTGGAGAGGAGGTCGCTCAGTCCCTCCAATGCGTAATACTCGCACTGCACCGGAACCAGCACGCTGTGAGCGGCGCAGAGGCCGTTTAATGTCAGCAGCTCCAACGACGGCGGGCAGTCCACCAGGATGTAGTCATAGTCCCCGTCCAATGCCTCCAATGCCTCTTTCAGCAGCAGCTCCCGGTGATCCATGCCGATCATCTCCACGCCGGCTCCGGCCAGCGCCTTGTTGCTGGGGAGAACATCCCCCCACTCGGTGGAAACCACTGCCCGCCTGACGTCTGCGCCGTCGATGAGCACGTCGTAAATGTTGGGGGAGACAGCGTTTTTATCAATGCCGAAGCCGGAGGTGGCGTTGGCCTGAGGGTCGAAGTCGCAGAGAAGAACCCGCTTGCCTGCCTGTTTCAATGCGGCTGCCAGATTGACAGCGGTGGTGGTCTTGCCGACGCCGCCCTTTTGATTTGCAATGACGATTCGTTTTGCCACAGTTACACCGCCTATTGGTTGGATTTTGCAGTAACCTTATTATAGTATAATTGGCAGTGGTTTGCAACTGGGGCGGGAAAATTTGGGACGGTTGTTTTTTTGGAAGTTTCACGTGAAACTTTTTTGATGAACCATAAAGGGCAGGAGAGAAGGTTTCACGTGAAACATTTGCACCTCAGTTTGCGTGGGCGGACTGGGCGGTTTTTGGAATAATGATGGTCAATGTAATGGTTTCCTCGTTTTCTTCCCGCCCACAGGTTGCGGAGATGCCGGAGCGTTTCATCACGTCCATGCTGTGGTCGATGGTATTTAAGAACAGCCGAATATCCCGCACCAGAAGGGTGGGGCGCTTGTGGGAAGGCTTGGACGGAACCTGAGGCAGGGGAGCGGGAAATTCCGGCGCAGGGGGGAGGAGCAGCTGATCTACCAATTCGTCTGTCTTTGAGACGGTGAGACGCTCCGTGATGATCCGTTCTAACACCTCCGCCCGCTGCTCCGGGGGAAGCCGCAGCAGCGCTCTTCCGTGGCGTTCAGTCAGGCCGTTGCGGCGGAGGGCTTCCAACACAGGCGGGGAGAGCTTTAACAGCCGCAGCTTGTTGGCCACAGCGGACTGGCTCTTGCCCAGCTTGCGGGCGGCCTCCTCCTGACTGAGGTGGTAGGTGGAGATGAGCTGTTCCAATGCCAGCGCCTCGTCCACGAAGTCCAGATCCCGCCGTTGGAGGTTTTCAATCAGCGCCAGCAGGGAGGACTCCATGTCGTCCACCCGAATAAGGATGCAGGGGACGGTGTCCAGCCTGGCCATCTTTGCCGCCCGGAGCCGCCGCTCTCCCGAGATCAGCTCGTAGCGGCTGTCACTTGTCCGTCGGACGGTGAGGGGCTGGAGGATGCCATGCTCCCGGATGGAGGCGGCCAGCTCTTCCAGTCCCTTGAGAGAGAAGGTGGTTCGGGGTTGATTGGGGTTGGGACGGATGTCCCGGACGGGGAGGAACAGCACCCGGCTGCTGTCGATGAGTCCCCGCTTTCGTGTCAAAGCCATATTTCCCATCACAGACCTTTCTGAATAGAGTGGATGGGTACAGAATAGCAATTTCCCGCAGAGAATGAATGGGAACTGCGTCGAGGGTGGAAATGAATTAAATTGGTTGTTTTGACGGAAAATCGGAACAAATAAAGGAAAATCACCCCTCCTGACCGGGAGAGGTGATTCGTCTGATTATCTGCCGAGATTCCTCTTTTTCAGCTTTCGGATATCTTCGCCAAAAAAACGCACTTCAAAATATTCTCCGCCCAGCCTCGAGCAGATCTGGGGCGTGTACCGGTGGCTCATGTCGTCCGGAGACAGGTTGGAGGAGATGACGGTCCGTCTCTCTCCCAGAAGTCTGCCATTGATGAGTTGGTAGAGGGCGGTCTGGACGAGGGGGGAGGTCATCTCGCTGCCCAGGTCGTCCAGAATCATCAGGTCGCAGGTGAGATAGCGCTCCACGTCTTTGGCCGCAGAGTTATCCCGATTGAACTTCTGCGCCTCAAAGCGGTTAAAGACGTTGACCGCAGAGTCATAGACCACGCTGTACCCCTTTTCGCTGACCACACGGGCGATGGCGGCGGAGAGAAAGGTCTTGCCAAGTCCCGGCTCGCCGGTGAGGAGGAGGTTTTTGACACTGTTTCTGCCGAACTTATCGGCAAAGGTGTAGCACACATCCAGGGCGATCTCCATCCGGCTTCTGGGAGAGCCGCCGATGGTGGCGTCATAGAGAGGGGAGTAGTAGTCCAGATGGAAGGTGTCGAAGGACTGATCGCCCAGATTGAGCATGGAGGAGAGGTTATGAATCTGCTCCTCACCGCAGTAGACCTTCAGGCACCGGCACATCTCCGACCCCTGCCAGCCCCGGTCGCTGCAGAGGGGGCAGAGAGGCTGGTAGGTCAGATCGCCCTTCCGGTAGCCGTTGCCCACAAGCAGGCTGTCCCGCTCCTGCTGAAGGGAGCGGTTCCAGCGCTTGGCCTCCTCCAGCGCCGGGGCGGGATCCACGCCCTTTTGCAGGGCGGTCTGGGCGGCCATGCGGACAGTGTGGCTTAATTGGCGGTCAATCTCCTGTAAGCGGGGGACGGCTGCGTAAATCTTCTGACGCCGCAGCTCAAATTCGGAGCGGTTCCTCCGGACGTTCTCGTTCATTCGCTCTGTGGCGGCTCGAATCACCTTGCCTTCGTAGGGCATACGTCACCCTCCTCTCTATCCATCTTTTTTCATCTCTGCCAGCAGACGCTGCATCTCCAACATATTCTGCCGGTTCTCCGCCTCCAGCGTCTTTTGATCCTTTCGGGCGGGTGCCTGTCCCGGCTTGGGACGTCCGTTGGGGGATTTCTTCTCCTGATTGCGCTGGGTCTGAACCTCTTCCGGGCTGTGGAGTCCGGCATCATGCCAGCGGCGGAGAATGGCGTTGCAGTACCGCCAGTCCATACGGCCGATGCCGGTGACCGTGATGTCGTAGGCGATGGCCACCGTCTCCGGGGGAAAGCGCCAGTCCAGCCACTGGGCAATGTACCGGCTCTCGCCCACGGAGGCCCGCCTGCCGAAGATGCCCAAAGCGGCCAGCAGCGCCCCCTCCTGACTCTCCCGCAGGTCGTAGCTTTTGATGTACTCGTCGGCGGCTTCTAAGGTGTCGTAGCCCCGCTCCTTCCACTGGTAGCCCACCCGTTTGACGTAGGACATGGAGAGCTTTTTGCCGGTGCCGTACTTCTTCCGGTTCTTCTCGTTCAGCCAGTTCACCAGCGTCAAAATGACCTCGGAGGGGAGTCCCACGTGGTCATATAACTCAAGTAAAGTGGCCGTCTGGGCGTTGGTCAGCTTGCGCCCCACCACCTGCTCCACCTCCTGCAGCAGGGCGGCGAAGGGGCTGGACTTGTCCCGCAGCTCGCTGACGATGTCGGCGGCGGTGTACTCCGGCGCCTGATCCGGCTGGGGCAGAGGCTCCTCGTGCCTGGGGAGTATGGCGCCGGAGGTGAGACCCATCTCCTGCAGCTGCGCCAGCGCCGTATCCAGCTGACCCCGGTTCCAGCGCAGCGCCTTTCCGGCGGCGGCCGGATCGTACTGGCCGTTGCTGCGGAGGAGATAGAGGTAGAGCAGGGCGGCGTCGCCGTTTCCCAGTGAGATCAGCCGATCGGCGGCGGCGGTGTCGATGGAGAAGGAGCGAATATTGAGATCAAGATGCTGAACAGCCATGGCTGCGCCTCCTGAGAAAATGTCATTTGCTATGCCCTCCTATTTTACAACAAAATTCGCCGGGCGTAAATACAAATTGAGGAGTGAAATCTGGGTATTTATATATTAAATGTATCTGTGGCCTGCGCCCATGGATAAAGAGACACGGTTTGTGCCATACTTCCTCTATTGGAAAAAGAGAGGAGGAGCAGCTCATGCCCCACCAGCATATGCCCCATCATTCCCGCAAAACCCCTGCCGTAGAGGGTCCGTTGACCTGGGAATCCATCTGCGCCCTGTTTGACGGCTGTGCCGACTTTAAGACCAGGGATCTGACGCCCGACGGCTGGGAGAAGCCCCTTCACATCTGTTGGCTGGAGGGTATGGTTCGCAACGAGCGGCTCAACGACTACGTCCTCCGCCCGCTGGCCACCTGCCCTATGCCGAAGGAGAGCCTGCCCAGCGCACATCTCCTGACCGGCGGCGTCTGGGATCAGACGGTGGAGCGGCAGGAGGATCTGGAGAAAACCGCAAACGCTCTCGTCAGCGGCAGCTGTGCCATTTTCCTGCCCGACGGCGTGGTCACCTGCTCCGTAGAGACGGAGGAGAAGCGGGCAGTCTCCGAACCGGGCAACGAGACGGAGACCAAGGGGGCAAAGGACAGCTTTGTGGAGTCCCTGCGGACGAATACGTCCCTGCTCCGCCGCCGCCTTCGGACGCCCCATTTAAAAATAGAGCGGCATATCGTGGGGCGGCAGACCCTGACTCCGGTGGAGCTGATCTGGATCGACGGCATAGCCGACCCCCACCTCCCCCGCCAGGTGGCGGAAAAGCTGGCGGATATTGACGAGGACGCCCTGGTCACCACCGGAGAACTGGAGGAATATCTGACGGAGCCCCGGCAGACGGTCTTTCCCCGGGTACTGTTTACCGAGCGGCCGGATCGGGTGTGTCAGGGACTTTTGGAGGGGAGAGTCGCCCTTGTGGCGGACGGCATTCCCATGGGCTGCGTCCTGCCGGGGGATGTGAGCCAGTTTTTGAAGGCGCCTCAGGATCGGAGCTATCACTGGCTGGCGGCCTCGGCGCTGCTGGTGCTCCGGTATCTCAGTCTCTTCGTCACCCTGCTGCTGCCCGGCTTTTATATTGCGGTGGCCACCTTTCACATTGAATTGATTCCCACCCAGCTGGCCATCTCCATCATTGCCAGCGAACAGGACGTGCCCTTTCCCACGGCCATGGAGGTCATCGGCCTGCTCGTCTCCTTTGAGATTTTGCAGGAGGCGGGACTGCGGCTGCCCAAGACCATCGGCCAGACAGTGTCTATCATCGGCGGACTGGTGGTGGGACAGGCGGCGGTAGACGCCAAGATCGTCTCTCCTGCGGTGGTCATCGTGGTGGCGGTGGCGGGCATCACCGGATTTACCGTCCCCTATCAGGACTTCTCCAACGCCCTGCGGCTGTGGCGGCTGCTGCTGGCGGTGTTGGCGTCCCTGGCAGGCGTGTTCGGACTCACCATGGGAAGCGCCTTTCTGGCGGCGCATCTGGCCGGCGTTTCGGATTTTGGCGTCCCCTACCTCTGGCCGTTTGCCCGGTGGGGTCGGTCGGAGCTGGAGGCGGATGCCATCCTGCGTCAGCCCATCCCGGAGGTCAAGCTCCGCCCTGCTGAGCTGAATACGGGCAATCGGAGGCGGCGATGGTGAGAAGGAGAGTGCTTGCCCTGGTGGCGGGAGCGGCGGCATTGTACCTCATCGGCACATGGTCTGGCGACGGCCTGCTCCCCAAGGCAAAGGACATTGCCGAGGTGAAGCTAATGCGCACCATGGCGGTGGACAAGGGGGAGGAAAATGGCCTTTTGCTCACCGTCTCCGGCGACGTGCAAAAGGACAGTCCCGACAGCCAGACCCGTCCGCCGATGATTCTGAATCAGCCGGCGCTCACCGTCTTTGGCGGCTGTACCCGGCTGCAGGAGAACAGCGAAGGCGACCCGGAATTCGGCCATCTGGCCGAGTGCGTGGTGGGGGAGGAATACGCCCGGAGGGGCATTGAGGATCTGGCGGATTTTCTGGAACGGGATGTCTCCATGCGGATGGAGACCAAGCTCTTTGTAGTGGCGGGAGACACGGGAGAGGCGGCGCTGCGGGGAGCTGCCTCCCAGAACAGCGCCATAACCGACTACCTTACCTCCATCAGCAAAAATCCCGGCCTCGGGGGCAGAAATCCCTGGCCCTACACCATGCGGGAGTATATCAGCCAGCAGGAGGACAACGGCGTGGCGCTGCTCCCGGCGCTGACGCTGGAGGACAACCCCGACTTTGATCCCTCAGACCGGGAAAAACAGCCGGAAAAGATCCTCAAGACCGCCGGATTCGCCCTCTTTCAGGAGCAGAGGCTGACGGGGTTTCTGACCGGGGAGGAGTCTCAGGGCGTGTCGCTGCTGACGGGAAACGACGTACTGGACGCCTTTGAGATCACCTTAAAAAGCGGCACAGTGGCGGGCATCCGGCTCATTGATACCAAATGCCGCTACGAGACCCGGTTTGCCCCGGATGGAACACTGGAGGCAGTCACCCTTCGACTGATCGTCAGAGGCGACCTGAACCAGCTCACCGGAGCGGCGGATCCTATGGACGAGGAGACGCTGCGGGAAATGGAGCAGGCGTTTTGCGCCCAGATACACACCGTCTCCCAGGCGGCGCTGAGTCGCAGCCAGCGGGAAAACGCTGACTTTCTCCACCTGCGGCGAGAGCTTGTGTGCCGGTACCCACTCCATGCCACGGGGCTGACGGAGCATTGGGATACGTGGTTTCCAAACGTGGCGCTGAATGTTACGGTGGAGGGTCAGATCCAGCGGAGCTATGATATTGACCGGCCGGCGCCGGAGAAGGAGGTTCGCCGTGGAGGAGAATAAAGCCCCGGTCAGGCAGCTTACTGTTCTGGTCTTTTGCGGTCTGCTCTCGCCAATAATCCGGCTGGTACTGGGTGAGACGGGCTATGCCGCCGGAGCGGGAGGCTGGCTGTCACCGATGATCGCTCTTCCCATCTATCTGCTGCCGGTCTGGGTGCTGATCATCGTCTTTCGCCGTCTGCCCAAGGGCACCGGGCTGAGCGGCCTGTATCAGCTGGCGTTTGGCAAAAGGCCGGGAAAAGCGCTGACACTGATGACCGGCCTTTGGGCGCTGTTGGCGGCGGCGTTGGCGCTCCGGTTTTATGTGGAGAGCATGGTCTCTTCCGTCTATGCCGACACCTCTGTCTGGCTGTTTTTGGCGGGGCTCATGGCGGTGGTCTGGTATGTCTGTGTGCAGGGGAGAGCAGCGGTCTGCCGAATGGTACGAATTTTCCTGCCGGTGCTGGGCATTACAGTAGGCCTGATTCTGCTGTTGGGTGTCCGGGAAATGCACCTCTACCACGTCTGGCCGGTGTGGCTGGAGGGGGCGGACGGCCTGCTGCGCTCCGCCGTACCGGTGACAGTGGTTTTGGGTTACAGCATCCCGGTTCTCTTCCTCCGGGGCGAAGTGGGAGAGACGCAGGAGGGACGAAGGGTGGTCTTTCGCTGGATGACAGGGCTGTGCCTGCTCATGTCGGCGGCGGGGCTGATCATTTTAGGGATGTTCGGCTGGAAAACGGCAGTGCGGCTCCAGATGCCCTTTTTCAGCGTGGCCAAGGAAGTCTCCGTATTAAATGTAATCGAGCGGGTGGAATCTGTGGTGGCGGCGGTCTGGGCGCTGTCCGATATTGCCCTCATTGCAGCGCTGATGGATGCGGCAGCCGACTGCCTGCAAAAGGGTGCGTGGCCGGTCCGGAGAAATCTGCTTTTCGGCGGGGCAGGCATTGTGGTGCTGCTGCTGGCGGCCTTTGTGGGGCCAAGTGCGTTTGAGCTGCGGAACCAGTGGGTGCGGTGCCTTCAGTATGTGGACGGGGCGGTATGCTACGCTCTGCCCTTGGCCGCCTGCGGGACGGCATGGGCGAGAAAGCGGATCTGACCACAAGATTTGGTGGAGAAATCAGGCAGAAGGCCCATTATTTTGTGGGTCAATAATGGAAGAAAAAAGTTCTGGAAAAAACAAAAAAACGGGTTGACATTCAAAAAACAAGCTGATATAATAACGAACATCCTCCTCAAGAGGAAACTTTTATTATAAAAGTCAGGTCGCCCCGCCCCAAAAGAAATTGAAAAAATTTCGAAAAAGGGTATTGACAAGAGGTGCCGAGGCTGATATAATAAATAAGCTGTCCACGAGAGCGGACAGCGCGT
>CACYLC010000042.1 GCA_902775105.1 Oscillospiraceae bacterium
CGTAAACAGTATGATCATCCGCCGGCCCATGAAGCGCTGGTTCCCGGTGTTCATTCTGCCTACCTTCATCTGTTTTGTCATCGGCTTTGTCTGGCCCTTCATTCAGGGCATTTACCTGTCCTTCTGCAACTTTAACACCCCCAAGGACGCCAAATGGGTGGGATTTTCCAACTATGTGAAGGCCTTCTCTGACAAGGGCTTCCAGCACGCCTTCTGGAACACCGCCGCTTTCGCCGTGGTCTCCATCATCCTGATTAACGTTCTGGCCTTTGCCATCGCCTACGCGCTGACCCAGAAGATGCGGGGCGCCAACCTGTTTCGTACCGTGTTCTTCATGCCGAACCTGATCGGCGGCGTGGTTCTGGGCTACATCTGGTCCCTGATCTTTGACGCCATCCTCAAGGGTTACAGCACCTACCTGACCGCCAACGCCACCTACGGCTTCTGGGGTCTGGTCATTCTGGTGGCCTGGCAGCAGATTGGCTACATGATGATCATCTACATCGCAGGTCTCCAGGCCATTCCGGAGGACTTGAACGAGGCGGCCAAGATCGACGGCGCCAACGGTGCGGGCATCCTGTTCCGGGTTACGATTCCCAACATGATGCCCTCCATCACCATCTGCACCTTCCTGACCCTGACCAACTCCTTCAAGCTGTTCGACCAGAACCTGGCCCTGACCGGCGGCATGCCCTCTGTTATGACGGGCGGCACCAAGGTTAATATGACCGAGCTGCTCACCGCAACCCGCAGCAAGGAGGTGCAGCAGTAATGAAAGGCCGTTATTCTACACTGAGCAAGGTGTTTACCGTTGTATTCATCCTGCTGTGTATCGTCTGGATCATGCCCATTTTTGAGGCGTTGATCAACTCCTTTAAGTCCAATGACGCCATCAACCTGAATGCCTTTGCTCTCCCCAACGGAGACAGCTTCGTTGGCATGGATAACTATGCCAAGGGCATGACCTTCGGCAACTATCCCTTTATGAAGTCCGTGGGCTTCAGCTTCTTCATTACCATCGCTTCCGTGGTGCTGATCCTGCTGTTCACCTCCATGAGCGCATGGTACATCGCCCGTGTGGACAGCGTGTTTGCCCGGATTTTCTACTATCTGTGCCTGTTCTCCATGATCGTTCCCTTCCAGATGGTCATGTTTACCCTGACCTTCACCGCTGACCGGCTGAAGCTGAACACGCCCTGGACGATCCCCATCGTCTATCTGGGCTTCGGCGCAGGACTTGCCATCTTTATGTTCGTGGGCTTTGTCAAGAGCCTGCCTCTGGAGATCGAGGAGGCTGCAGCTATCGACGGTTGCGGCCCCTTCCGCACCTTCTTCCTTGTCGTCCTCCCCATGCTCAAGCCCACCCTCATCTCCGTGGGTATCCTGGAGACCATGTGGGTCTGGAACGACTACCTGCTGCCCTACCTGGTGCTGGACCGCACCAAGTACATGACCATCCCCATCCACGTCCAGTACCTCAAGGGCAGCTACGGCTCCGTTGACCTGGGCGCCACCATGGCGGTCATTATGCTCAGCATTATCCCCATCATTATTGTCTACATCTTCTGCCAGAAGTACATCATCAAGGGTGTGGCCGCCGGCGCAGTCAAGGGTTGATTCCTCTTCCCTCCCACCCTTTCATGTAGTTGATCGGACAAATCGCCGCAGCTCGGAAACGAGCTGCGGCGATTTCTTTTGTCCCAAAAGGGGGCATTTGTGAATGGCCCCTGCAAAGGTCATTTTGTGAAGAGATAATAGCCCGGGCTGCGGGCGGCGATCTCCTGCTGCAAGACCGCGTCGGTGGTATAGAGACGAATCCCCTCCTCCCGGACGCAGCTGCGCCTTGGCTCCTCGGCGTATTTCTGCCTCGTCCATGATGGGTCTAAAATGCAAAACTCCGTTTCATCCACACCCACTGCCAGAACAAAGTGCCCTCTGTGGGAGAAAATGCCGGTGTAGCCTTCCCGGTCTCCGCCCACGTTGATGATAGCCACGCCGCCCTGTTTCAGGCAGTCCGCTAGCCGGCTTGTGTCGTCGGTCATCTCCAAATGCAGGCCGAATTGCTCTGCAGCAGCCGGGGCAAGCAGCTCCATATCCGTGCCAATGGCGTGGTTTGCCCGCACCCGAAAGGCCAGAGTCCGGCAGTCCTCCAGGGAAAAAGACGCTTTGCAGAGCCAGTCCACCACCATGCAGACAGCGCACAGCCCACAGCCGGCACAGCTCACAGTGCCTCGGGTGGAGTATTCACTTCCCGGATGCTCAATGTCGGTTGGATAGGGCATAGTGTCGTATTGCAGCTGGTTGAGATATAACATGGTGGTTTCCTCCTCCCTTTTAATAACCCATTACTACTCTGGGTTTGTTCGGTTTATCTTCAAGTAGAATTATACGAACAATTCCCCGCCTTGTCAAGTCCGATTCCTCGCTTTCCTTTTAACGAAAGCAATTCCGTTTTTGAAACAATCTTGGGGTATCCCTTTGCTATGCCCCCTTCTGACGCCGGGATAAACGAAAAAGGCAGCGCCTGGCGGCGCTGTCCTTTTATGGGTATAATTCCTGCTGTACCGGCTCCAGCTCATCCAGATCGTAGGGCGTCTCCTGATAGACAAAGTTGAGCCAGTTGGTGTAGGTGCAGTTGGAGCTGGACCGCCAGGAGAGGATCGGCTCTTTGGCGGGATCGTCATCGGGATAGTAGTTGACAGGGATGTCCGGGTTCAGCCCCTTTGCCAGGTCGCGCCGGTATTCCTTGTCCAGGTCGTATCGGTCATACTCCGAATGGCCGGTCACGAAGATCTGACGGGAGCCGCAGGCAAGGATGAGATAGCTCCCTGCCGCTTCGCTGTCCGCCACGACGTACAGATAGGGGTTGCTACGGACGGCCTGCTCGTCTATGCCGGTATAGCGGGACTGAGGGGCAAAAAATACGTCGTCCATGCCCCGCATGAGCATTTTCCGACGGTGCAGCACCCGGTGAGGGTACACGCCGCTGAGCTTTTGGGGCAAAAGGTGCTTTTGGACGCCAAAGTGGTAGTACAGTCCCGCCTGTGCGCCCCAGCAAATATGGAAGGTGGAGAACACGTGGGTCTTGGACCAGTCCATGATCCGTGTCAGCTCCTCCCAGTACTCCACTTCCTCAAATTCCAGCTTCTCCACCGGTGCGCCGGTGATGATCAGGCCGTCAAAACGCTGGTTCTGCACCTCGTCCAGCGTGACGTAGAACTTGTTCAGGTGGGATGCGTCGGCATGGGTGGCCTGATGGGAGGCTGTTTTCAGGAACGTGATCTCCGTCTGGATGGGAAAATTGGACAGGACACGCAGGATGTTCAGCTCCGTGGCCTCCTTCAGGGGCATGAGGTTGAGAATGGCAATTTGGAGGGGGCGGATGTGCTGAGAGGAGGCACGTGCCTCGTCCATGACGAAAATATTTTCAGATTCCAGTACATGCTTGACCGGAAGATCGTTTTGTACTTTGATGGGCATGGGGATCACCTCGGAAGATTGGAAATAGGGTCGTTTGGACGCAAAAAAACGGGGGTTGAAGCAACTCCCGAACACAAGTATACAGTCACTTTTGAATCCGCTTCAAACGGGCGCACTCAGCACGCCAAAAGCACCCGACCATATACCAATGTCCGGGAGCGATACATTCGAGCGCACTTGACCCTGAGGCCGGGGAGATTGTAATGGTCGATCAGCATTTTGGGCACCTCCTCGTGGGCTGTCAGGCTTTATGCAACGAATCAATTTGATTGTATTGCAATTCCGTCTGGCTGTCAATAGATAATCTCATAAAATTCCGGTCAGAATCGCCGTTTACCAGTCGCTCCAGCTGTGCGTTGGATTGCTTTTGGCACTTCCAAACTGCCTTCGCCCGGTGCAGGATCTTCGATTGATAAAACCCCGCCCTTCGGAAGTGCACCGAAGAGCGGGATGTATCAAACGGTCTGTTTCACAGAATCAAAGCACCTTGCTGAGGAAGTCGATGGTTCTGGGCTGCTTGGGGCGGCCGAGCACCTGAGCAGGGGTGCCCTCCTCTACAATATAGCCGCCGTCCATGAACAAAACACGGTCGCCCACCTCACGGGCAAAGCCCATCTCGTGGGTTACCACCACCATGGTCATGCCTCGCTGGGCGAGGTCCTTCATCACGGCCAGCACCTCGCCTACCATTTCCGGGTCGAGGGCGGAGGTGGGCTCGTCAAAGAGCATAATATCCGGATCCATAGCCAGGGCACGGGCGATGGCCACACGCTGCTTCTGGCCGCCGGAGAGTTGAGCGGGATAGACGTCCGCCTTGTCGGCAAGGCCCACCCGTTCCAGCAGCTTCATCGCTTTTTTGTCGGCGTCCTCCTGATCCGCACGCTTCAGGGTGACGGGCGCCATGGTGACATTTTCCTTTACGGTCATATGGGGAAAGAGGTTGAAGTGCTGGAATACCATTCCGATGCGCTGCCGAACCTCGTTGATGTCGGTTTTCTTGTCCGTGATGTCGAAGCCGTCTACGATCACCTTGCCGGCCGTGATCGTCTCCAGACGATTCAGGCAGCGCAGGAAGGTAGACTTGCCGGAGCCGGAAGGGCCGATGACAACGACGACTTCACCCTCGGTGATTTCAGTGGAGATATCCTGGAGAACCTGCAGGTCGCCAAAGGACTTTTTCAGATTCCTGACGCTGATCTTACTTTCCAAACTTGGTCCTCCTCTCGATATTGTTCTGCAGCAGGGTGAGGATGTTGACAACGATCCAGTAATACAGGCCGCAGATAAAATACATGGTGAGTGCTTCCATGTTGTTGGCCACAATGATCTTCGTGTTCTGGGTCAGCTCACGGAAGGAGATGACTGAGAGCAGGGAGGTGTCCTTCAGGGTAACGATCACCTGGTTGACAATGCTGGGCAGCATGGTTCGGGTCGCCTGGGGCAGGATGACCTTGATCATCGCCTGGGGATAGGACAGGCCGAGAGACCGGGCGGCTTCCATCTGTCCCTTGTCCACCGACTCGATGCCGCCTCGGATCAGCTCTGTCATATAGGCGCCGGCGTTCAGCGACATGATGAGCACGCAGGCCACCGTCAGATCCCAACGGAAGCCAAAGGCCATGGGGAGGCCGAAGTAGATAAACAGAATCTGCACCATCAGCGGCGTTCCGCGGATGACGCTCAGGTAGACGGCCACAATTCCTCTCAGCACCTTGTTTTTCGACATTTTGAAAAGGCTGAAAATAATGCCGATGAGGGTGGCGATTATCAGCGAGAATACGGTTGCCTCCAGCGTGAGCAAAAGGGCATTCACATAACTGGGGAAATGCTGCACTGCCAGTTCAATGATTTTCACGGGCGGCTCCTCCTTGTTGGAAAACCCCGAATGCCCTGCCGCCGTTCGGAGGCAGGGCTGGGGTATTGATCAGTTCTTATCCAAAGTAGTCGGCAAGGATGGCGTCATAGGTGCCATTCTCCACCAGACGGGCAAAGCCCTCGTTGAAGGCAGCGACCAGCTCAGGATGTGCGTCCTTCATGGTAGCAAAGCCGGTGGGATAGCTGTAATCAGAGGTGTTGATGACCTTGCAGTCAACGTTGCCCCGCTGGATCTCGTACTGGACAATGGGGTAGTCCTCGAAGCAGGCCTCAGCCTGGCCGGAGGCCACGTAGGTGTACATCAGAGCGGACTCCTCCACCTCGAGCACCGTCAGGCCGTACTCCTCGGCGACCTCATAGGCATACTGGCTGCCGGTGGTGCCGGTCTTGGCGACGACGGTCTTGCCGGTCAGATCTTCAATGGACTCATAGTCGGAATCGGCGGCCACGGCAATGGCAACGGCGCAGTCATAGTAGGATTCAGAGAAGTCATACTTTTCCTTACGGGCGTCGGTGATGGACATACCGGCCATGACCGCATCCACCTGATAGGACTCCAGAGCGGTGACGGAAGCGGAGAAGCCCAGCACCTGCCAGTCAACGTTGAAGCCCATCTCCTCAGCGATGGCGTCCAGCAGACGGATGTCGATGCCGGTGTGCTCGCCGTTGTCATCCTCGAACTCGAAGGGAGCGAAGGTGGTGTCGGTGCCGACGATGTAGGTCTGACCCACGGCGGCGTCCCAGGGGTTGCCCGCCTCGGTAGTTGCCTCCGCAGCAGACTCCTGCGTGTCCTGGGCAGCGTTTTCCGTGCTCTCGGAGCCGCAAGCAACCAGAGACAGAGCCATGGCCAGCGCCAGGATCAGTGCAAACAGCTTTTTCATGTTCTTCATACCTCCATAAATTGATTATGCAAGCCATTTCTGGCTGAACATACATATTAAATGTATTCCTTCTCCACATAGCTGCTGGTATAGCACCGCAGCAGGGAGTAGTAACCCAGGCGAAACTCCACCGTATCCCCCACCCGGTATTCCCGTCGGGCGTCGGTGACGTCCAGCATCAGATGGTCGCTGCTGGCGCCCAGGATCTCCACGCCGTCGTCCGTGGGCCACATGGTCTCCGGGTCGCAGTCCTGACGTCCCAGCGCGCAGATCAGCCGCTTTCGGATACCTTTGTCGGTAAAGACGGGAGTCTTTCCGTAGGAGTCCACTCCCACGGCGCCCCAGGGCAGTGAGGGCTTTTCCTTGCATTCCAGCACCTCCGCCCGCAATAAGAATGCGTCGTTTGAGGTACCGTCCAGATAGCGGTAACAGGCCCGCTCCCGGCCGAAGAGAATGCTCTCCCCCAGCCGCAGCTGATTGACCCCCTGGGGAATGCCGCCCCGCAGCATCAGATCCAATGTGGCGGAGTTGCCGCCGGAGACGTTTTTGTCCGCTCCGATCTCTCTCGCAACCTCCACCAGCTGCCGGAGCTTTTCGGTGTCCGGCTGGATGAAGGAGAAGCAGGTCAGGTTTGTCCCGGTTCCGTAAAGCTCCAGTACGGGGGAATTTCTCACATAGTCCGCCGCCTCGGCAAGCTCCGTCCGATCCAGATAGCCCTCACGCAGGTCGCCCAGATCGTACATCAGAACCACCTTGTGGGTGCGGCCAAGCCGGATGCAGGCTCGTTCCAGCGTCCTTATGGTTTCCAGTTCGGTGTTCAGGGAGACGTCCGACCACTTGACGACCTCCTCCGCCTGGGAGGGAGCCGGCATGCGGATCAGCCACTTTTCTCCGGGCAGATGGGCGTACTTTTTCAGGTTGTCCACCCGGCTGTCGCCCAGACGTCGGATGCCGTTATCGGTAAAGATCTTCGCAATCACCGGATCGCCGCAGACTACCTTTGTAACGCCCGTGATCTCGATGCCGTAAGTGCCGCAGAGAGCCACCATGGTACGCACATTTCCGGCGATTTTCTCGCAATCAATGCTGAGCCGTGGATACATTGCGGCGGGCATCTCCTCTCATTGGAAATAGTCTAATATCTGAAAGATATTGTAAAACTCGTTGGTCGCCGCCGGATCGTTGACATTTACGCCCAGCAGCTCAGAGATCTTCTTCATCCGCTGGATGACGGTGTTTCTGTGTACATACAGCACTTTGGATGTGTGCAGCAGGTCGTTGTTGTTCTCCAAATAGGTACGGAGGGTCTTGACGTACTCCGTCTTTTTCTGCTTGTCCGAAAACTCCAGCGGCTGCAATCTCCGACTGCAGTGATCCAGCACCGTTTCGGCGCTGCGCCCCTGCAGCAGCAGCTTCAATGCCGTGTCGGCATCTCGATTTCTGTCGCCGGGCACAGATGCCTGACCGCTTCTGAGATCAAGTGTCATCGTTTCCTCCGTCTAAAGAAAAAGGCAAGCACGCAGTTTTTGCAATACAGCGCCCTTGCTCTTGCATTTCTTTTTAGGTGATGCTTTTATTGTATGTCACCACTGCACAATCGTCAATGTACTCAGTGCACATTGACCGCCATATTTTGAAAGTTTTGTAGCTGGTAACGATTTTTCAGGCGCATCTGTATGAATTTTTGTTCATTTAGCAATTCATTTTTCAGGGTACAGACCTCTTTTGTCTCTTTTCTTCATTTTTTACGGAAAACGAGGCCACCTCTCGACGAGATGGCCTCGTTATTTTGTATCTTTTCCGGTCAGAAAGTCCGCAGAGGGAATTACTTGTCCCGTCCCTTCAGCGTGTTCAGGAAATCCCTTGCACGCTGGGTTTTGGGCTGGGTAAAGAACGCTTCCGGGGTGTTTTCCTCCAGAATGACGCCGTGATCCACGAAAATGATCCGGTCTGCCACACGTCTGGCAAAGTTCATCTCATGGGTGACGATCACCATGGTCATGCCCTCTTTTGCCAGCTCGGTGATAACGTCCAGAACCTCGCCGATCATTTCCGGGTCCAGTGCGCTGGTGGGCTCGTCAAACAGAATCGCCTTCGGGTGCATTGCCAGCGTACGGGCAATGGCGACACGCTGTTGCTGGCCGCCGGAGAGCTGCGCCGGCACCTTGTGGGCCTGGGTATCCACGCCGACCCGCTTCAGGAGCCGGAGGGCCTCCTCCTGCGCCTCCTTCTTAGGGGTGTGAAGCACTTCTCTGGGGCCGATGGTCACATTGTCAAGGATGGTCTTATGGGCGAAAAGATTGAAGGACTGGAACACCATACCGACCTCGGAGCGAAGCTGAGCCAGCTTCTTTCCCTCCTCAGGCAGATGCTCGCCATCAATGAGGATCTCGCCGGCGTCAATGGTCTCCATCCGGTTGATCGTGCGGCAGAGGGTAGACTTACCGGAGCCGGAAGGCCCGATGATGACGACCACTTCTCCCTTTTGCACCGAGAGGTTGACGTCCTTTAAGACATGCAGTGATCCGTAGTGTTTATCAACATGGCGCAATTCAATCACAGGGGTCTGCTCTGAACGCTCTGTCTTGTTCTGTTCCTGTGCCATAATCGTTATGTCTCCTTTCCGATCTTATTTCGTCGCTCCGGGGACTGCGCTCCGGTGTCTGGCAACTGCGACGGATGCCTTGTTCAGCAGGTAGTTGATGAGAATGTAGATCAGCGCTGTCACCAGATACACAGAGAGAAGCGCATCATAGTTGCTGATCAGCACACGGGCGTTCTGCATCAGATCCGCATAGCTGACGACATAGGCAAACGTGGTATCTTTTAATACAATGACAAGTTCCGAGATCAGCGACGGAATGACATAGCGGAATGCCTGGGGAAAAACGATTTTGGTAAACACAGTTGCATCGCGCATACCCAGCGCGACCGCCGCCTCCGTCTGTCCCTTGGGCACTGCGTTCACGCCGGAACGGAGCACCTCGGCTACCACGCCGGCAGCGGAGAGCGCCACCGGCAGGGTGATCTTCCAGAAGGTGGGCAGCTTGAGTCCGAGCTGCGGGGCAACGAGGAAGAAGAAGTAGATGAACAGAAGCGTGGGAATCCCTCGGCTGAGCTCGATCAGTGCGGTGCTGATCCAGCTGACGATTTTATTCTTGCTGATTCTTCCCACCATCATCAGAAAGGCAATGGCAAAGGAGACCACGCTGGACACCAGTGCAACCTTTAACGTGCCTGCAAGTCCGCCGGCCAGGAACTTCCATGTGGTTAACCTGGTAAAGAGCGACCAGTATTTTGCATCCAGCTGACCTGTCACATAAAATTGACGGATGATCAGGAAAATCAGCGCAGCGAGCACAACCAACGAAACGACTGTAAAAAACCTGATCCGCTTTTTTGTTTTCGGGCCGGGAGCCTCATAAAGAGCGTCTCTTATGGTGACATTTGCAGCACTCATCGCAGAATCCTCACTTTCCGGTCAATTTGATTGCCCACCTGACCGATGATAACGGCGGTTCCGCAATACAGGATCGCAGAGATCAGGAACGCTGTAACACCGCCCACCGCATGGGTATTGATGTACGAGACGATACCGGTCAGGTCTGTGGGGTTGAGAGGAACCTGTGATGCCAGCGCCGATGTGAGCATGGTGGCCACCAGCAGATTGGTCATCGGCAACACACTGGAGCGCACCGCCTGCGGAATGACCACATTTTTAATCGACTGCAAGAAGGTCATGCCGAGGGAACGGGCAGCCTCGATCTGTCCGGTACCGATGGTATTCATACCGGACATGAGGTACTCAGAGCAAAACGCGGCGGGAATCAGCGTTGTCGCAATTAAGACAGCCGCATAATACGACAGGATTACATTCAGATACGGCAGGGCATAGACCAGAATGATCAGCAGCGCAGAGCCGGGAATATTTCTGAAAATCTGTACATAAAAGTCCGCCACAACTCGCAGGGGCTTGACCGGAGAGACCCGCATAATGGTAATGACGGTTCCGAGGATAAGCGCCAGAATAAATGCGGATGCGGTCAGCTTATAGGTGGTCAGCAGCGCCAGAAGATACTTTTCCCCAAACTGGGAAAGCAGTGCTTGGATGTTCATATCGCTCCTTATCTCCGAAGAGGGCTCTCAAAGCAATTTGCCCTGAGAGCCACTCTGAAACATATGATCTTATCCGATAGCAGGAGCCTCCGGCACGGTGTCGATACCGGTACGGTCGCCCAGGGAGATCTTCCACAGCTGCTCCCAGGTGCCGTTGTCCTCGATCTCCTGCAGGAACTGGTTCACGAACTCGACGCCGTCGGAGTCCAGGGGCAGGCCGATGCCGTAGTTGTCCTCAGGGCCGAAGGTATCGCCTGCGATCTCATAGACGCCGGGGTTCTTGACGATGGCGTTGAGCAGCAGGGTGTAGTCGGTGACGTAGGCGTCCACACGACCCTGCTCCAGAGCGGTACGGGCTTCGGTGTCGTTCTCGAACTCCTGAACAATGGCGTCAGGGGCAAACTCAGCCAGAATGTCGGGGCCGGTGGAGCCGGACTGGGTGGCCACGGTCTTGCCTGCCAGGTCGTCAACGCCGGTGATCTCGGTGTTGCCGGCCTTCACAAGGACAGCCTGTCTGGAGGTGTAATAGGGGCCGGCGAAGGAGATGACTTCCTGACGGGAGGGGGTGATGGAATAGGTTGCAAACACAGCATCCACCTGATCGCTCTGCAGGACAGACTCACGGGTGCTGGAATCCACCTGGGTCAGCTCGAACTTGGTCTCGTCGCCAAAGATGTAGCGTGCAAGCAGCTGATACAGACCTGCGTCAAAGCCGCGGAGGCTGTTGTCCGTCTCGTCCAGCTGGCTGAACAGGAAGGAGGTACGGGTGCCGCCCACTCTCAGGACGCCGGCTGCCTTCACAGCGGAAGCCCAGGCGTTTGCCTCGATGGCTGCGTCGTCGGCAACAATGCCGGAAGCGATCAGTGCGTCAAACGCATCCTTGTCAATGGCAACGGCCTCCGGCTCCTCCGGAACGTCGGACGTAGCGGCTGCGTCTGCAGTGGGTTCAGCGGACTGGGAGTTGCCGCCGCATGCTGCCAGGCTGAGCACAAGAACCAGCGCCAGCAGGAGACTCAATACTTTCTTTGCATTCATAATCTTTTCCTCCATAATCTTGATTTTGCAGTTGATTGGGCATTTCCATTTTACTCTCAAACGTTAAAATACCCTCGAATCTGAGCGAACAACCGGGGGCTAACCTGGGCTCCCGAGCAAATGGCAAATGAACACTTCACAAAGAAACGTCAGATATCAGTGCAGTACAAAGCAGATGAACGCACATGGCCATTTTGATATGCCCGGGAGAACAGCATTCGACAGCACCTGCTGCCAACACAGGAATCGGTTCTTCTTGCCATGGCATTCCTCTCCTTTCCTTTCCTTCAGGGTGCTCAAATTCGTTATAAAGGATATTATCACCACTTCCCCACTTTGTCAATAGGTTTATTGGGTTTTTTCGGAAAATTTTCCGGTTTGGCCGCAAGCCCTATTTTGTGATTCTAAAGGAAATGCAGCAGTGTCTGCTGTTCCCACGATGAACGAGACACTGCTGCATTTGACGCATCAGCCGGAGCTTATGAAATTTTTGAGCGCTGCGATCCGGATTTGAACTGGAGACCTCATCCTTACCAACTTGCCCAGGGGTTTGGTAAGGAGTACCTGCTTGCGTTACGGTCTCCCTTTTGTTCCCGGATGGTTGGGAAACGGGTTGTTTTAAAACCCGGGTTGTGCCGTCCTGTACCGGGTGATACCGGGGTTTGTTTAAAGATTGTTTAAACGGCTTTGAACTTTTTTGGGGGAAATGTTGGGATGTCTCTCTATAAGATGTTGTAGACCAGCCGATTGGCTGGTTATTTTTTTGCCACGAAACGCTGCTTGCGGCTGCGCGGCTTATCCGGAACCGTCATCTCCAACCTTCCCGCCTCCAGCAGCGGGGTAACGTATCGACTCATTGCGAAAGCCACCGTAGATTGGTATCCTCTTGAGTATTGGTCATCCATCTCCAAGAACTCCCTGTCCAGCTTTCGATGTGACATACCTTCAAACAAATATCCCACAACGACATTTGCCCGTTGTTCTTCAGAATAGCTCTCGTATTCTCTGCTACGTCCGCTTCGGACCAATGGTGGTTATTCTCATCTATGACACCCCTATCCTATTTGACTATTTTCTCCTCATCTCCCGATACACAACCTCCGCCAGTGCGCTGCAAATTGCCTGATATAAAATGATTTTCGGATTATCTCACTGCCGCATTTTTACAATGGTGATTTGCATGAGGTGTTGCATTGAATGCAAGATACTGATGGTACTTGTTCGACATCATTTTCCTGCCGAACGACTCCATGAAATCGTAATCGGGCTCACCGGAGCCGGTGACAGGAAGCATGATTTTCAAATTTTCTAAACGACCTGTACCGAGCTTACGGCTATAACTGAACGCCTTGTTCTGCATCCTGATCACCTGCGTGATAAAGAGACTTGCAAACTCAGAGTCTGTGTTTTTTAATTTCAGCCTTCGGCAGTCATTACCGTAAAGAGCAGAGTATATACAGAGGGCTGCAACAACAAGACCAAAGTGCTTAAACGTGTTTGCTTTGGCGTCCGTAATTTCAATCGTTTTAGAAATAGAATCCTGCATTGTGCCTTATTCCTTAAGTTCGGGTCTGTTTCCACTGCTCCGCCTGATCCAGCATCTCTCCGGTGCCATGGAGCAATGCTTCCGTCACCCGTTCACCGCCGGCCAGACGGGCCAGCTCCTTCTGGCGCTGGTTGCGGTCCAGCTGCTCAACTGCCGTATAGGTACGTCCGTCCCGCAGTCCGCTTGGCACTGCGGGACGGGGTTTGTGCCTTACATCTGTCCGCGTCTGCGCTTTTTTAGCAGCAGGACGGCAAGTCCTGCCAGCGCAAGAGCTCCGGCGCCGATGGCAGTGGGCAGTGCGGGCATCGCCGCACCGGTGGGAACCACCATCTCACGGCTGTTGATGAAGGAGACGCTCTGGTCTCCCACCGCGCGGGAGATGCTGCCCTTGGCGGTGGGTGCGTTGCTCTCGTTTTCGAGCGCTGCGCCCTCGCTGTCGGTGATGGCGATGGTCACCTTGTAGTCCTCCGGGTCAGTCTCCGTGATCTCATAGACCACGTCCACCGGGAGGAGGATGCCGAAGGAATCGCCGTGGCTGAGGGTGAAGGTGTAGACGCCGCTCTCCCCTGCTGTCCAGTTCACGCCGTCGGGAGCGCCCACCGCGCCGGTGTACGGCTCGTCGTTTCTCGTGAGCGTCAGAGTGAAGGAGAACCCGGCTGTCTGGTCGCCCATGTTGCCCGCAACCGTCTTGCTCACCGACAGGCGGTAGAGCTGCAGGTTGACGAACCGGGCGCCCTCGGCGTCAGCGTACTCCGCTGCCGCGTTCATCGTACCGTCTCCGTTGTCCGTGACGGTGACGGTCACCCGCTCCTCGTGGGCGTCGTAGACGATCCGCTCATCCTCGCCGGCGATCTCGGAGATGGTGTAGACATAGGTCTTGCCGTCGTCCGTCTCGCTGTAGTCCAGCGGGGTGAAGGTGATGCTACCGTCCGGCTGTGCCCACGCAGTGGCCAGCACGCTGCCCGTCTCGTCCGTCAGGGCGAAGGAAAACTGCTCGTCTTCGATGTCGCCGCCCACCAGCGTCTTGTCCGCCGTCAGCGTCACGCTGCCGGAGCTGGAATAGGTGTTCTCAAAGCTGGCAGTCTGGCCACCTTCGGCGATGGCGTCGATGACGCCGGCGGTGTTGACCGAGCCGGTCAGCTCAAAGCCCGCCTTATCCTGCTCCGTAATGGTGTAGAGACAGCCGTGGGGCAGATCGGAGATAGTGAAGGTCTCCCCTGCCTTGATGCTGACCGTGCCGCCGCTGGGGACGGTGATCTCGGCGCCGTCAGACTTGGTGACGGGGTAAGACCCTGTCAGTGCGCTGCCATCAGCGTTTTTCAGGTCAACAGTGAAGTCAAAGGTCTGCTCCAGCGCCTTATCCGTTCCGTTTTTCACCGTCTTGCTCACAGTCAGAGAGCCGGACTTCATGCTGTTGGTGAAGATGGCTCCATCCTCATCATAGCTGACCTCGGCGCTCAGGGTACCATCGCGGTTGTCTTTAACCACGATGCTGACGGTCTCCTTATGGCTGTCGTAGATCACCGCCTGATCGCTGCCCACCTGCTCCCGAATGTAGTAGGTGTATTCGCCGGGCTGGGTAAAGTGCAGCGTGTCGAAGTAGACCGGCGCTGTGCCGTACCATGGGTTGGGAGTGGTGGAGCCGTCCTCCTCGGTGATCTGGGTGACGGTGTCGGCTGCGCCGTTGACCGCAGTGTCCACCACGCTGCCTTCGGCGTCCAGCAGCTCGAAGGTGAAGTCTCCCTCCGCAACGGCACCGCCCGTCAGCGCCTTGTGGGCGGTGATAAAGGCGTCGCCCTCGGCGGCGTAGGTGTTGGTGAACACAGCTTTTCCGACGGAGTTGGCGAAGATGCTGCCGCTTACGCCCGTCTCGTTGGTGAGCACCCAGCCGTCCGGCAGGTCGATCTCCTCAACATGGTAGGCGGTACCCGCCGGGAGGTTGGGGATGACCGCGGTCTGCCCGGCGGTTATAGTGACCACAAAGCTGCCGTCCATCGGCTCATCCGTGTGGTAGCCCTCCCCAGTGAGCCACTGGGCGTAGAGGGTGACGGTCTGGCCGTCGCTCGCCAGGTCGGTGACGGTCTGGCCGTCGCCGTAGGCTGTGCCGCTGCCGTCCTCCGCCGTGTTCCAGCCGGTGAAGAGGGCGTTCTTCTTTTGAAACTTGCATGTGGGAAGCGCCTCGCCGATACCGCCGATCATGTGCAGATCGTTCATGCTGCCCTCGCCGGTGTTAGCGTTAAAGGCGATGGTGTAGACCGTCCGGTCGTAGTAGTACTTCACCACGGTGGAGCCGTCCGCCTTCAGTGTCACCGTCTGGGTGTCCGGGGAGCGGAAGCGGGCATAAGTCTTGGTCTTCGGGGTCTGCTCAGAGCCGGGCTTGCCCTGCAGCGCCTCCGTCTCTGCCAGGGTGTAGCCCCCAAGGTCAGTCCTCTGCTGATAGTGTTCCACCGTGTACCCCACAGGGAGGACGTTCTCCTCCCACTGGGCGTAGAGGGTGATGAAAGAGCCGTATTTCGCCACACTGGACAGATTCACGCGCTTTCCTGCCTCACCCACCGTCTGCTGTCCTGCCGTGTCCGTACTCCAGCCAGTCAAGAGATATCCAGGGCGGCTTGTAGTGGTCTCGCTGGGCAGCGTGAGGACAGGGCTGTTCATCGTCACCGAAGCGGTGCTTTTGCCGGTAATGCTGCCGCCGTTGGCGTCATAGCGGACGATGCAGGCGTCGGGTTGGACCTGCCAGACCCAGGTGCCGGCCATGGTAGAGCCGTTGTAGTCGTCACGGAGTTGGGCGGCGGTGAAGGCCTTGGACTCATCTTCCAGAAGCACCCACTTTTCGGTGTAAGGACTGGTGTACGGCGGGTCGGGGAGGATCGCCTGATAATCTGTGGAGGTGATATTCTTCCCCTTGAAGCTGAAGTTGACGCCCAGGGTCACGCTGGAGAGGCTGCTGCAGCCGGAGAACATGTAGTACATATTCGTCACATTGGACGTGTCAAAGTTGCTCAAATCCAGCTCCGTCAGGCTGCTGCAGTTGCGGAACATGCCGTACATATTCGTCACCTTGGACGTGTCAAAGTTGCTCACCTCCAGGCTCGTCAGGCTGCTGCAGCTGGAGAACATGGAGCCCATACTCGTCACATTGGACGTGTTAAAGCCGCTCACATCCAGGCTCGTCAGGCTGCTGCAGCTGGAGAACATTTCGATCATCTTCGTCACCTTGGACGTGTCAAAGTTGCTCACATCAAGGCTCGTCAGCTTTTCGCAGCGTTCGAACATGGAGCCCATATTCGTCACATTGGACGTGTTAAATCCGCTCAGATTCAGGCTCGTCAGGCTTCTGCAGTAGGAGAACATGTCGCCCATATCCGTCACCTTGGACGTTTTCCATTCGCTCAAATCCAGGCTCGTCAGGCTGTTGCAGTTGCGGAACATGCCGTACATATTCGTCACCTTGGACGTGTCAAAGTTGCTCACATCAAGGCTCGTCAGGTTGCTGCAGTAGTAGAACATGTAGCTCATATCCGTCACATTGGACGTGTCAAACTTGCTCACATCAAGGCTCGTCAGCTTTTCGCAGTATTTGAACATGGAGCCCATATCCGTCACCTTGGACGTGTCAAACTTGCTCAGATTCAGGCTCGTCAGGCTGCTGCAGCTGGAGAACATGGAGCCCATACTCGTCACATTGGACGTGTCAAAGTTGCTCACCTCCAGGCTCGTCAGGCTGCTGCAGCCGGAGAACATGGAGCTCATATCCGTCACATTGGACGTGTCAAACTTGCTCACCTCCAGGCTCGTCAGGCTGCTGCAGCTGGAGAACATGTCGATCATCTTCGTCACCTTGGACGTGTCAAAGTTGCTCACCTCCAGGCTCGTCAGGTTGCAGCAGTAGTAGAACATGTAGCTCATATCCGTCACATTGGACGTGTCAAACTTGCTCACATCCAGGTTCGACAGGCGCCAGCAGTTGTAGAACATGTAGCGCATATTCGTCACACTGGACGTGTCAAACTTGCTCAGATCCACGCTCTTCAGGCTGCTGCACTGATAGAACCAATAGGCAGTGCTCCTCGGCGCAATGGTCTGGGCGAACCGGACGGATTGGATGTTTGACCTGATGGAATCCCAGGGGACATAATATGAATAAGCATAGCTCTCCGTCTCAAACCCGGCATACACCCTTCCGGTATACAAATTTCCATCAATATCCGTGAAGGTGCCTGTTTCTCCATTGGTATAGGTCTCGCTGCTCCGGAAGAAGATCAGCTCATACTCATTATCCTTGTTACGCGTCAGCACCGCATAGGCCTTGCCCTGCAGCGTGCCGGCCGGGGTGGGGCTGCTCATCGTCTGGGTGCGGGCGGGAGCGGGACTGGAGGCGGCGTCCTTGACGTACCAGCTCTGCTGGCTGTCCGTCAGGGGCCGGCCGCTGTCGTTGGTAAGGGTGACACGGAAGGAGAACTGCTGGTCGGGGGCAGCCGCATAGCCCTCCGGCACCTCCGCCACCTTGGTGATCTCCAGAGAGCCGGGGCGGGTGGTGTTGGCGAACTTGACGCCGTCGGAATCGTAAGTGACGGCTGCGGTCAGGTTATCCTCGCTGCCGGACACGGTGACGGTGACGGTCTCGGTGTGGGTGTCGTAGTCAATGGCGCTGTCTCCGCCCCGGACCTCACGGACGGTGTAGGTGTGCACGCCCAGATCGTCCACGGTGTACTGGATGGCGGCAAATTGGATAAAGCCGCCGCCCACATTGCTGACAGTTTGAAGCACACGGGTACCCTCCAGAAGCTGGAAGGCGAAGGCACCCTCGGCTGCGGCACTGCCGTTCAGTGTCTTGGAGCCCACGATCTGGGCGGTGGCGGTGCCGGGCTGATACTTGTTGGTAAAGCTGGCCTCGGCCGTCTCCAGCGGCTGGATGACGCCGGAGGCGTTCTCCTGGGTCAGCAGCACCCAGCCGGCGGGAGTATCCTCCCAGACCTGATAGGCAGTGCCTGCCGGGAGGTCGGGAATGGTGATCTGTTCGCCGCCCTTGAGCGTCAGGTCAAAGGTGCTGTCGGTGAGATCGGCTTCGTAGTCGATTGGCTCAAGTATCGCCGTCAGGGTGAGAACGTTGCCAGCGGAGAAGGTGTTTGCGGGGATGGTGCCCCCGAGGTCGTAGGCTTTGCCATCGCTGCCCTCCCAGCGGACCGGCTGATAGCCGTAGCGCTCGAAGGTGCAGGTCGGAATGGTGAAGTCCAAATCGGGATCCCAGTGCTTTGTCGGCATGCTGCCGGCTGCGCCGTCCTGGGCCTTGAAGTGGATGGTGTACTTATTGGACACATCCCACACGACGTAGAGAGTGACCTCGCCGTCCTTCTCGGTAGAGAAGGTGCCGGTTGCCTCATCCTCGTACTCCGCCTTGGTGGCGTTCGGGTCGGTGGCCCATCCGAGGAAGTCCACATCGTTTTGGAACGTGCATCCCGGCAGGGTGACGTCAGAGCCGCAGTTGAACACCCGATCCTCCATCTCGCCGGTGCCGCCGTTGGGGTCAAAGTGGACGGTGTAGGTGGCGATCTCCCAGACCCAGGTGCCGGCCATGGAGCTGTTGTAGTTGTCACGGAGTTGGGCGGGGGTGAAGGCGTTGGACTCATCTTCCAGAAGCGTCCACTTGCCGGTGTAGGCGCTGCCACTCGGCGTGGGGAGGATCGCCTGATAATCTGTGGAGGTGATATTCTTCCCCTTGAAGCTGAAGTTGGCGCCCAGGGTCACGCTAGACAGGTTGTCGCTGCCACTGAATATAGCGAACATATCCGTCACATTGGACGTGTCAAGCTTGGACAGATCCAGGCTGGTCAGACCTGTGCACTCGTAGAACATGGCGCTCATATTCTTCACACTGGATGTATCAAAGCCCGTTACATCCAGGCTCGTCAGGCTGCTGCAGCTATGGAACATATAGCTCATGTCCGTGACATTGCTGGTAACCAGATTATGGATGCTGTTGATCGTGGTGAGGTTACTGCAGCCATAAAACCAGCTGTTGGTCGAGGTAGGCGCAATCTTGTCCCGGAAGGTGACCGTCGTGATAGAGGTGCTGTTGTCTCCACACCAGCCGGGCATACGCGTCCCCGTGTTCTGGGCGCTCCACGTTCCGACTGTCTCTCTGTCCCTCTCCGGTATGTAGCCCTGCTGGAACACCAGCTCGCCATCGACGTACAAAATGGCATAAGCATCCGTCCCAACGCTGCCGCCGGTGGGGCTGCTCATCGTCTGGGTGCGGGCGGGGGTGGGGTTGGAGGCAGGCTCCTGCTCGGGAACGGTGTTCTCCACCAGCGTTCTGTGGTAGGCGATCTTCGTCTCGTCGGTGATCTGGTCGCCGATGAGCCGGACGTGGAAGGTAAACTCCTTGTCGGGGTCCGCCCCTTCGCCGGTGGTGTACTTGGTGACGGAAAGGCTGCCGTCGGCAAGGCCGTTGAGGAAGATGGGAAGACCCGCTTCGCCCTCCGCCTTTTCGTACCGGGTAAGGCCGGTGAGGTCGTCGGTCACGGAAGTGACGTTCACGTTGGTCTGGGTGAAGGAGAGGGTGCCGTCGTCGTTGTCGATGACGGTGATCTCGTAGCCCTTGAGGGCGGTATCATAGACCACGGCGGGGTCCTCCCCCGTCACTTCACGGGCAATGTAGAGAATGGTCTTGCCCACATCGTCCTGATTGAAATGGAGGGCATCCCAGGCAATCTCGCCCTTTTCGTTGTTGGTCGTGGTCCCGAGCAGAGTTCCCTCGGCGTCCAGCAGCTCGAAGGTGAACTGGCCGTCCGTCAGCGTGCCGCCGGGCAGGGACTTCCACGCACGGAGGGTGATGTCGCCCTCGGCATGGTATTCATTCTGGAAGGCGATGCCGGTGAGCTGTTCGCCCACGCCGCCCTCGGCGTCTGGGTCATAGGCGTAGTAGGCGGGGATGCAGGCCATGGTGCCGTCCCCGTTGTCGGTGGGGGTGACCTTGACCACAACGATGTCGGAATCGTAGGTGTAGCCGGGCTTTCCCCGTTCGATTTCAGAGATGTAGTAGGTGAACTCCTTGCCGTTGTCCGCCTCGGTATAGCGCAGTACGCCGAAGGCGGCGGTGCCGTCCGCCGTGCAGGAGGCGGTGCGGAGGGCGGCGGCCTCCTCGTCCAGACTGTCCTTGATCTGGAATCGGAACTGGTAACGCTGGATCTCAGGGCGGCCTTCCAGCGTCTTTTGCACGGAAAGCTGCAGCGTGCCGGAGGCGCTGTACCGGTTGGTGAATGCGGCCTCAGCAGGGGTGTTCGAACGGATGGTGCCGGTATCGCCGCTGGCGGCGGCAAGGATGAAGCCGCTGGCGGGCTGTTCCGTCACGGTATAGCTGATGTGGGTGGGGATGTCCTTCACGGTCAGGGTCTGTCCACCAGCGAGGGTGAATTCATCGCCGGTGCCCAGCGTACCCGTTCTGCCATCGGAGGTGCTGTAGCTGTAGCGGTTGATGACCTCGCTGCCGTCGGTGTTGGTCAGCGTAAGAGTAAAGGTAAATACCTTATCAGCAGACCGGTCGGTGGTATTCTCCACCGTCTTGGAGACGATCAGGTCGCCGTAGGGGTAATAGCGGTTGGTGAACGTATAGCCTTCCTCTGCGCTGCCGCTGCTGGCGGTCTTATAATCGTCAACCTCTGCCTCTTCCACGGTGTAGACGATCTCAATGCCCTGATCTCTGTACCGGTTCAGATCGGTAAAGGTGCCCTTCCACTCCCCGTTGTTGTCGGCGCGGAGGATCAGAGTCTTGCCGGTAAACACGCCGTCTGCCAACAGGCGCATGGTAACAGAGGCAGGACGGATGCTCTCGTCGTCGTCCTCCCACAGCTTGGTGACGGGGATCTCGGTCTTGATCAGGTCATGGTGGTTGGTGAGGGTGATGTTCTCCCCACTCCGTCTGACCCGCAGGCTGTAGCCCTCCACCTCGTCCTCGGTGAAGGAATAGATGATGTAGTTCCCATCGTGGTCATAGGTGAGGACACGGTCGAACGCACCAGTCCAGTTATTCTCCGCGTTCAGTTCCAGTGTCCGGCCGGTGGGCTTGCCGTTGGCCAGCAGGTGAACGGTAACATGGTCCGGGCGCAGGCCGTCGTTGTCGTTCTCGTCGTCCCAGACCTTAGTCACATTGAGGGAACGGCTGTAGATGCCGACTCTGGTGTAGTTATTGACCACATAGGCGTGCTCTTCACTACCGTCGCCGGGCTTAATGTTGTTGCAGTCCAGATAGGCGTTGTTATAGGTGTGGGCGTTCTTCGCAGGCGTTTTTCCATCACCATGCAGGTAGGACTGCCCCTCCTCATCCACAGGCGCCTGCATGTGGATGTAGGCCATGAGGCTCTCGCCCTCCTTCAGCTCGAAAGGCTCGCCGTCCTGCCCCATAGTGGCGTCAATGGCAATGGCCGTGACCGTGGAGGGGTCGGCGGGCAGTGCGGTAGACCACACAGAGTTGTTTTGCAGCCAGTTGATCGTCTTATCCTTATCCAGATCGGGATTCACCGCCGCGCGGGAGAGATCCAGTCCCTGCACTGTGCTGTAATAGACCACGGGCCTGACTCCAGCCTTTACCAGCTGGGAGACATCCAGAGAAAGGAAACTGCCGTGCCACCGACCCAGATCGTTGGCCTCGTCATAGTCCTCGCCATCGTCCGCCGTGGGGGCATAGTTCTCCAGGGAGTCCAGAATGATGATATCCCTGGTCGTGACGTCCGTATCCGACTGGACAGAGAGGCGGTAGGTATACCGCCCGCCCTCCTGAACGTTAACCTCGCTGTCCCTTTGGCCAAGGCTCCATGTGCCGAAGCCGTCTGCAGTGACATGCTTCTGGATGGAGGTCAGCGCCCAAAGGTCAATGTTTTCCAGATCAAGCACGTCAGAGGCGTAGGCAAAGGCAGGGTCTGTTCTGTCGCCGTCCAGCCCGGTGAAGAGGTTGGCATCAGCGCCCACAGCAGCCTCGCTGAGCACGTTCTTGCCGGCTGTGGGGTCGTCCGGCTCGCCGGCGTAATATCTAATATTGGCCAGCACTTCCTCATCGGACTCGTACGCAATCACGTTGCGCAGTCCCTCAAGGCCGTATTCCTTGGCGTCTGCGTAGGAGTAGTAGGCGTCAAATTCAATGGTGTTCTTATTCCGCCAACCCTCCGCAGGGAAGCTACTGGTATAGCGGGGATCGCGGTGGAACCCGGAATCATAGGAGATTTGGCCCTGGTTCTCCACCTTGACCACCAGCATGATCCTGCCGGTATCCCGCCAGTTCTCAATGGTATAGGCCGCCGCCACGCTGCCGTCGTTGGAGAGCCGGATGGTAGAGATGTCCGGCATGACGCCCGCGGGCAGCAGATCGTAATAGGTGCCGCTCTCTGTGTTGGAGATCGTGCCGTCCGCCAGAGCCGTATTGTATTCGTTCCGGTCCGTCACGTTGGACTGCTGGAGCAATGTGGCCTTGGTATGAAGTGTGAGGACGGCATTATTGACATCGTTGGAGACAAAGGTAAATTCTTTTTCCAGATCGACCGCTACCTTATACATACGTCCATGGAGGTAGCCGGTGCTCACATCCCGCATCTGGATGATCTGCTCGCCGTTATAGAAGCCGTAGGCCTCCGCCTCGTTTTCCAAGGTGAAGGTGGCGTAGTCGCTCTCCTCCAGCACCGCATTAATGGCGTTGAGCACCTGCTCGGTGGGGTTCACCCGGAGATAGACGGTGTAGGACAGGTAGACCAGGGCCTCGCTGGTATCCAACTCCGCCTTGACCTGAGCAGTGCCCTTGGGCAACTCCAGACGGCTGCCGTTGACGCTGGCGCCGCTGCCCTCCACCGCCGTGACCGTGCTGCCCTCCATGTTGGCGAGCAGTACCCACGCATCGTTTACATAGCCGTAAATCCGCACCGTCTGGTCTTCCGTCACGGGGATACGCTGGTATCTGCCCGTCTCATCGTTGTAGTTCTGATAGGAGTAGACCACAGGCTTGACAAGGCTCACAGCGGCAATTTCCACGCCGTCCAGAGAGGCGGAATTGCCGACGAAGCGGTAGACATCGTCCACAATGCCCACCGTGACCGGCTTTTTCCCCTCATGTACCGTCCACAGGGCAGGAGCCAGCGTGCCGCTGACGCTGAACGGGACCTCCACCGGGTTTCCTCTAAGCAGCTCGTTGAGCGCTCTGTTCCTGGGCTGGGTCTGACTGGCGGCTCGGTAGTCGTATCCCACCGTCTTGACAAAGCCGGAAACATCGTACTCGATCCAGCCCTCAGAGTAGCTGTTGACATAGGTATATGTGCGGGTGTCGCTGTCGTAGTCCGTGGATTCCAGATAATAGTTCCACTTAAGCGCATGTCTGTCGCCGCTCAGGTCGTAATACTCATTGTCAATGCCGCTGCCGTTGGGCAGATATTCCCTGATCCAGAAGGTGTGGTCGCGCCCCTCGTCCGACCACTGGCAGGTCCAGTCGCCGTTTTCGTCCGCCTCTACCCGAATGGTCTTCCACGGATTGTTGGCGCTGTATGCGCTGTCATAAACATACACATACATGTAATCCGGACGGCGGCCGCGTATATCATCATCGTCGTCCCACTCCTTGACGAAGTGATAGATGGCAGGCAGTTTGACGGGAACGGTCGCCGTTGCGGACTTGATGTGTGGAATTCCATCGTCCACGCCGGTGACGGTGATGGTCTGCGTGTTGCTCAGATCGACAAACTCACCGGTCTCCGGCAGTTGATCCGTGCGGTAAGCTGTCCAGACATAGGCAGATTTTACCACAGTGCTGTAGCCCTCGTAAAGCGTTGCCGTCAGCGCACTCCCATCCGCAGAGGCCGGAAACAGCGTATCACCGCTCTGGGCGCCCAAGATGATCTCGCCATAGAGATCCTCGGTCTGATCTGTGACCGTCATGGTGAACGGCTGATTGCCTCCTGCCGTGCCGGAGACGTACCAGCAGACATAGAAGTAATCCTCCGGGTTTTCCGGCAGGAACTCCTCCGGCAGAGATGACGGGATGTCATAATAGAGTCTGTAGTCCTTTGTGTTCTGATCGTAGGCCGTCTTGGTCGCCGAGGTGATGCTGGTATAGGTATCCAGCGAGGCATCGATCTTGTTGCTGGTCATGGTCAGCACATTGTTCTCGGTCTGTACGCTGACTGTCGCGCTGAACGCATCGGAAATGCCCTTGTAGCGGGCGCTTGTATCGATGGTATCAATGTCCACCATGGCGTGGGCTTCCACGCTGCGGAAGGTGCCCTGAATCAGCACCTTGCTAGCAGGCGATAGGCGCTTGGTGTTTGTGACAATGATCTGATCGCCCACCCGGCGCCACGCAAACTCTGCGCCCGTCCCCGGATCCTCCGGGACAGCAAGGGTGAGCTCGCCCGGCTCCTTCCCGTCTCTGTCCAGCCAGATGTACGCCGGAAATACGATCTCAATATCTCCCGGCTCGTATTTGTTCTTGCCGGAGAGGGAGAAATCGATCTGGAACTGCTGATTCGGAACCTCGTCCGTATCTACCGGCGCCAGTTCCAAGCGGTCAAACCCGGCAGGAGAATCGCTGCCAGTGCTCTTGGAGACCCATCGCACCGTGACCCTTTCAATGGTGGTGCCGTCGGCGCTCACCGGCTCCTGCTGGATCGTTCCTGCCCGCCGGGGGCGGCCGCTGAGCAGCTTTCGGGATTCGGCAGTCAGTGCGCCGTTCGCCAGCAGCGGCTCATTGTCAGAGGCCGGGACCTCTACCAGGTCGGTATGCTCCTCGGTCTCCGCCGGAACCGTCTCGGTCAGGACCAGATAGGAGAGAGTGTCCACCGTAAAGCTAAGGGCGTCCCCGTGGTCGTTGTCCCGGTCGCTCCGGAGCAGGACGTCAAAGCTCACCGGCTTCATCTCACCCTTATTGTCGGACAGGTACAGTGTGTAAGCATCCCCTACATCGTTCCGGGACAGCTCGCTCCAGTCCCAGTCCGAAGAGGCAAAAATCACCTCTGATGTTTCTGTCAGCGTCACAGGGTTTTCTTCCGCCGTTCCATCCGTCAGGACAAAGGCAGCGACAATCTGCTCTTCCGCACCCAAGACGTCTTCAAAGTCCTTATACTTGTCATGCTCTTCCCTGCCCCACAGGCTCACAGTCGGAGTCACATCCGCCCAGATAACCTCGTCCTCGGTTACGAAGGTATAGGTGACGTGCTCCTCTGTTTTCAGCTTCAGCGCAAGGGGCACTGCCTCCCGCTCCGGCTCAGAAACTTCCGGCTCTGCGGCGGGGGCCTCAGGCTGTTCCTCTGCGGGACCCTCTACCAGGTCCTCAGCAGAAGCGTCAGCCGGGGTCTTAACAGGGGCGTTAGCCGGGGCCTCAACAGGAGCCTCAGCCAGGGCCTCAACAGGGGCGTCAGCCGGGGCCTCAACAGGGGTGTTAGCCGGGGCCTCAACAGGGGCGTTAGCCGGGGCCTCAGCCAGGGCCTCAACAGGGGCGTTAGCCGGGGCCTCAGCCAGGGCCTCAACAGGGGCGTCAGCCGGGGTGTCAGGCATCTCCTCAGCGGGGGCATCTGACGGCTGGTCCGCCGACTCTTCAGCGGGAGTCTCAGACTCGTCTTCCGGCCTCTGATCGGCAGTCTCTGCAGACTCCCCCGGCTCCGCCGTCGCAGTCACCATCTCGTCCTCGGTAACCAACTCCGTGGCAAAGGCGTTCAGGCTCGTGCTGCTGACCGTCAGCAGCACCGCCAGAAGCAGGGACAGACCCCGTTCCCAGATCCTTGTCTTTCGTCCGCTCATTTCTTCTCTCCTCCGTGGTTCCTGTGTTTGCGTCTATTCCACATGATCAGAGCTGCTGTCAGCAAGACGACAGCGCCCGCCAAAATACCGACCCAAATCCAAACCACACTGCTGTCTCCCGTTCTGGGCGTGTTGTTGTGGTTCTTTCTGTGGTACTCTCTCTCAGAAGGCTTTTCCGGCTCGTCCGGTATCTCCGGCTCATCCGGTATCTCCGGCTCGTCCGGTATCTCCGGCTCATCCGGTATCTCCGGCTCGTCCGGTATCTCCGGCTCGTCCGGTATCTCCGGCTCGTCCGGCATCTCCGGCTCGTCCGGTATCTCCGGCTCGTCCGGTATCTCCGGCTCATCCGGCATCTCCGGCTCATCCGGCATCTCCGGCTCGTCCGGTATCTCCGGCTCGTCCGGTATCTCCGGCTCTATCGTCTTGTTCTCAAAAGCCAGCTCAGCAGGCTTGTCCGGCTTGCCGTCGATGTAGAGGATGATGGCGGGTCTCAGCTCGCTCTCGTATGTCTCCACAGCAAGAGTGACGTTGTACACCGTCTCATCGTAGACCTTATTCTCCTCATCTCCCGCAACCTGTCGCACCTGACAGGTATAGGTTCCCGGGTGGCTGACTGGCACCAAAAACACTCCGCTGCCGTCAATGATCTTTATTTCCTCCGCATCTCCCGATAGCTCGATAATGCAGGCCTCGTTGGTCGTCACCGGAATCTCTACCTCGATTTGATCGTATGCCCTGGCATAGGCAGGGCACAGCATCAGGACAGCGAGTCCCAGTAACAGGTGCTTCTTCCATTTTTTCATACTTCTATCTCCATTCTCTTAAAAAGGATTTTAAGAATTCTATGATCCGTATGCTCTAACCGATTATAGTAGCCAAGTACGTAAATCTTGCCCTTGTACTGGATCCGTGCCGACCGTGTACCCCGTTTGCGGCATACGCCGGGGGTATCGCTGGTGTTGTCCTTTCGCACGATGTCTGACAGTACCATCTTCAGACTGGTGTTTCGGCCGCAGTCACACTGGCACAGCCACAGGACGCTTCGTCGATGCCCCATCCATTTGAGCAATGTGTTGACATCGGTCACACAGGTCTCTATCGCCCGGCTGGACAAGCCGTTGTCGTTAAGTTCGCTGCCGCCAATCGTCCAGCGCTTTTGGGTGCCCAGCTTGTCCTCGGAGGTAAATTGTATGCAGATTGCAAGTGTCCACAATTCCTGCCAAGCTTTTCCTCAGTTCAACCCCCGGCCTGTTTCTCCGCCAGAAAGCACTCCAATTCCTCTTTTTTAATCCTATAAGCTTCGTTTCTGTAGTCCAAAATCTGATTATCTATTTGAATCAACTTGAAAACGGGGGCAATATATACAAATAACCTGTTTCCTATCAAAATCAAACATTTCGCAGGGGTGCACACTGTGCGCCCCTGCGGACTGTCAAAAAGACCGCTGAGTAAGCTGGATAATCAGATTCTAAAATGCTACCCAACTATATGACATAATTTATATTATGTGGTGCTTCACATTTTCCCTCTTTTATTAAACTCATTATAGGGCCATAATGTGCCACTGTCAATAGAGATTTCTGCTGCCAAAGAGCGTTTATTCCTCAAAAAGTGTCAATTTAGAAGCAAAATGATAAAATGGCACAGGCCACGGCCGTATAATGGTGTAAATTGAAAAAATGAATGAGCCAATGGCTCAACTCAATATTACACTGGCTCAGGAAGAAATTTAATCACTACTTTTGAATGATTGCGGGGATGCGTTCAAAAAGATCCTCGAGGCCAGCCTCAATAAGATTATGCAGGTTGAATCCGCCGAGCAGCTAAAAG
>CACYLC010000043.1 GCA_902775105.1 Oscillospiraceae bacterium
CCCCGGACAGAAACACTTTTTGGAGCGGGTGGAGTCCCGCCACGGCATTCACACCATTGAGGCCGCCGCTGACCTGGGCTTTGGCTCCAGGGCATATGACTTGATCGAACTGTAAAATCGCCTGAAAAACCGAGCGCCTCCCCGGCCGGGGAGGCGCTCGGTTTATATCTCCCGCTTGCAGTGAAGCACATCTGCAATCTCTGAAAGAACATTTCCCATTCCCTCCAGCATAGATACTACTATTCTGTAGCACAAGGGAAATCATTCCTTCAGGATGCGCTGCTAAAAGCAGAAGATATGTTTATTTCCGGAGAAGAAGGTGACTTAGGCCTGTTCACCGTCCATGCCTGCGCACGTCTTTTTTCAGGCTTTGATAGATCTGCCGCATCCGGGCCACGTCCCGCTCCCCCTTCCGCTGGGGGCCATAGCTGCTCTCCAGCACCAAAGTCCGCAGCTCCGCAAGCCCCTCCGCGCCCAGAGCAGGATTCCATTCCGTGACCCAGGCTTCAAACTCGGGCGAGGTAGAGGAGGTCTCCGAGGGCATGCCTTTTTTGACCAGCAGCCCGTAGTAGGCCTGAAAAATCTCCACCACCCGCCGGTTGGGCGTTTTCCGTATATCCAGCCCGTTCACCAGACGGTAGCGGCGCAGGAAGTACAGCAGCCCCCAAACGGCCCCGGCGCAGACCAGCAGCCCGAAGGCCAGCCAGACCACCGTCTCCAAATCGTCCTTCAAGAGAAAGGCGGGAGCGCTCTCCGTCTCCGATTCCTCCGGAGCGGCAGGCGCTGTCTGCTCCGACTCCGGCTCCTGCTCCTGAGGGGCCACAGGGACCTCGTCGCCGACAAACTCCACGTCTCTGGCAGCGCCCACAGTGCCGGGCGTCATCTCCACCGGGGTCCAGCCCTCTCCGGGACGGTAGACCTCCGCCCAGGCGTGGGCATTGTCGTCCTGTAAGATGGCGGTATAGCCGCCCCCCGGCTGGGCGGTAAAGAGATTCTGGGGGGCGGCATAGCCCACCACATACCGGGCGGGGACGCCGCACATGCGGAACATCAGCACCGCCGCCGAGGCATAATGGACGCTGTAACCGGTTTTGGATGTATCAAGGAAGTATCGGACAAAGTCCTCCCCCTCCGGGGCGGCAGAGGCGTTCAGGTCGTAGGTATAGCCCTGGGCCAAATAGGTGCGGATAAAATCCGCCGCAGCGTCCACGTCGCCGGGGGTGATGTCCTGCTCCCCGCACAGCAGAGCCAGGTCCTCAAAGCCCTCGGGGACGGTCAGCTCCGCCGCCTGGGCGTAATAGCTGTAGGCAGTCTCCAGCCGGTCCAGCACGCTGATGGCCTCCTCGTCCTCGTTCCAGGTACGGATGACCTCCTGATAGTCCTTTCTAAAATAGAAGGGGAAGACATCGTCCTGGGCGGTCTGGCCGGAGACCGCCCCGTCCCCGTCCTGAACCTCATAGTAGTCGTTGAGATAGGCGCAGTAGGGGACGTAGGTGTAGCCCGGGTTGGCGTTCAGCCGCTCCACCGTGAGCTGGATCGGCTCGTCCTCTCCGACATAGAGCCGGCGAAGGAAGGGGAGATTTTGGAGGTAGATCCGTGCGTTCCCCTCGGTCTTCCAGTTTGCCGCGGCGCTGTCAAATCGTCCGCCGTCCGGGGGCAGCCAGCGGTCCCCGGTGTACAGGCTGCCCACAAAGCCCCGGAGATAGACGGTCTCCTCCGGCCGGGCGGTGCAGGTCACCTTCAGGTCCTCCACCCCCTGAAGGGCATAGCCCTCGACCTCAGAGAGTCCTCCGTCAGATACGCCCCCGCCGGCAGTGGTGACCTGTAAGTTCCACTCGCCTCCGGAGGCCTGGGGCAGCACGGACACCAGAGTGCCGAGCGTCCTGCCCTCCACCCGGTCAAATATCTGTTCCGCCGGGGCCAGGCGGACCTCCAAAAGGGGTCGGACGGCGTAAAACCCCGGCAGGGACAAGGCCAGTCCCAATCCGCAGAGGAGGAGGGCGGTCTTGCCCTGAATGCTCCGGTGGGTATTTAGGTTGCGGCGGTACAGCTCCCGGTCTTCTCCGCCCCACAGCCGTTTCCGCCTGACCGACCGGGAGGCGGCCAGCAGGCTGATGACCCCAAAGAGCAGGCAGAAGAGGGCTGCGGGAGACATGGTCCCGCCCGCCAAAAGCAGCGACGCCGTCACCGGGAGGAGCAGCAGATTCAGCTGCAGAGCGTCTGCCCGATAGATAATGATCGCCCCCAGCCACAGGGTCAGCGGAAGGAATATCTCGGCCAGGAAGAGGGTCAGCGCTCCCCCCTCTCCCCGGAGGGTGAGCAGAGCGATGGTCCCCTCGTATTCGGCATTGATGTTTGCCAGAAGGGCGTTATAAAATTCTCCCGCTCCGACGATCAGCCGGTCCTGGGTCAAAAAGACCACAACCCCATAGAGCGCCACAACACCGATGAGGATGTATCTCCGATAGCCGTTCAGCTTCTCCACGGCAAAAAAGGCGGCAGTCGCCAGAGAAAAGAGGGCGATGCCCCCATAGAGCAGGGGGGACACCGGGAGAGAGAAGCCGGTGACTACCGCCAGCGCCAGTCCCTCCGACACCAGCAGCAGCTGGCCCAGGGCGACAAAAAACCACCCCACCAGAGAGAGTCTTCCTCCCTCTCTCGGGATCAGCCGCCGGTCGGTGAGGGCCAGCCCTGTCTCAGCGCTCCGCTCCCCCTGTACGGCGAGCCTCGCCTGTAAGGCCGATCCGAATGACCGCTCGGTCCTGTTCCGTTGTGTCCTGTTCCTCTTCACCGATCTCGTCACCCTTGTAGGTGGATGCGCCCACCAGCGGGCAGAGCATCCACTGCAGTTCCCTTTCATTTGATACGCTCATGGCGCAGCGGCCCGCCCCCTCCGGCTGATACCAGATCACCTCATGGGCAAAGCCGCCGGCCAGCAGTCCGGCAGAGACCTGGGCCACCCGCTCCAAAAACCGGTCCCAGGCGGCCCGGTCCGGCCGCTCCTCCGCCCGGAGATCCAGCAGGACCAGGGTGGTCCGCTCCATAGGCCGTCCGAAGTCCCGGACCATCAGCTCATCCGTCTTGGCAGAGAGCTTCCAGTGGATGCGCCGCACGGCGTCGCCCTCCCGAAACTCCCGGATGTCATAGGTGTCGCCGGGGTCGTCTCCGGGACGGCGGGAGAGGCCCTCTCCCTCCCCGGACTGCCAGGCTTGGCCGCCGGAGAGCGTCTCCCCTCCCCCCGGCACAGGGGGCAGGACAGAGACCTGCTGTACGCCCCCTGCGGTACGGCATTTGGCGGCAAACACCCCCAGATGATCCCACACCTGTACCCGGCCCAGCCGGAAGGAGAGGCGGCCGCAGTGGGCGCAGTCCAGGGTAAAGCGGAGGGTGGCCTGACCCCGGCTATCCAGCATGGCGGCGCCGGAGAGCCCCTCTGTCCGGCCGGTATATTCGTCTGTGCACCACACCTCCACCCGGACCTCGGGCGCGGGCAGAAGGCCGGCATTTTCCAGCCCCACCTCGACGGCAAAGGGCGTGTCCTTCACCCCGATCTCCTCCGGCAGGCGCAGCCGGGCTGTGACGCTTTGCTTCAGCGCCCACCGGTCCGCCAGCAGGGCCAGGGTGAGCAGCACCTCAAAGCCCAGCAGGAAGCGGATGAAGTCATCCCGGACGGCGATTGCCAGCACAAAGGTGACGGCCAGGGTCAACAGCAGATACAGCTTATTTTTCATGGGCCAGTCTACGCTCCGGCCGGGGCTGGGGGACAGAGCGGAGAATGTCGTCAATGACCTCCTCCACTCCGCCGGGTCGGGTCCCTGCCTGGGCGCTGAGCTTGAGGCGGTGACGGGAGACATCCGCAAAGACCGCGGTCACGTCGTCCGGGATGGCGTAGTTCCGGCCCTGCATGTAGGCAGTGGCCCGGGCCATGGCGGCCACGGCAAGGGAGCCACGGGTACTCAGCCCCAGAGCCAGCTGGCTGTGCTCCCGGGTGGCCTGAGATAGGGCCACGATATAGTGATAGATCTTCTCGTCCACGTGGACCCGCCGGACCTCAGCCTGCATGGCCAGCAGCTCCTCCTTGCGAATGACCGCCCGGGTCTGCTCCAGAGGCCGGCAGTCCGCCTGCTCCATGAGAATACGCACCTCATCCGCCTTGCTGGGATAGCCCATCTCCACACAGATGAGGAATCGGTCCAGCTGGGATTCGGGCAGCATCTGGGTGCCGGCAGAGCCCACCGGGTTTTCCGTGGCAATGACCACAAAGGGGGCGGGGATGGGCCTGGTCATGCCGTCCACCGTCACGGCGGACTCCTCCATGACCTCCAGCAGAGCGGACTGGGTCTTGGCGGATGTTCGGTTGATCTCGTCCGCCAGGAAGAGATTGCACATGACGGCGCCGGGATGGTAGGTAAACTTGCCCAGCTCCTTTCGGTACATGGAAAAGCCGGTGATGTCCGAGGGCAGCACGTCCGGGGTGAACTGCATACGGTTCTGCTCCAGTTCCATCGCCTTGGCAAAGGCCAGGGCCAAAGTGGTCTTGCCCACGCCGGGGATGTCCTCAATGAGGACGTGGCCTCCGGCCAGGATGGCTGTCATGATCTGATGAATGCACGTGCGCTTTCCAATGATGACCTTGGACACCTCATCAACCACCAGCTGTGCTTTTGCTGCGTAACTCATGCCCTCTCCTCCTTCAACCTTCGTATCCACCGGATGAGTCTCCCGATGGCAAGGATCACCGCCAGCAGGGCCAGGGTGATCGAAATGATGTGATTTTCCAGCCAAATCTGCCGGTTGGATATCTCTGCCCCCGTGCCTTCCGACGCCCCCTCGTTCCAGCTGGGCGCCACCGGCTCCGGGGCCACCTCGGTGAGATAGGCGGTGCCGTCCGGCTCCACTGTCTCCACCTGCCTGGGCGCAGGATCATAGCTCTCCTCCGCCTCGGCGAGGTCCGCCGCCCGGTCGGTCTGCTCCTCCTGGGAGCGCTGGGCAAAGACCAGATAGCGCTGGTAGTTATGGGTATAGGGGTGGCAGGTGACCAGAGTCACCATGTCCCGTCCGGGCTGGATGAGGATGGAATCCATATCCTCCGGGGCGACGATCTTCAGCTCGCACACCCGGTAGACCAGGGTGTCCCATGGGGTGGTGATCTGAATTTTGTCCCCCAGTTGGATCTGCTGAATGTTGCGGAACATGGGGATGCCCTTCCAGCCCCGGTGGGCGGCCAGCACCGCATTGGTATTCTCGCCCCCCAGGGGCATGGAGGTCTGACCCAGCAGCCCCGCCCCTTTTGCCATATTGTCCCAGTTCGCTCCCAGATAGATGGGCAGTTCTAAGTCCAGCCGGGGGATCCACAGCACCCCGATGACGTTTTCGGAATAGCCGTACTCCGTCAGGTCAAAGGCGGGATTCTGGTAGTCAAAGGGGTCGGTCAGGCCCGCCTGATGCTCCTCGTAGATTTGCCGGTTATAGGCCGCAAGGTCCTGATACAGCCGGTCCTCCTCGGTCTGCTCCGAAGCAGGCTCCGGCACCTCCGGGGCAGCTTCCGGCTCGGTCGTTTCCGGGAGATCGACGGTCTCCGCCCAGCGGCGGGCAGTCTCCTCCTCAAACCGGAGGAGGACGGCCTGGGTCTGCCGGGCGGCTGTAAATTCTGTGTACTTGGGGTAGAGCAGCAGCGCCGCCCCTGCCAAAATGGCCAGCACGGCGGCCGCCCGAACGATTTTTCTGGCCACGGTCAATCGTCCTCCATCCGCTTTTTGTACCGCCGGAGCAGCAGCAGGAGGAGCAAGCCCTCGCCGCCGATGACAATAGCTCCGTCAAAGACCAGCCAGGGCCAGACCTCCACCAGGCGCTTGACCACGGTGCCGGTGCGCAGGGCCTGATACTGGATCTGCCGCTCCTGGGTCTCCTCCCCGGTATAGGGGATCCGCCGGCCCCGGACCAGCAGCCGGTGGCTGTTGATGGCATAGGGGGTGCAGGTAACCAGGGTGCAGTAGTCTCCCCCGGGGATGATGGTGATGTCTGCCGTCTCGTCCGGCAGCACCACCCGGATCTGATCCACCTGATAGGCCAGCACCTCATCCAGAACGTGGAGGTAGAACACGTCCCCCGGCTCCAGCTTGTCCAGGTCAGTGAAGAGGACGGCGTTTGGAAGGCCCCGGTGTCCGGTGAGCACGCTATGGGTGCTCTCGCCCCCCAGAGGGTAGCTGGTCTGGGGCATGTGGCCTACGCCCTGGCTCAGGATGTCGTCGTTGGTGCCCTCGTAGATGGGCAGATCCACGTCGATCTTGGGAATGGTGATATAGCCCATGCTCTCCCCCAGGTTGAGAAAGTCCACATAGCTGACGCCCGCGTCCTCCGCCTCGCCGTTCTCGTCCCGCTCCACCACGCTGTCCAGCTGGCGGTTATACTGCCGGGCGGCCTCCTTGGCGGCGTCCAGCCGCTCCTGGTCCATCTCCTCCACCACGGTGTCATAGTTCTCGATGACAGCGGTGGCGTGGCGCTGAGCAAGGGCGTCGCTAAGGAAGGGATAGCCGATGACGCCCAGTCCGGATAGGATCATCAGGAGGGCAAAGCCGATTTTCAGTCTGCGGATCTGTTTCATGGGTGTTCACACTCTCTGTCGGACGGTCTTGAGGGAGGCATACCAGATGCCTCCCTCAAGTGTATCATGTTTGCTTATTCGGTGCAATCGGGCGGGAAATTACTTTGCACGCTTCTTGGAGTTGACCAGCACCAGAGCGCCGCCCAGAACCAGAGCGCAGCCGATGACGCTGAGGGTCAGGGTGCCCAGGCCGCCGGTCTGGGGAAGGGTGAAGCCCTTCTTGTTGATGATATCCTTGGCGTAGAGTGTGGTAGCAGGTGTGGTGTTACCGCCAAAGGTGGTGGTGTTCGTCTCATAGTAGTCCTTAACTTTATTGCCATTGTTGTCAAACTCGGTCTCGTGCTTCCATATAGTAACCTCGCTGATGTTCAGCTTCAGTTCAACAGGGGCGCTCAGCAGGTTGTAGCCATCAATGGTCTTGGTCTCCTTCAGATAGTAGGTGCCATTCTCCAGACCCTTGATCGTGATTTTACCGCTGGAGTTGGTCTTCAGCGTAGTAGTAGTGGTGGTGCCGGTTTCGCCAGCAACAGGCAGACGATACTCGCCGTTGCCCAAATCAACCACAGTAACAGCATCGCCGGTAGCGGAAGTCAGCAGCTGGAACTCAACATTTGCGATCTTGTTGACATCAGCCACGGAGTCCTTGTACTTGACGATCTCTGCCTTGTAGGTATAGACAACGTCCTTATCCTCAATGCTGTAGGGCTCAGGCTCATCACCGCCGCTGCCGGGGCCCTGAGAGGGAACGATCTTGCTGCTATACTCCAGCTTTGCGGTGTTGGGGTTGCCGTCGCCGAAGATAACAGCGCTGCCCTGAAGAACTGCGTTGTAGGTGATGGTAATGCTGCCGCCAGCAAGAGCCTTCACATCGTTAGTAAGAGGAGTAACAAATGCAACCTTGAAGCCATCGCCACTCGCAGTCACAGTATAGTCGGTACCCTTGGTCAGGCCAGCAATATCGACGCTGTCGACAACATCCTTCAGGTTGGTAGGAGTATCGGTGATCTCGAACTTCGTCAGGTCAGCGATGTTAGCGGGAATAGCAACGGTAATCCTGTAGGGGATGGTGTCGCCGATGCTGTACTGGGTGTCATGTACCCAGTCGGCGGCGGTAGCGCCATTTTTCAGCACTTCCTTGGTCAGGTCGGGCTTCTCGTTTTTCAGGGTGATGGTTAACTGCTTGTCATCGTTGGAGACTGTAGTAGTAACACCGCTAGTCTTTGTTTTGGTGCTATCATACGTAACTGTATTCTGACTGATAGAGAAGTAAATGGGACGGCCGTCCACGATGTAGCCTTTGGGTGCGCTGGTCTCAATGATGTAATAATCGCCGTCCAGCAGGTTGTCCCAATTAATCGTGCCGTTGGCAGGCGTGGTGGCATCGTCACCCTGCTTCGTCCAAACGGCAGTGGCAGCACCGGCTGCTCTGGTATCCTTGTAGAGCCGGAAGGTAACACCACTCAGAGCAGTGCCATTTGCGCCCTGCTTGACCAGAGTCACGCCACCCTCACTGGTGGTGTTCTTGGGATAGACGTTAATGTCATAAATCCACTCTGCGTTATCGTTGTTGCTGCTGGTATCCGTGTTGACCATGGGGACAGCAATCAGTGCAGGAGCTGCAAAGCTGGTGACATTGGCAGGATGAGCGGTCTCAATCAGGACGTAGAAGCCCACATCCAGATCGCTGAAGGTAGCCACGCCACCGGAGGTAGTTGCGGTCTTAGGATCGCCAATGGTCACGCCAGTCTTGATGGCGCCGTTAGTCACATAGTCGTCCACGGTGACAACAGTAGTATTACTACCATTGAAGTAGGCCAGTGTATCAGCGGTATTCTTGACCTGATACAGGGTAAAGGTGACACCATTCAGCGCTTCTGCATCCGCAGGGACGTTTCTCGCATCACCATTCAGGCCGGTGCCGGCGTCAAGATCATCCCAGTCGCCATTGTACTCATACTTGTGTACGGTGATGGAGCCTTTTGTGTCCTCGTTGATCACGGTAGTGTCGCTGGACGCAAACGCCGGGATGGCCAACATCGCCGCTGTGGCGATGGCCAGCAGAATGGTTAGGAGCTTTTTCATTGTTTTCATATGGATTCCTCTCTTTCGGAATTTTGAATGACAGTTTTGATGGAAATAACTGATGTCATCTTCTCTTGCGCCTGGCCCCCTTCTTCCGCCCGTAGAAGGCAAAGGAATAGATCAGAAGCCCGGTCGCGGCAAGCGCAAGGCCTCCTATGAGCACCAGGTTGGGCTGCGTGCCGCCGGTCTCCGGCAGGGTGAAGCCCTTGTGGTTTGTCACCGTAAGTGCAATGGTGTTGTCTGTGATCGTCTGCTCAGCGCCGCTGTCGATCCAGTATTTCCCGCTTTCGATGCGGATACCAATGGGTCCGCTCAGGAGATTGTAGCCGTCCGCCGTCTTGGTCTCGGTCAGCCGGTAGGTGCCGTCGTCCAAGTCTGCAAAGGCGGCAATGCCGTTTGCGCCGGTGGTCTGAATGGTACCCACCTGCGTCCAGGCACCTCCCGTGCCCTGCACCTCCAGCTTAAACTGGACCCCCTGCAGCTTCACGCTCTCATCCTCGGCGTCCACCTTGGTGATTTGGAGCGTAGTCTTGGGGGGCGGCACCACGGTGTTGGTGATCGTCTCGGTAAAGACATCGCCGCTCTTGGTCGGCCCTGCAAAGGACACGCTGAAGGCCGTGCCGTCAAGGATCACCCGGTCGTCCGTCAGCGGGCTGCCGTCGGCATTCACCTCCACCACCCGGTATTGGTACTCCACCTTCTCTTGCACAGTGTAGTCCTCATACCGATCCAACTCGCTGAAGGTGTAGGTGTAATTCTCCCAGGTCTCGCTTTTGTAGCTGCTGGGGCCGATGGCCACAGCGTTGCCCACATCGTTCCAGTTTGTGCCGTCTGTGCTCCGCTGGAGCTTGACATAGATCTGGTCGGGCGGGTCTGCCAGGGTGCTTTCGTCGGCGTCCTTCCACGCTTTTCGGACGGAGATGTCCACCGTGGGCTTTTTGGTATTGGAAAAGGTATAGCTGACGGTGGAGTTGGCCTGCTCCGCAATTGTGCCGGTGACAGCGTAGGACTCGGAGTCGTTGACCGAGCTGTTGGTAAAGGCCACTGCTGCGCCGCCCTGCTCCACGCTGTCCAGCTCCACGCTGTCCAGCTTGGAGCCATCCTTCGGTTTCAACTCGTGAATGGTGTAGTCCGTGCCCACCGGAATGCCGGTAATGGTGTAGCTATCGCCCACCTTGAGCTCAATGACCTGGGTCTGAATAGGTGCGCTCTCCAAACTGAGGCCGCCCACATTGGTGAAGACTACCGCAAATTGGTAAACCGCATCCAGATTGTCGGCCTCATACGCCTCTGCCTTTTTAATGGTCAGGCTGCCCACGTTCACCGTGTTGGTAAAGACCACGCTCAGCTTGGTCACCGTCGTGTAGTTATCCGGCTCGGAGTAGGAGCGGAAGACAAAGGTGTTTTCGGGATGGGAGGCATTTCCACTGTTCTGATAGGCGTTCTCTCCAGAAACCTCTTGCGGCGTTCCCGTGTTATCCAATCGAATGGTCTCCCTTCGCCCATCGTCCACAGCGGTGCCGGGCACATTGCTCATGCTGGGTGTGGTGCCGGGATTGGTGACCGTTTTGCCGCTGCCAAAGGCCGTGACCGCTTTGCCGTCGGCGTCGTACATCGTCCACTTGGTGGAAAACAGCTTCTGTGCCTGCTCGTCCAACACCTCGCTCAGGGCGATGTAGCTGCCCCGGCGGAACTGGTCGTAGAAGGTGACCGTCTCCTCCTTGGCCAGAACGAACTTGCCCTCGTCATCAACGACGCCTGCCCGTCCTGTGCTGGAGGCATAGACCGCATTGGTGGCGTTTTTCAAGCTGCCTGACGTGGCGCTTCCATAATCCGGGATGTTATTCTGCTTTGTCCGGAATCCCACATTGGCCGTCGCCGTCACCGGGGGGATGTAAGTAAAATCGGTCAGGTAGATATTTCTGGGGTAATTGTAGCCGAAGCGGATCAATTTCACCTGATTGTTAAAGCCGGACTCCGCAGTCAGCTTGCTCAAGTCGATGCGGACCTTCACCCAGTTCTTGTTGGTCAAATACACTGTGCCGTAGGTCTTGCCGGCCAGCGTCTCGGTATTTGAGCCCAGGGTCTTCCCACCCGTGTCCACCAGCTGAAGATACATTTCGTTCAGCTTCGGCGTATCGCCATTCCAGTCAAAGTAGAACTCAAAGTCCAGATAGCCCCGGTCCGAGCCGTCTGCAATGTTGATGGGCGTACCCAGTTCCAGGATACCGTAGCGCAGATTACGGTAGGAGGAGGACGAATCGTTCTCCTTTGCATACCAGTAAGCAACCTGCTTTCCGTCTCTGTTCCAATTGTCGGACGCAAGCCGGAAGACGTTGCCCGCATAGCCGGAGGTCAGCGTGTTGGCTCCATCGGACACAGAGGCGACCTGCGTCGTGACCGCTTGCTGAGCGGCACTGTATGGTCCGTAGTGAGTGGCCAGATTCTGGATCCGGAAGGTGAACAGCGACAGGTCGTCAAACACGTCCTTGAACAGGCTGTTGACGTTGGAGGTGTCTACCTTCTTCTCCACGCTGAGCTGATTCTCGTCGGGGAAGTTGAAGCGCACCTTCATGTTGGACTCCCACATGCCCCGCTCCATGTAGAACATGGTCAAGGTGTGCTCGTCCTCTTTTTCGCCGCTGATGGTGAAGCCAGTTGTCAGTGGAGATCCCGCTTTGGTCGAGCCTTGGCTGGCCTTGACCTTGCTGACGGTGGCCTGCATGGTCTGAAAATTCAGTGTGCCGTCTACCTGGCCGTGAGCGCCGCCCACGTCCAGCGCCAGCTGCCCGTCAATAAACACCCACACGTCATCGTCACCTGAGAACTCAAAGGTGATCGGTACGTTTTCAATAATTGCTCCGCCTTTTTCTCCGGTCACAGTTCCATCTTCAGTCAGTCGGAACTTGAACTCCAGCTTGGTACCGAAGCCGTAGTTGTAGGTAGAGCCGCTGTTCCCCGTACTGGTTTCGTTAAAGGGGAAGAATCCATAGACCGGATTTCCCGTCGTTGTGCCGCTGCTGTCGACGTTCTTGGACCAGCCCTGATTGCCCACATTTTTCAAGTAATACTCGCCGGTGCCGGGGTCCTGCCGCATGGCCAGGGTAGTCTGGGCACTGTCAAACTGCCAGTATTCAACGCCGTTCTCGTCTTTAACCTTGGTAAAAGGAAATGCCACATTGTGGTAGACATCGCCCAAGACGGCGTTCTTGCTGTTGTTGCCCAGCAAAAAACTCTCGTCAAAGTGGGGCAGCTTCATCTCGCCGTTGGAGGTCATGACCGTGCCGCCGCTCAGCGTGCTGCTCACCAGTCCCTGGGCTGCAAAATCGTACTTATCGCCAGATCCGTTAACATCCATCGTGGAGTTATTGGTGGACATGAAGTACTGCTGATCCGCACCATCTGTCTTATATCCATAAAGGTTTAACGTGTTTGCAATTTCGGAAAACCGTTCCGTCCAATCATCCCAGTCCGGTTGGAAGTGTCCGGTGTAGATGGGGATGGAAACTCCCTCAGCCCTGTAAGCGTCGCTCAGCGCCTGGTCAAATTGACGGAAGGTGTACCAGTTGCGGAAGGAATGGCCATTTGAATTACCGTAGCTGTCCCGGTTATAGCCGTTCAGTTCGTAGTCTGTGTAGTAATCGTAAAAGGTGGAGTTGACGTAGAGGGTGTCCCGTGCAAACGTGAACGTCTCACTGTTGTTGATGTCAACAATGTCTGTTCCGGTGCCGCTGACTTTCGTTCTGTTTTCGGCGTTGTGAATGGTATAGACCTCAGCCCAGTAACCGTTCCGCTGCCCGCCTTCATAGATGACCTTATCACTGGTGTCGGCGTAGAAGCAGGGGCTTTTCAAATCGGCGGGGATGGTCAGTCTTGTCGTGCTCTCGCCGTGTCCGCCGTAGTTGGTGATGCTGTCCATATCAAAGGAGGAAAAGGCAATCTCCGTATAGCCCTCCGGCAGGTCAACGCTGTAGACATCGCTCCAGGTGTGTCCGTTGGCCGTCCGGGCCGGCACAGGGGTCATATTGCCCTCAATGTCGCTTTTGCCGCTGCCCGTGGCATAATAGCGGATCACACCCGAATTGTTCGGTATGCCGTAGTCGCCGGTGCCGTCCTTGCCGCCGTAGTACAGCTTGGACAGCGTGGCGTCAAAGTAGACGGTGATGCCGCCGGGCTCGCCCCACACGGAGACCGCATCCGCCCCCATATACTTGTAGCAGTACATGGAATTTCTATTATATGTAAAGCTTTCCGCACCTGCCCCCACAGTTTCTCCATAGAAATTGCAGAGCGGGCTGAGGGCGTTGCCGCCGGCATCCAAAAATTGAACGTAAGAGCAATTTTCAGCAGGAATAGAAAAGGTCTTTTCCTCCTTGTCTGCCACGCTCCCCAACGAGGTCACCTCACCTACCTGATGCAAGGTGACGCCATCTTCGTCCATTTCATAAAAGACATACTTGACCTCAGAGAGGGTTTCGCCGCTCTTATTCTCAAATGCCATGGTTTTGTTGGCATATCTGTCATGACCGTCGGGCTTGTAGTCAATCCATTTCCATTGATCGCCGTCTTTATAATACATCTTGCCGGCAAATGTGTCGACCAGGAAGAATTCACCTGTGTTATATTCCACCTGCTCCTTCCAATCACCGTTCTGAAATTTCTGAAACTGGATTATTGCAAGACCGCCCCACGGAATATTGTTGTTCTCAGTGCCATTGGACACAGTCGTCATTTCAATGGAGTAAATCGGTTGGCCGTTATAAGTCTCTCCGGTATTCGTCATCACTAACGCAGGATTGGTCCACGGGTCATTATCAGAGGTACCTTTTTTGGCATTAAACTTTACCTGATCATAACCCGTCCAACTAGCCGGCACGGCAAAATAAATCGTGATCGTACTATTCCCCGCCACCTTCATCGGTCCCACGCCGAGAAGCCGCTCCTCCGTGGCGATCTTCCCAATGTCAGGGAGCTCCTCCGGCTGGTCAAGGACGGCTTCGCCCTCTTCCGGTTCTGTCAGGTCGTCCTCCGGCGCCTCATCGGACGGTTCATCGCCGGGCTCATCCTGAATTGCCTCAGACGGGTCCTCAGAAGTCTGCTCCTCCTCAGAGCCGGGTTCCTCAGACGGCCCCTCCAGGGCAGCGTCCTCCCCGAACGCACCATCCTCCGGCAGCCGAGCAGACTTCTCCGTCTCCGCTGCCCCATCCAGCTCTGTCAGATCCGCTGCATAGGCAACGGGCCGGGCCTGCTCAGCTATGATGGAGCACAGCATGAGCAGTGCCAGCAGCAGACTTATCCCTTTTCGCTTGTTCCTACCGTACTTCATGTGTTTCCTTTTCCCTCTTCCAGGTTAATTAGCCCTATCTCAGGGGGCATTTGACTGACATTCATGTTTCAAACAGCCGTCGAGGTCCTTCTCTACGCACTGTTTGACACAATATAACAGATAATGGAATTCTCTTTCCGTTTACGCCGCACGCTGTCAAAATACGCCCCGACATATGAAAAAATCATGTTTTTCAAAAAACACTTTTACAACTGCAATTATAGCAATCCCCCGATTGAGCTGTCAACCCGGAAATTGATACAAAAATTGGCTGATCGCACCTTATTTTTTGAAAATTCATACATTTAAAACATTTCGCACGCAACCCTTCGTGTATCTTTATGGTTTAAATTTCACATTTTGTCAATGTGCAGGTTGACGGCCGATGTTTGAACAAGCATTTGGGCAGACTGCACAAAATTTCAAAAGTAAAATTGTCCATCCTGCCAAAATTTATTTTTTTTACTAAAAAGCTTGCAAAAAGTTTTTGCCCGCCTTATACTAATTTTTGCAAGGTTTAAAAGTGCTTTTCGAAGCACTTTTGAGCGATGTTTTTATTTTAATAGGAGGAATCCAAATGAAAAAGCTGTTTGCACTGATCCTGGCTTTGGCCATGGCTCTGTCTCTCGTGGCTTGCGGCGGCAA
>CACYLC010000044.1 GCA_902775105.1 Oscillospiraceae bacterium
TACCAATTCCTCAAGCTCCAAATCCTTATCTGGTGCTTCGTTTGTTTCACGTTGTTTAATTTACAAGATACACGCGCTGTCCGCTCTCGTGGACAGCTTGATTATTATAACCACCTTCTTCGCGAATGTCAACCCCCTTTTTTCTTTTTTTCGAAAAAATTTTCGCCGGGCTCTCCACATCAGGAAAGCCCGGCAAGTTCCGTGCGTTGTTCCGGCTCTTCGCCTTACTTATGCCTCATTGTCACTGTTCACAAACTTCAGAAGGAGCAGCACGACGCCTGTAATGATCAGACCCACGATAAGACTGACTGCCCAATTTCTGATAAAGCCCGCAGCAATATAGGTGACAAAGGAGATCCCCGCCACCAGGAAGGCGTAGGGCATCTGGGTGGAGACATGGTTCACATGCTCACACTGAGCTCCGGCAGAGGACATGATGGTAGTGTCCGAAATGGGAGAGCAATGGTCGCCGCAGACAGCGCCGGCCATACAGGCGGACATGGCAACGATCATCATAGTGTGGTCTGTCTGTTGGAACACACTGGCCACAATGGGGATTAGGATACCGAAGGTCCCCCAGGAGGTGCCGGTGGCAAAGGCCAGCAGAGTTGCAATGACAAAGATGATCGCAGGCAGGAACACAGCAAATCCCTGTGCGTACTGCTCCACTACGCCGGCCACATATTCAGCGGCACCCAGGCTGTCCGTCATGGCCTTCAGCGTCCACGCAAAGGACAGAATCAGAATGGCAGGCACCATAGCCTTAAAGCCTTCCGGCAGGCACTCCATGCAGTCCTTAAAGGAAAGCACTTTGCGGCAGAGATAGATAATAACGGTAATAATGATTGCCACCAGAGAGCCGAGCGCCAGTCCCACAGATGCATCGCTGTCGGCAAAGGCATCCACGAAGCCGGCTCCTTCAAAGAATCCGCCGGTGTAAATCATGCCGATGACGCAGGAGATGATCAGCACGACCACAGGCAGCACCAGATCCAGCACCGTTCCCTTGCCCTTGACCTCGTCCTCGCCAGCCGCAGCGGTTTTGCCGTCACCGAACAGGTCGCCGTTCTCGACGGCCAGCCGCTCGTATTTTTTCATGGGGCCGAAGTCCACCTTGAGCAGGAGAATGCCCACCATAAACACCAGCGTCAGCAGGGCGTAGTAGTTATAGGGAATGGCCTGAATAAACAGCTTGAAGCCGTCCTCTCCGGGGACAAAGCCGGTGACCGCTGCCGCCCAGGAGGAGATGGGCGCAATGATGCAGACGGGTGCAGCCGTTGCATCGATGACGTAGGCCAGTTTGACCCGGGAGATGTTGTGCTTGTCGGTGACAGGACGCATGACACTGCCCACAGTCAGGCAGTTAAAGTAGTCGTCAACGAAGATGAGTACGCCCAGCAGCACGGTAGCCAGCTGCGCACCCACACGGGATTTGATGTGTACCTTCGCCCAGCGGCCAAAGGCAGCCGATCCGCCCGCCTTGTTCATCAGACAGACCAGGGTACCCAAAATGACCAAGAAAATCAGAATACCCACATTATAAGAAACGGACAGGACGGAGATAAAACCGTCGTTCATGATGTGAGTCAGCGTTCCCTCAAAGCTGAAGCCGGAGTAAAAGAGGCCGCCGACCAGGATGCCTACAAACAGGGAACTGTAGACTTCCTTGGTGATCAGCGCCAGCGCAATCGCCACAATCGGCGGCACCAGCGCCCAAAAGGTTGCGTACATAATGGTGTTCCTTCCTCTCTTCTTTCTTTTTCGACCGTTCCGGTCGAAGTGTAAAAACAGGAGCCGGGACACGAAAGACCTTTTCATGCCCAGCCCCCTTGCCTGAGTGCTATTTTACATTAGTCTGCTAAAGATGTCAATTTGGAAATGCGGATTTTTTCATTTTCTGTCATCTTTTGTGCCGTCTGCCTCCGGTTATCCTTCCTCGCCCTCTTTCCAGACCGGCAGACGCAGCTGGGCAAGAAACACCCCGTGTTCGCTCACCGTGCGGAAGGTTCCGCCCATGAGCTGGACGATCCGCTCACAGGTCTTGAGTCCGATGTTAGTGCTCTCCACCGGGTTGGGGTCGGGACGGATGCGGTTTTTCAGGATAATGTGGATCTGCTCCCCGTCCATGCTCTGACGGATCTCCACCGGCTGCTCCCGATCCGCATACTTTTCAATGTTGGAAAAGAGGTTGTTGAACAGCCGCTTCATATAAGCGGCATCTACCTTCAGCAGCGCCGACCGTTCCAACGGCTGATTCTCAATCTGCCAGCCCTGCTCCTGTAACAGCATTTCGTGCTCTCCGATGAGCTGGGCCAGCAGCATCCGGGCGTCCACCACCTCCAGCTCCAGCTCATACATTTTGTGGCCAAAGACCAGGAAATACTGGAACAGCTTGTCCGCCAGATCCTTGAGCTGATAGGTATTCTCCTTGCAAATATTCAGGTAGCTGCGATAATTCTCATCCCGGCTGTACCCGCCCTCGTCCAGCAGCTCCAAAAAGCCCAGCAGCACGGTCAGGGGCGTGCGGATATCGTGGCTCATACGGGTGATGAGGTCGCTGTTGGCGTTCCATGCCTCCTGCTCCGCCCGCATCTGTTTTATGATCGAGGTACGCATAGTATCCACGTGCTCGGCCAGAACACCGATCTCATCCCGCCGTTTGACCGTGACCTGACCGTCCAGATTGCCGTGTGCGATGCTCTCCACCTCACGGGACAGCTTGATGATCTGCTTGATGATCCGCTGGTGGTACAGCAGCATCAGCGCCATAAACACAGCAATGGCCACTGCGTAGGAGGCGATGGTCACGGTACTGTACAGCGGCATCTCAGAAATTTCATAGACCGTGACATAATAGACGCCGTCGGAAAAGCGGATCTTTCTGGTAAAGGCTTCCTCCTCTATGATGGGCTCCATCCCATCCTCCACAAGATCGGGATCGGGTGTCAGCGGCTCAATATCGGTGATGCCAAGGTTGCCGTCCTCGTCCGTATACACCTCCGCCTCATTTTCAAACTCAAAGACGGAATAATAGTCATTGTCATCCCACCAGCCGGAGTCCACCACGATCTCGTACCCGTCGCTGATCTCCAGATTGACCCTGTTCTGGTGCTTCGCCCAGCGGGAGATCTCCTTGCCCTGACGGACACTGAGGTTGACGCTGCGCACGTACTCTTCAAAGTCGTCCAGCAGCGCCTCGGCACGTTTTTCCTGCGCCTCATCACTCATATAGATATTGTCGATGGCCGCCTCTCCCAAAACCTCGGTCAGCCACCCCAGCAGTACCGCCGCCGACAGGGCGATCACCAGCATGAGGACGAATTTGAGCCGGAGCGAGCGGGGCTTCCGGGCGTTCCTAGTCAATCTGGTACCCCCTCCCGTAGACGGTGCGGATGAGCACAGGATTGGCCGGGTCGTCCTCCAGCTTTTTCCGCAGGCGCTGGATATAGACCATGATATTATTGTCAGAGGAGGGCATATATTTGCTCCGCCACACCGCCTCATACAGGGTCTTGACGTCCATGATCTCACCCCGGTGGCTCATGAGAAAGAGGAACAGCTCCATCTCTTTGTCGGTAAGCTTAATCTCCTGATCGTGTTTTTTCACCCGTCTGGCTCTGGCGTCCACAACCAGAGCATCCGCCGCATTGCCCCAAGGGGACTCGCCGGACTCCACGCCGCCGTAGACCCGATAGCGGCGGATGAGGGAGTTCACCTTCATCATCAGCTCGCCCTGAGAGAAGGGCTTGGGCAGATAGTCGTCCCCGCCGTTTTCATAGGCCATCTCCTTGTCCCGCTCTGTGTTTCGGGCGGTGAGAAAGAGAACGGGCGCTTTGGAGTAGACCCGAATCTGCCGGCAGGCGTCTAAGCCGGAAAGGCCGGGCATCATAATATCCATTAAAATGAGATCCAGCCCGGGGTTGCGCTCCGCCGTCATGGCCGCCTCCTGTCCGTTGGCCGCCTCCAGCACCTCATAGCCCTTGTTTTTCAGCAAAATCCGCAACAGCTGACGAATTTCCGGCTCATCGTCTACCACTAAAATCGTCCCGTTTTTGTGCTCCGTCGTCTGGCTCATGGCGCATCCTCCTTTTCAGATTGCACTTTCGAGGGTATTATAACAGGTTTTTGCCTGTGTGGGGCATTTTTTCTCATTGTTAAGAAAGAATCAGATATGGCGGGCAGAGCAGGGGTCTGCCTCGGCTGAAGGTCGAGGCGGAATTTTATGGTCATACGGCAGATAAAATTCCGCTTCTGATGACGTTGGACGGAGCAGATGTGCCCTAACCCCGTTCTACCTCTCCCCCGTTTTGCATACACTGCACCATCATCCAAAGACAGGAGCGAGGTGCCATGCAAACAGACTGGAACGAGAACCGGGCCCGACTGGTGGGCCAGGCCATGGGAGAGCCTGAATTTTCCCACACCAATCACGGAGAGGACTTTTTTCGTTTCCCTCTGCGTACTTACCGGCTGTCCGGGGCGGCAGATCAGGTGAATGTGCTGGTCTCCCGGACGTTGCTGGAGGTCTCTCCCATCCACACCGGGGAGCGGCTCGTTATTGAGGGAGAGGTCCGCTCGTTTAACAATCGGACGGGCATCGGGAGCCGCCTGGTCATCACCGTATTTGCCCGCAGCGTCACCGACGCAGGCGAGGAGGAGGACGACAACCGGCTCATTTTGGCAGGGGTGATCTGCAAAGCGCCCAACTACCGCCAGACGCCGCTGGGACGGGAGATCTGCGATCTGATGCTGGCCGTCAACCGGCGGTACGGGAGGGCGGACTATCTCCCCTGCATCGCCTGGGGTACCCTGGCTCAGCGGAGTGCCCGGCTTTCCGTGGGAGACGGCGTCCGACTGGAGGGCAGGCTCCAGAGCCGGAGCTATACCAAGCTCACGGAGGCAGGGCAGGTGAAGCGGATTGCCTTTGAAGTTTCAATCATGACCATGGAACTGGTAGATTTCTCCGTCCCGGACGAATGTGAATGAAATTTCAAGCTCAAATTCCTGCATTTCCCCTTGACAAGGGAGCGCAGGCACGTTATAATACCGCCTGTAACGGCGAAGAAGGGGACCATTCCCTCATATGCGCTGCGTCAGAGAGACGGGGTCATCGGCTGAAAGCCCTGTCAGCAGTCAGGAGCGAATGCAACACCCCGGAGCTGGATGTTCGAGCGGCCATTGGGTCGGGAGGGCATTCCGAGACCCCCCTGCGTTAAAGGGCTCAGAGTGGTACCGGCAAAGGCGTCGGTGCAATTCGGGTGGTACCGCGGAGATACTGTATCTATATCTATTCCGCCCCGGACTGAATCACAGTTCGGGGCGTTTTTCTATCCATTTTTATGTTCCGAACGAGAGGAGCAAGGAAAATGAAATTTGTAACAGGAACCACAGAGACCGGCCGTTTGGAGCTGGCAGAACTGAAAAGCGGAACCTATTTCGGCAAGGAAGTGACGGTACACGGAGCCGTGTACGCAAACCGTCCCATGGGCGGCGGTCTCACCTTCCTCACCCTGCGGAAAAAGGACGGCACTTTGCAGTGCGTATGCGATGGCAGCGTGGATGTGTCGGATATTCCGGAGGAGTCTGCCGTCATCGTCACCGGCCTTTTGCAGGCAGAAGAACGCGCCCCCGGCGGCATTGAGATCCACGTTCAGAGCGTACAGGTTCTCTCCCGCCCGGCAGAGCCCATGCCGGTGCCGGTGAACAAGTGGAAGCTGTCCCTCAACCTGGATACCGAGCTGAGCCTGCGCCCGGTCATTCTGCGGCACCTGAAAAAGCGCTCCGTGTTCCAGATCCAGGCGGGGTTGGGCCGTGCTTTCCGGGAATACCTGTCAGGGCAGGGCTTTACCGAGATCCACACCCCCAAGATCGTCCACGCCGGCGCCGAAGGCGGCAGCAACATCTTCCGTCTGGAATACTTCACCCGCAAGGCATTTCTCGGTCAGTCTCCCCAGTTTTACAAGCAGATGATGGTGGGGGTCTATGAGCGGGTGTATGAGGTCGCCCCGGTATTTCGGGCGGAGAAGCACTCCACCCCCCGCCACCTGAACGAGTACACCTCCATGGACTTCGAGATGGGCTATATCCAGTCCTTCTACGACATCATTGAGATGGAGTCCGGCTACCTGCGCTACGCCATGGAGCTGCTGAAAAAGGACTACGCCGCCGACCTTCAAAGACTGGGCATCACGTTGCCCGATGTGGAGCATATCCCCGTCGTCTCCTTCAAGGAGGCCAAGGAGCTGGCCGCCGAGCGGTACCACCGGCCCATCCGGGATCCCTACGATCTGGAACCGGAGGAGGAGCAGAACATCGGCCGGTATTTCAAAGAGGTCTACGGCGCCGACTTTGTCTTTGTCACCCACTACCCGGTGAAAAAGCGCCCCTTCTACGCCATGGACGACCCGGAGAATCCCAAGTACACCCTGTCCTTCGACCTGCTGTTCCGGGGTATGGAGGTCACCACCGGCGGCCAGCGCATCCACGACTACGCTCAGCAGGTGGAGAAAATGCTGTCTAAGGGGATGCACCCGGAGGAGTTTGAATCCTACCTGATGATCCACAAGCACGGTATGCCGCCCCACGGCGGTCTGGGCATCGGTCTGGAACGGCTGACCATGAAGCTGTGCGGGCTGGACAATGTGAGGGACGCCTGCCTGTTCCCCAGAGATCTGAGCCGGCTGGAGCCGTAAAGAGGAAATTGTCCAACGGGCGACCACGCACAATTTCTCACAAAAGGAGCATTTATTATGAACATCACCCCTGAACTGGTCGATTATGTCTCCATCCTCTCCCGGCTCAAATTGGAGCCGGAGGAAAAGGCCCGCATGACGGGCGAGCTGGAGCAGATCATCGGCTATATGGACATCCTAAATCAGTTGGACACCACGGACATTGAGCCTATGAGCCACACCTTCCCGGTGAAAAATGTCCTGCGGGAGGACGAGGTCGTCCCCTCCTTCCCCAGAGAGGCGCTGCTTGCGGGCGCCCCCGTACCGGACGATGAGGCCTATCTGGTCCCCAAGACGGTAGAGTGAGGAGGAACGAAAATGAGCTTATCAGACCTGACCGCCCTGGAGCTGGGCGCAAAAATCAAGGCCGGAGAGGTCTCCGTCCCGGAGGCCACCCGTGCGGCACTGGACGCGATTGAGGCAAAAAACGCCGAGAACAACGCCTTTATCACCGTTTTGAACAACCGGGCCATGGCCGAGGCGGAGGAAATTCAGAAGAAGATCTCCGCAGGAGAACTGACCTCCCCGCTGGCGGGCGTGCCGTTGGCCATTAAGGATAATATCTGCACCAAGGGCGTCAAGACCACCTGCGCCAGCAAGATTCTGGGGGATTTCCAGCCTCCCTATAACGCCACGCTGACAGAGAAGATCCATGCCATCGGCGGCGTGGTGCTGGGCAAGCTGAATATGGACGAATTCGCCATGGGCTCCACCTCGGAGACCTCCTATTACGGGGCGACCCGCAACCCCTGGGACCTGAGCCGGGTGCCCGGCGGCTCCTCCGGCGGAGCGGCGGCGGCAGTTGCCGCCCGGGAGTGCTGGTACGCCATCGGCTCGGATACCGGCGGCTCCATCCGTCAGCCCGCCTCCTACTGCGGCGTCACCGGCATCAAGCCCACCTACGGCACTGTCTCCCGATACGGTCTCATCGCCTACGCCTCCTCCCTTGACCAGATCGGTCCCCTGGCGAGGACGGCGGAGGACTGTGCCGCCATTCTGGACGCCATACAGGGCAAGGATCCCAGAGACGGCACTAGTCTGGACGTGCCCGTCGGCGGACTGCTCTCAGGGCTGAGCGGCGATTTGACCGGCATGAAGATCGGCATCCCTGTGGATTGTTTTGGGGACGGTCTGGATGGGGAGGTCAGCCAAAAGGTGCTGGCCGCCGCCGAAGTACTGAAGGAGCGCGGCGCAGAGGTGGAGGAATTCCGCCTCCCCATTATGGAGTACGTGGTTCCTGCCTATTATATTATTGCTGCCGCCGAGGCAAGCTCCAACCTGTCCCGGTTCGACGGCGTCAAGTACGGTTGGCGGGCAGAGGGCTATTCCGATCTCACCGAACTTTATAACAAGACCCGCACCGAGGGCTTCGGCACTGAGGTGAAGCGGCGCATTTTACTGGGTACCTTCGTCCTCTCCTCCGGTTACTACGACGCCTATTACCGCAAGGCGCTGCAGGTCAAGGCGGTCATTAAGGAGGCTTTTGACCGGGCATTTGAGAAGTACGACCTGCTGCTCATGCCGGTCGCCCCGACGACCGCCCCGAAGCTGGGAGAGAGTCTCAGCGATCCGCTCAAGATGTACCTCTCCGATATCTACACCGTCTCTGTCAATCTGGCGGGGCTGCCGGGCGTCTCTATCCCCTGCGGACTGGATTCCAAGGGGCTGCCTGTGGGCGCACAGCTCATCGGCCCCGCTCTGGGCGAGGGAAAGGTTCTGAACGCCGCCCACGCCTATCAGCAGGAGACGGATTTCCACAAACTGAGACCCACCCAGAAAGGAGGAGCAGAGTAATGGATTGGGAAGTTGTCATCGGTCTGGAGACCCACGTAGAGCTGGCTACCAGGACCAAGATTTTCTGCTCCTGCACCACCGAGTTCGGAGGTGCCCCCAACACCCACTGCTGCCCGGTGTGTACCGGCATGCCCGGCACGCTGCCGGTGATGAACAAGAAGGTGCTGGAATACGCTGCCAAGGCCAGTCTGGCGCTGAACTGCGAGGTCACCCGGTACTGCAAATTTGACCGGAAGAACTACTTCTATCCCGATCTTCCCAAGGCCTACCAGATCTCCCAGCTCTACCTCCCCATCGGCCGCAACGGAAAAGTCCCCATTAAGGTGGGCAGCGAGGAGAAGATCATCCGCATTCACGAGCTGCACATGGAGGAGGACGCCGGAAAGCTGGTGCATGACAACTGGATTGACCAGACGAGGGCAGACTACAACCGCTGCGGCGTGCCGCTGATCGAAATCGTCACCGAGCCGGACTTCCGCACGGCGGACGAGGTCATCGCCTATCTGGAAAAGCTGCGCTCTACGTTGGAATATCTGGGCGTCTCCGACTGCAAGATGCAGGAGGGTTCTCTGCGCTGTGACGTGAACCTCTCCGTCCGCCCCAAGGGGTCTGACGAGCTGGGGACCCGCACCGAGATGAAAAACCTGAACTCCTTTAAGGCCATTGCCCGAGCCATCCGCTACGAGGCCCGCCGTCAGCAGGAGCTGATCGAGCTGGATCACAAGCGGGTGATTCAGGAGACCCGCCGCTGGGACGACAACAAGGACGCCAGCTTCTCCATGCGCTCCAAGGAAAACGCTCAGGATTACCGCTACTTCCCCGAGCCGGATATCCCGCCCATGGAGCTGAGCGAGGCGTATCTGGACGAGTTGAGGGCGAATCTCCCCGAGATGGCGGAGGCGAGGCAGGCTCGGTATGTCCGGGCGTTTGGTCTGCCGGAGTACGACGCCGGACTGCTCACCGGCACAAGGGCGCTCTCTGACTTCTTTGAGGAGACCGTGGCTCTGGGAATCGCCCCCAAGGAGGCCGCCAACTGGATGATGGCCGACCTGCTGCGTCTGCTGAAAGAGAAGGGCATGGAGCCGAAGGAGATGCTTTTCGCCCCGGAGACGCTGGCGGCGATCATCGAAATGGTGTCTGACGGAAAGCTGAACCGGGGCACCGCTTCCAAGGTGTTTGAGGCAGTCTTCGACAACAACGGCGACCCGGCGGCCTATGTGAAGGACCATGGCCTAGAGCAGATCAACGACACCGGACTGGTGGAGTCCACGGTAGCCGAAATTCTGGCCGCCAACCCCAGCCAGGTGATCGAGTACCGGGGCGGCAAGGAAAAGCTGTTCGGCTTCTTTGTGGGGCAGTGCATGAGGGCGCTGAAGGGCAAGGCTGACCCCAAGGCGGTCAATGAGGTGCTGAGGCGGCAGCTAAACGGATAAGCATATAAAAATGGCGGGCCGGCCATGCCCGGCCCCTACGCACATTCCCTAAGGGGAATGGTAGGGGCGAGGCATGACTCGCCCGCCACTTTCGATTCTATCACACCACCTGAAACAGGTAAAACTTCAAATATTCCGTCTCCGGCACATTCCAGAGAATCGGATGATCCGGCCCCTGCTGTCTCGCCTCGATCTGGCGCAAAGACACTCCTGCATCCCGGGCTGCGTCCTTGAGCATGAAACGGAACTCCCGGTCAGGCATAAAATGGGAGCAGGAACAGGTGGCCAGATACCCGCCTCTCGGCAAAATCTTCATCGCCCGCAGGTTGATCTCCTTATAGCCCGCCGCCGCCCGCTGGGCGGTCTCTCTGGCTTTCGTGAAAGCCGGCGGGTCAAGGATGATAAAGTCAAACTCATGGCTCTTCTTTGTACATAAATCCGTCAAAAGCTGAAACACATCCGCCGTCTGAAAGTCAATGTTGGTCAGCCCGTTCCGCCGGGCGTTCTCCCTCGCCATGTCGATGGCGGATGGAGAGATGTCCACGCTGAGCACGTGTTCCGCCCCACCCAGCGCGGCGTTGAGTCCAAAGGAGCCGGTGTGGGTGAAACAGTCCAGCACCCGCTTGCCCCCCGCAAGTCTCGCCACCGCCTGACGGTTGTACTTCTGGTCGAGGAAGAAGCCTGTTTTCTGTCCGTTTTCCACATCCACCAGATAGCGGACGCCGTTTTCCACGATCTCCGTCACTGCCGAACCGGGGATTTGCTTTCCAGGGATCGGCCACCAGTCCTTATACTGCTCCATGCCCTCCCGCTCCCGGAGGGCAACGTCATTTCGAAGGTAAATGCCTCGAATCGACTCGCCCATTTGGGTCAATCGGTCATAAAGCGCCTGCAAGACCACGTCCCGCACACGCTCCATCCCCAAGCTCAGCACCTGCACGGAGAGGAGATCGTTGTACCGATCCACCGTCAGCCCCGGCATCTGGTCGGCCTCGCCGTGGATGAGCCGGCAGCACTGAAAGTCCTCCCCCGGCATGACCGTCCTGCGGTAGTCAAGGGCGTAGCTCACCCGTCTCGCCCAGAATTTCTCATCAAACGTGTCATTGGCGTTGCGGCTGAGAAGCCGGACGGTAATTTTGGACTGATCGTTATAAAATCCCGTACCCAGCCATGCGTTTCCGGCGAATACGTCTGCCAGACCTCCGTTTTCCGGGGTTCCGGTCACAGATTTGATCTCTTCCCCGTAGACCCAGGGATGTCCGTTTTTGATGGCTCGCTCCGCCTTTGCGCTCACTTGCAGGGCGGGGTAATTTCGTTTCTGCTTCATATTGCTATGCATCCTCACATGTTTTTTGATATTTTACCATAAGTTCGCCTTTCTCACAACGGAAAATCGTTTGATCTCTCCCATACCTGTCCACACTGAAACAAACACACACCCTGACTTTTCCCTTGCCAGTGCCCAAAAAGCGTATTATACTAGAACATGCAAAATTTCCTGTAAAGTTTCATCGCACCGGGAGGTCCGATTTATGTCTGTTTCCAAGTTGAAAGAAATGCTGAAGCCCGGCATCCATGCCCATCTGGTGGGCATCGGCGGCGTATCCATGTTCCCTCTCTCTGAAATGCTGATGAACCGGGGCATCGTCGTCACCGGCTCAGATATGAGGGAGTCGGACAACGTGAAGTTCCTGAAAGCCCAGGGCGTCAGGGTGGTCATCGGTCACCTGCCGGAGAGCGTCGAGGGCGCCGATCTGGTCATCCGCACCGCTGCCGCCCACGACGACAACCCGGAGATCGTGGCCGCCCGAGCTGCCGGCATTCCCGTCTTTGAGCGGGCGGAGGCGCTGGGTGCGCTGATGACGGACTACCGCCACGCCCTCTGTGTCTCCGGCACCCACGGCAAGACCACAACCACCTCCATGTGCACTCACATCTGCATGGCCGCGGAACTAGACCCCACCATTATGATTGGCGGCAATCTGCCCCTCCTCGGTACCGGCTACCGCATTGGAGGGGGAGATACCATCGTATTGGAATCCTGCGAATACTGCAACTCCTTTCTCTCCTTCCGTCCCACCGTGGCGGTCATCCTCAATGTGGAGGAGGATCACATGGACTTCTTCCACAATCTGGGAGAAATTCAGCAGTCCTTCCGCACCTTTGCCGAATTGGTTCCCGATGAGGGCTATGTGGTCGCAAATGCCGACGATGCCAACACTGTGGCGGCGCTGAAGGGCATCGACCGCCCCCTCATGACCTTTGGACTGGAACAGAGCGCCGATTTTACCGCCCGCAATGTTGCCTACGAAAAGGGACTGCCCCGATTTGACATTGCGGCACACGGAGACTTCCTGTGTCACGTCGAGCTGTCCGTCCCCGGACGGCACAACATTCTAAATGCCCTCGCCGCCGCCGCTGCCGCCCGGTGTATGGGCATTGAGGCGCCCGCCATTGTGAGAGGTCTTGAACAGTTCGGCGGGGCCGAGCGCCGGTTTGAGTACCGGGGAGACTATAACGGCGCCAGGGTCTATGACGACTACGCCCACCACCCCGGTGAGCTGCACACCCTGCTCTCCACCGCCGAGCAGCTGGGCTATGACCGCATCATCTGCGCCTTCCAGCCCCACACCTACACCCGAACCATCGCCTTTTTTGACGATTTTGTCAAAGAGCTGTCCCGCCCCACCCAGACGGTGCTGATGGAGATCTATCCCGCAAGAGAGGAAAACACCACCGGCATCTCCTCTCAGGATCTGGTAAACAAGATCCCCAATGCGATTTACTGCGCCACGTTGGAGGATACAGAGGCCGCCCTCCGCTCCATCGCAAGACCCGGCGATCTGGTGCTCACAGTGGGGGCCGGAGAGCTGAACCGGGTGGCCGGACGGCTGACGGCAAAGCACTGATCTGTCCCAAACGGAAAGGCATCGAGACTATCACCCTTGTCTCGATGCCTTTGTCATGTGCCACCGCAAAATGGTGCTTTTGTCACCTCTTTTTTCATAGGAATTCCCGTTTCCCCCTTGCGCTCTGAGGGCAAACCGATTATAATAATTCTGAACGTTAAATTCATAACGAATTCAATTTTACGGCATTCAAGGAGGAAGCGAATATGGCATTCATTCAGTATGAAGTCCAAGGCAATGTCGCTGTGCTCACCATTGACCGTCCCAAGGCGTTGAACGCACTCAACAGCGCCGTCCTGGAGGAATTGGACGCAGTGATCTCCGCCATCGACCTGGACGCAGTCCGGGCACTGGTCATTACCGGCTCCGGCGACAAGAGCTTTGTGGCAGGCGCTGACATCGGTGAGATGAGCACCCTGACGAAGGCGGAGGGCGAGGCCTTCGGCAAAAAGGGCAACGATGTGTTCCGTAAGATCGAGACACTCCCCATCCCCGTCATCGCGGCTGTCAACGGCTTCGCTCTCGGCGGCGGCAACGAGCTGGCCATGAGCTGCGACATCCGCATCTGCTCCGACAATGCCGTCTTCGGCCAGCCTGAGGTGGGTCTCGGCATCACCCCCGGCTTCGGCGGCACCCAGCGGCTGGCCCGTCTGGTCAGCCCCGGCATGGCAAAGCAGCTGATCTACTCCGGCCGCAACATTAAGGCGGACGAGGCTAAGCGCATCGGTCTGGTCAACGAGATCTACACCCAGGAGGAGCTGCTCCCCGCCGCTCTGAAGCTGGCCGCCACCATCGCAAAGAATGCCCCCATTGCCGTTCGTGCCTGCAAGAAGGCGATCAACGAGGGTCTGGAAAAGGGCGTGGACGATGCTCTGGTGCTGGAAGAGGGGCTGTTCGGCTCCTGCTTCGAGACCCATGATCAGGTGGAGGGCATGAACTGCTTCCTGAGCCGGGAGAAGCCGAAGCCCCGTCCCGTGTTTACCAATAACTGAGGACCTCGGAGAACGGGCGACCAAGGGTCGCCCCTACCCGGTGTTTGTATATTCTCCCGTTGACGGGGTAGGAGCGGCCCTCGGCCGCCCGCCGTTGACAAGAAAGTGATCCAAATTACGAATTCAAATCATCAGGAGGTACATCAAATGAAAGTAGGAATTATCGGCGCTGGCACCATGGGTCAGGGCATCGCAAAGGCATTTGCCCAGTACGGCATTGAGGTCGCTCTGTGCGACATCAAGCAGGAGTGGGCAGAGGGCGGCAAGGCCAAGATCAAGGCGGGCTATGACCGTCTGGTGGCCAAGGGCAAGCTGACCCAGGAGAAGGTAGACGCTATTGTGAACGCCATCACTCCGGGTCTGAAGGAGGATCTGTGCGCAGATGCCGACCTGATCGTCGAGGCTGCCTTCGAGGACATGGGCGTCAAGCAGAAGACCTTCGCTGAGCTGGATGCCATCTGCAAGCCCGAGACCATCCTCGCTTCCAACACCTCTTCCCTGTCCATCACCGAGATCGGCAAGGGCATCAGCCATCCCGTGGTCGGCATGCACTTCTTCAACCCCGCCGACCGCATGAAGCTG
>CACYLC010000045.1 GCA_902775105.1 Oscillospiraceae bacterium
CTCCTTTTTCTCATATTTCTCGGCAATTTTTGCTCCACTTCAGACTAGAACCCCCTATTTTGCCATGGCAAAATAGGGGGTTCTTTGACAGGCTGCAAAAGGCAGACTCTGAACGAGTCTGCCTTTTCATATTACGCCGCCCCAAACAGCACCAAAATGATCCCATAGATCACACTGGTTCCAATGCCGAACACCAGCACCGGCCCGGCGATCTGGAACATCTTGGCCGCCATTCCGGTGATATATCCCTCACTTTTAAAATCCATAGCAGGGGAGACGATGGAGTTGGCAAAGCCTGTCACCGGCACCAGCGTACCTGCACCGGCGTACTTTGCCAGCTTGTCGTAGAGCTTAAGACCGGTAAAGAGAGCGGAGAGGAAGATCAGCGTGATCGTCGTCCATGTGGCTGCATCCCGCTCCGCAACGCCCCAGCCGGTATATAGGCTGGTCAGAATCTGCCCGATCACGCAGATACCGCCGCCAACCGCAAATGCCAGCACAGAGTCCTTCACCTTGGGAGATTCCCTGGAAAACTCGTTGACCAGTTCGCCGTAGGCCTGATTGGTCATATTCATCGGAAAACACCGCCTTTCAAAAATAGAATGGCCTTTCAAGGCAAAAAAATACATCCGCCGCAAAAGGGCGGATGAAAAATTATAACCGCACACCCTGATAGGTGATTTTTTTTATGCCAAACAGCCCTTTTACAAGGCCGAAGGTCAATGTTTCGTCATATTCCAGACGATAGGGCGGGAGCAGCACCTCACCGATCCCGGTGGCAATACTGCGAAAACGCTTGCTTGTCTTAAAATAATCCACTCGGCTGTCCGTCATAAAATGGACATACAGCTCAGTCACGTCGAAATCGGAGTGATCCGCGGAAATGACTTCTATGGCAATGTTCCGCTTGCCCTTTTCTTTCATATATTCCAGCAGTGCAGGCTCATAAACGATCTCCATAGTCACTCCTCCGATTTTGAGTCTGTGCCGTCTTTTTTGACATTCCACTTTTTATAGAGCCATGATCCAACAAGATAGCACACCACTAACAGTACCGAGATGACGATGACCATACCATACTCTTCGGTGCCAAGCGCGCTGCCGCCCATAGCGGAAAACAGGATTGCGGGCAGACGGCCAATGAAGCAGATGAGTACCCAGCTTCCCAGATCCAGATCGCTGAGACCTACCAGATAGGTAATCAGATCCTTGGGGGTTCCGGGGATGAGAAAGAGGATGAAGAGGATCGTCCGCAGCCTGGAGGTGTTTTTCAGAAAGTGAACGTTGTCCACCTGTTCCCGGGAGAAGAACAGCAGCACAAACTTCATGCCAAAATGCTTCACCAGCAGAAAGACCAGTACGCTGCCCAGCGTCATTGCTACATCGCAGAGTAACGTACCACCAAGTACGCCGTAAAGATAACCAGCTGCCACTTCAAAGGGTCCGCCGGGAATAACGGCAATGATGACCTGCAGCATATTCATGGCACCAAAGATGACCACGCTGATCGGTCCGGTCTCCTCTGCCCACAGCTTCAGCGCCTCAGGGTTTTCGGCAAATATCATCAGAGGCTTCCAAAGCAGTGCCGTTGCACCCGTAAAAGCAAGAATGACGGCAGCCAGAATCAGATATCGATATTTTTTCATAGGTTCCGCCTTTTATCAACAATTAAAACGGTGGAGGGATAAACCGAGCTGCCGGTTGCCCTCCGCTGTGATCAATTTCATTATAAAAGATTTCCCCATGGAAGTAAATTTATATTTTCCTTAAAAATGGTAAATATGACATTAAAGTCCGGAATAATCCAAGAATAGAAACTCCATATCCTTCCGGTTATCCTTGTATTCTCCCTTATGATCGGTGCCGGTAAAGCGATGTCGTCCGTTCTGATAGGCGCAGAGTCTATTCAAGGGCAACGGCTGCCACGGCCCAAAATCAAGGGGAGTGGTGGAGAAGATAGCTGAATGCGCTGACTGCTTGACAAAGAGAGAACCGTTATAATTGGTGTGAACGTACATCAATTCCCCGTCGTAAATCAGCAGATTCAGCTTGTTTTGGGGCGCGATCTGACAGATGACTCTATCCAGTACATGGAATCGCTCCTCGGCAGTCAACTCACGTCCCTGCTCCTGAATCTCACAGTCAAGCTCCGCGATGATGTGGCACAGCACTCGCTCGCTGTCCGTCCGGCCCTCCTGCTCGTGGATATAATGATCCAGAGATGAGCAGTGGAAAATCGTGCCGTTATGCGCCAACGTCCATGTCCTGCCGGAACGATCCTGCCGGACAAAGGGATGGCAGTTTTCGTAATCCTCCGAGCCGATGGTAGCCAGCCGAATGTGGGCGATCATGTGATCCGCCTTGATCTTGTGGAACAGCCGATGCCGGAGATAGCTGCTCCGATAAGCAGCAACAGGCTCTTTTTCGATATTGACAGACGAACCACGGAAAATCGCAAGTCCCCACCCGTTGGGATGCTTGTGACTGTGATCGTAAAAACGATGGAGCAGAATATCCACGTCCACCGGATCAACCGATGTGACGCCAAATAATTCACACATGGGATGCAACCTCCTGACTCTGAGTATTGATCCTGATAAATCGACAGATACTATCATACGCATTATTGGTTGAGATGTCAAGTATAAACCCATTAAAGAACCGGATAAATCTATTTGTGGAAAGTAATAAAAATGTTTTATCGCAAGTCGTTGCGAAACAGGGCGCGACATGATAAGATATTAGAAAAATGCCATACCGTAAATGAGGAGCTGACGAACCCTATGCCAAACTATGTGATGGCACTGGATGCGGGCACCACTTCCAACCGCTGCATTTTGTTTAACGAAAAGGGGGAGACGTGCAGCGTTGCCCAAAAGGAGTTTCCCCAATATTTTCCGAAGCCCGGCTGGGTGGAGCACGACCCAATGGAGATCTGGCAGAGTCAGTATGAGGTAGCGCTGGAAGCGCTCTCCAAAATCGGGGCGAAGGCGGAGGACATTGCCGCCATCGGCATCACGAACCAGCGGGAGACGACAATCCTGTGGGACAAGACCACCGGCAAACCAATTTATAATGCCATTGTCTGGCAGGATCGCAGAACGGCGGAGTTCTGCGATGCGCTGGTGGCGGAGGGACTGACGGAGGACTACCGCAGCCGCACCGGACTCATCATCGATCCCTATTTCTCCGCCACAAAAATTCACTGGCTGTTGAAGAATGTCCCCGGAGCCAGAGCGAAAGCGGAGCGGGGAGATCTGCTCTTCGGCACGGTGGAGACATGGCTGATCTGGAAGCTCACGGCAGGCCGGGTGCACGTGACGGATTATTCCAACGCATCCCGGACTATGCTTTTTAATATCCGGGAGTTGAAGTGGGACGAGACCATTCTGCGACGGCTGGACATCCCCAAATCCATTCTGCCGGAGGTGAAGTCCTCCAGTTGCCTTTACGGGGAGACGGAGCCGTCTCTCTTTGGCGGGGCCATTCCAATCGCAGGGGCAGCGGGTGATCAGCAGTCAGCCCTCTTCGGACAGACCTGTTTTAAGCCCGGTGAGGCGAAGAATACCTACGGTACGGGCTGCTTCCTGCTGATGAATACGGGCGATCGTCCGGTATTTTCCAAAAACGGGCTGGTCACCACCATTGCGTGGGGACTGGACGGCGAAGTGCAGTATGCCTTGGAGGGCTCTGTCTTTGTGGCAGGTTCCGCCATTCAGTGGCTGCGGGATGAACTGGGATTGATTCACTCCGCCGCCGAATCGGAGGAACTGGCCTCTCAGGTGCCGGACACCAACGGGTGCTATGTTGTCCCTGCCTTTACCGGGCTGGGCGCTCCCTATTGGGACGCCTACGCCAGAGGCACAATCGTGGGCGTGACCCGTGGCGTGAACCGCAGTCATATTATCCGGGCTACGCTGGAATCACTGGCTTATCAGACCTATGACGTGCTGAAAGCCATGGAGGCGGACTCCGGCATCACCATGACCGCCCTCCGGGTGGACGGCGGTGCCTCTGCCAATGACCTTCTCCTGCATATGCAGGCAGACCTGATCGACACACCTGTCCACCGCCCGGTCTGCGTGGAGACTACCGCTATGGGTGCTGCCTATCTGGCGGGACTGGCAGTGGGCTACTGGAAAAGCAAAGAGGACATTGTTCAGAATTGGGCGATCGGAAAAATCTTTGAGCCAAAGCTGACCGGGGAGGAGCGGGAACAGAAGCTCCGTGGCTGGCACAGAGCGGTTCAATCCACACTGGGTTGGGCGAAAGAGGACTGACGATTTGAGGGGAGAAGCATTTATGTATGATGTAATCATTGTGGGCGGCGGCGTCATCGGCTGTGCCGTTGCCCGGTATCTGTCCCGCTATCAGGCCAGGGTCTGTGTCATTGAGCGGGAAGAGGACGTCTGCGCTGGCACGAGCAAGGCCAACAGCGGCCTCATCCACGCCGGCTTTGACGCTCCTCATGGCTCTCTCATGGCGCAGTATAACGTGGAGGGCAGCAAAATGATGCCGGAATTGGCAAAAGAACTGGACATCCCCTTCCGCCGCAACGGAGCGCTTGTCCTCTGTCTGAACGAGGAGGACAAGCCACGTCTGGAGGCACTCTACGAAAACGGCGTCAAAAACGGGGTAGAGGGTCTGGAACTGATTGGCCCGGACCGCATTCATGAGCTGGAGCCGAATATCACGGACGATGTGGTGGCTGCACTTTACGCCCCAACCGCAGGGGTCGTCTGCCCCTTTATTATGACCATTGCTCTGGCGGAAAACGCCAACGCCAACGGCGTGGAGTTTAAGCGGAACACCGAGGTCAAGGCAATTTTCCCCAGGGCCGAGGGCGGCTGGGCAGTTCAGACGGCGAACGGCGTACTGGACGCCAAGTGCTTGGTCAACGCAGCAGGCGTCTATTCCGACGTATTTCATAATATGGTCAGCAGCAAAAAAATCCACATCACCCCCCGCCGGGGCGACTATTGTCTGCTGGATCACGCCGCCGCCGATCTGGTAGAGCGTACCGTCTTTCAGGTGCCGGGCAAGCTGGGCAAGGGTGTTTTGATCACGCCCACCGTACACGGCAATATCATCGTCGGTCCAACGGCGGTGAGCATTGAGGACAGGGAAGGGGTGAACACCACCGCCGCCGGGCTCAGCGAGCTTTTGAGTAAGGCCGGAACCACCGTCAAACAGCTCCCCACAAATCAGATCATCACCAGCTTTGCCGGGCTCCGAGCCCACGAGGACGGCCATGAATTTATGATTGGCGAGGTAGAGGACGCTCCCGGATTTTTCAACTGCGCCGGAATCGAATCCCCCGGCCTGTCCTCCGCGCCCGCCATCGGCAAGGCGGTTGCTGAACTGCTCCGGGACAAATTGGAGCTGGAGGAGAGATCCGACTTCATTCCCACCCGGAAGGGGATTCTCGACCCAAAGACGCTCAGCCGGGAGGAGCGCAACGCCCTCATCAAGGAGCAGCCAGCCTACGGGCAGATCATCTGCCGCTGTGAAAATGTCACCGAAGGCGAGATCATTGATGCCATCCGCCGCCCCCTGGGCGCCAGAAGTCTGGACGGCGTCAAGCGCCGTGTGAGAGCCGGTATGGGCCGCTGTCAGTCCGGCTTCTGCAGCCCCCGTGTGATTGAAATTCTGGCTCGTGAGCTGGGTGTGGATCAGAGTGAGATCACCAAAAGCGGCGGCAAGAGCAAGTATATCGTCGGCACGACAAAGAACCGGTATTGAGGAGGGGACGAGATGAAGCAGTATGATATTGTGATCATCGGCGGCGGCCCCGCCGGTCTGGCGGCAGCAGTCGCTGCCTATGACGCAGGCGTCACCGGCATCCTTATACTGGAACGGGACAAGGAGCTGGGCGGTATTTTGAACCAGTGCATCCACAACGGTTTCGGACTCCACACCTTCAAGGAGGAGCTGACTGGCCCGGAGTACGCTCAGCGCTTTGCGGATAAAGTACGGGAGCGGGATATCGAGTATAAGCTCAACACCATGGTTCTTGAGATCAGCCGGGACAAAGTGGTCACCGCCGTGAACCGGGAGGATGGCCTTGTGGACATCCAAGCCAAAGCGGTCATCCTCACCATGGGCTGCCGGGAGAGGAGCCGTGGGGCACTGAATATCCCCGGTTTTCGCCCGGCGGGCGTCTATTCCGCCGGAACCGCCCAACAGCTGGTCAATATTGAGGGCTATCTGCCGGGGCGTGAGGTGGTCATTTTGGGCAGCGGCGACATTGGCCTCATTATGGCACGCCGCATGACATTGGAGGGAGCCAAGGTGAAAGCGGTCGCCGAGCTGATGCCCTATTCCGGCGGCCTGAAGCGGAACATTGTTCAGTGTCTGGACGACTTCGGCATCCCTCTGCTCCTCAGCCATACCGTGGTGGACATCCACGGCAAGGAGCGGGTCACGGGTGTCACCATTGCGGAGGTAGACGACAATTTGAAGCCCATCCCCGGCACGGAGGAGTTCTATTCCTGCGACACCCTGCTCTTATCCTGCGGCCTGTTGCCGGAAAATGAGCTGTCAAGAGCTATGGGCGTGGAGATCAACCGAGCTACCAACGGCCCTGTGGTCAACGAGAGCCTGGAGACCTCTATCCCCGGCGTATTTGCCGCAGGAAATGTTCTCCATGTCCATGATCTGGTGGACTATGTCTCCGAGGAGGCGGGTGCCGCCGGACGAGCGGCCGCCGAATATGTTCGATCCGGCGGACAGGAGAGCGGAGGACAGGAAATTTCCGTCAATGTAGAGGGAGGCCCCAGGTATACCGTCCCCTGCACCATCCACCCTCATAAGGTAGGGGAGACGCTGACCCTCCGTTTTCGGGTGGGCAGCGTCATGAAGGATCGTTTTGTCAGCGTGTATCTGGATGATGAGCGGGTCACCCATCGGAAACGTCAGGTCATGGCCCCCGGGGAGATGGAGGAGGTCAAGCTGACTCGGGCGATGTTTGACAAGCACCCCGACTTACGGCATATTACGCTCAGAGTAGAGGAGGCGTGAGAGCATGGAAACTCGGAATCTGACCTGCATCTGCTGCCCTGTGGGCTGCCAGCTGGAGGTAAAAATGGAGGACGGGAAAGCTGTCTCCGTCTCCGGCAACCACTGCCCCAGAGGCGACGCCTACGCCCGCAAGGAGGTCACCGATCCCACCCGCATCGTCACCAGCACTGTTCGGGTCAGCGGCAGCGTGAGTGGAGTGAAAGCTGTCTCCTGCAAGACGGCAAGCGACATTCCCAAAGGCAAGATCTTTGACGTCATGCGGGATATTGCCGGCGTCACCGTCACCGCCCCGGTGCATATCGGGGACGTAGTCAAGGCGAATGTTGCGGAGACCGGCGTGGATATGGTGGCCACAAAAGAAGTTCTGTAGGATCAACGGAAGTCTATCTCCTGTGACGGGTAGGCTTCCGTTTTTCTGAACGTGCTTTCCGTGAGGCCGAGGGAATGCTTGCCAAAACGCCCCAAATACGCTATACTAAACCCAGTTATGCGATACAAAGGAGGCCAATTTTATGGCACTTGATTATCAGTGGTTTCAGGCGATGGAGGATCGCATTCCCAAGGGCGAGGTGCGCACCCGCTTCGCTCCCTCTCCCACCGGCTATATGCATGTGGGCAACCTGCGCACGGCGCTCTATACCTGGCTGATTGCCCGCCACGCAGAGGGCAAGTTTCTGCTCCGCATTGAGGACACCGATCAGGCCCGCAAGGTGGAGGGAGCGGTGGAGGTCATCAACCGCACCATGTCCGAGTGCGGACTGACCCACGACGAAGGCCCGGATGTGGGCGGCCCGGTGGGGCCTTACGTTCAGACAGAGCGCCGGGACTTCTATAAGAAATACGCAGAGCTCCTGATGGAGCGGGGCGGAGCCTACCGCTGCTTTTGCCAAAAGAGCGACGACGCAGCCGTCCATGGCGCAGCCCTGGGCGCAGCCGCCACTAAGCATGAGTGCCCCTACCGGGACATCAGCAAGGAGGAGTCCGATGCATTGGCCGCCGAGGGCAAGTCTTACGTCATCCGTCAGAAGATCCAGCCAGGCACCACCAGCTTTGACGATGTCATCTTCGGTAAAATCTCTGTGGACAACGCCGATTTGGACGAGGGCGTCCTGCTCAAGAGCGACGGCCTTCCCACCTATAACTTTGCAAACGTGGTGGACGACCACCTGATGGGGATTACCCATGTGGTACGGGGCAACGAGTACCTGTCCTCCGCCCCCAAGTATAACCTGCTTTACGAGGGCTTCGGCTGGGAGATCCCCACCTATATCCACTGTTCTCCCGTCATGCGGGACGCCCAGCACAAGATGTCCAAGCGCCACGGCGACCCCTCCTATGAGGATCTGATCCAGATGGGCTATCTCACCCCGGCTGTTGTTAACTATGTGGCGCTTCTGGGCTGGTCTCCCGAGGGGGAGGAGGAGGTCTTCTCTCTGGAGGACATGGTGCGTATTTTTGACATTAAGCGGATCTCAAAATCTCCTGCTATCTTTGACATGGCGAAGCTCACCCACTTCAACTCCGTCTATATCAAGGCTATGGCTCCAGAGGACTTTGCAAAGGCAGCAGAGCTTTACATTCGCCAGAGCGTGAAGAACCCCGCCATTGACCCGGCGAAGATCGCCTCCACCCTCCAGCAGCGCTGCGAGAAGCTGACTGATATTCCCGATCAGGTGGACTTTTACGACGCCCTCCCGGAATACAGCATTGACCTTTACACCAACAAGAAGTCCAAAAGCAACGCCGAGACCTCTCTGGACATGCTGCAGGCTGTCCTGCCTCGGTTTGAGGCGCTGGAGGACTGGGAGCCGGAGGCCATCAAAACCGTCATGACCGATCTGGCACTGGAGCAGGAAGTGAAAAACGCCAAAGTCATGTGGCCCGTTCGGATTGCGCTGGCCGGCAAGGCAGTTACTCCCGGCGGCGCCGTGGAGATTGCATGGATCCTCGGCAGAGAGGAATCCATTGCCCGGTTGAAGGCGGGCATTGTCAAGCTTACCGCAGAATAACCGCATATCCCCTCCCTGATGCCGCATAAAGTGGACAGGGGAGGGGATTTTTATGGTTCAAAGGGAAGAACGTACACACCGTCAACCCATCAAGCCAAAGCGAAGCAGGCTGACAACCCGGCTCATCTGGCAGCTTGCCGTTGCAGTCGCACTCTTTGGGCTGTGGATGAGCCTGCAACAGGAGATGCCGGAGACGGCGCAGCGCTGGCAGGAGCAGATCTCCCGGCTGATGTCATCCTCCACCGACCTGAGGGAAGCCTGTAATCAGTTGGGGGACGACCTGAGTCAGGGGGAGGATCTTGCCGTCTCGGTGGGGAACTGGTGTGAGACAGTATTTCTGCCCAAAACAGAGCCGGATGAGCCAGAGGGGTAAGTATCCGGCCTTTCGGTGGCAGGTTACACCGGGCTTTTGCGTCACTATGGCGATGCTGCTTTTGGTGGATGAGGGACATGGACTGATTGTTTGGATTTTGCTGGCCTCGGTCTGCCACGAGATGGGTCATTTGGCTGCCGCACAATGGCAGGGACTTGAGATTCGCTCCCTGACCCTCAGTGCCATGGGCGCAGAGCTGGACATCTCCCGCCGCTGCTCCTATTGGAGAGAGCTGCTGCTCATTCTCTGCGGGCCGCTGGTCAATCTGTCGCTGGCCACCCTGTGCTGCCACATGCCGGGACAGAAAACGCATCTCTTTGCTGGGATCAATCTGCTCCTTGCCCTCTTCAATCTCCTGCCGATTCCGCCGCTGGACGGAGGAGAGGCGGTGCGCCTTGTGGCGGAGTGGCTGCTTCCCGGGCGGGCGGCTTGCCTTGTGTCGGACCTGCTGGCCGATCTTACCTGCGTCCTTTTTATTGCCCTCGGACTCCGGTTTGCACTGCAGGGCAATCTCATGCTGCTCATGCTGGGAATATGGCTGCTTCTGGGGCGGACAGGGAGGTAATTCCTGCTTAAAAAGAAATTGCCTTATGAATGCAGATATGTTAAAATAATTCGAATTGTAATGTTCACTCTGAAAGGGCAAGGGGAGGCGACGAGATGCGTATTTTGGGGATCGACCCCGGCGTTGCCACTATCGGCTTTGGCGTCATTGACGCCCAGAGGCAGAAAAATACGCTGATCCGCTACGGCGTCATCTCCACCCCTGCCGGACTGCCTCTGTCCCACCGGCTGACCCAGATCTATGCCGATATGCAGGAGCTGATCCATACCTTTCAACCGGATGAGATGGCGGTAGAGGAGCTGTTTTTTAACACAAATCTCACCACCGGCATTGCCGTCGCCCACGGGAGAGGTGTCATTCTGCTCTCGGCGGAACAGTTGGGCGTCCCGATTTTTGAGTACACTCCCATGCAGGTCAAACAGGCGGTTGTGGGCTACGGCAAGGCGGAGAAAAAGCAGGTCATGCTCATGACCCAACGCCTGCTGAACATGGAAAAGATCCCCCGCCCTGACGACGCCGCCGACGCTCTGGCCATTGCCATCTGCCACAGCCGCAGTGCCACCAGCCTGCTCAACCGGGACAGAGTGTTTGACCCGAAGAAGTACGATACCCGATAAAACCACAGTTTTGAGGAAGATCTATGTTTTACTATGTCTCTGGTAAAGTCGCCCATATTGATCCGAAAATGGCCGTCATCGACTGCGGCGGCGTGGGCTTTGCCTGCAATACGTCTAATTACTCATTGTCTGCCCTCGCCAAAGGCCAGCAGGCAACGTTATACACCCACTTGTCTGTTAAAGAGGACGACATGACCCTCTACGGCTTTGCCAGCCGTGAGGAGCTGAACCTGTTCCGGCAGCTCATCTCCGTCTCCGGCGTCGGGCCAAAGGCGGCGCTTTCTATCCTGTCGGCAACTACGCCTTCCAATCTGGCCCTTGCCATTATCACCGGCGACACGAAACCTCTGGTCACCGCCCCCGGCGTCGGAAAAAAGATTGCCCAGCGAGTGGTGCTGGAGCTGAAGGACAAGCTGGCAAAGGAGCAGGGCGATGCGCTTGAGCACTATTCTCCTCCCAAGGGCGGGCTGGAAGTCCGGGAGGACAAGCTGAGTGAGGCCGGTGCTGCCCTTGCTGTGCTGGGTTACAGTCAAAGTGAGATCAATCAGGCGCTGAAGGGGCTTGATTTGGAGCGATTGACGCTGGAGCAGGGCATTAAGGAAGCGCTGAAGAAAATGATGAAGTGAGGCTGGGGCAATGAGCATTGATTACGCAGACGAAACCGAATACCGCCCGGAACCTCTTGTCACCTCTACGCTGACACGGGAGGACGAGGGAGAGTTTACTCTCCGTCCCCAGCGGCTGCATGAGTACATCGGACAGCAGAAGGCTAAGGGCAATCTGGATGTCTTTATTCAGGCGGCAAAGCTCCGGGGTGAGCCGCTGGATCATGTCCTGCTCTACGGCCCTCCCGGATTAGGTAAGACCACCCTCTCCGGCATTATCGCAAACGAAATGGGCGTCCAAATTCGCATCACCTCCGGCCCCGCCATCGAAAAACCCGGAGACTTGGCGGCACTGCTGACCAACTTGGGCGAGAACGACATCCTGTTTATCGATGAGATCCATCGGATGAACCGTGCGGTAGAGGAGATATTATACCCCGCCATGGAGGACTATGCCATTGACATCATTATCGGAAAAGGGCCTTCGGCAAACTCCATCCGCCTTGACCTCCCCAAATTCACGCTGATCGGAGCAACGACGAGAGCTGGCTCCCTATCCGCCCCTCTGAGAGACCGTTTCGGCGTCTCCCTTCGGCTGGAGCTTTATTCTGTGGAGGAGCTTTCCATGATCGTCTGCCGCTCCGCTGATCTGCTGAATGTCCCCATTGACGAGGACGGCGCAGTAGAGATCGCCAAGCGCAGCCGGGGCACTCCACGTATTGCGAACCGAATGCTCCGGCGGGTGCGGGACTTCGCCCAGGTAAAGGCGGGAGGCGTCATCACCAGAGCGGTGGCTGACGAAGCGCTGACAGCGCTGGAGGTGGATCATCTGGGTATGGACAACATTGACCGCCGGATGCTCCGGGCCATCATTGAGCAGTATAACGGCGGCCCGGTGGGACTGGATACGCTGGCTGCCACCATTAACGAGGACACGGTCACGCTGGAGGATATGTACGAGCCGTATCTTTTGCAGCAGGGCTTTCTGACCCGTACCCCCCGTGGACGTTGCGTCACACAGGCGGCCTATGAGCATTTGCACATCACCTACCCCGGTCAACAGCTCACATTTTAAGGGTGTCGGATCTCCTCCGTTGTGCCATATTTCAAATTGAAAACGAAAAAAACAGATCTCTCTATGAAAATGTTACAAAATCATCTTGACAATCAAAGCATTTCCGACAATAATAAAAGGGATCTTTCGGTATCTGACGCTGACAGCCTGCCAGATGGGGCAGAACATTCGGATGAGACGCTGTGCCGTATGGCTGAGGAAGGGGATCCTTATGCTGCCGAGTTACTGGTACTGCGCTATAACCGGCTGGTGCGAGTCTGCTGCCGCCCGCTGTTCCTGATGGGCGCAAGCCACGAAGATCTCATCCAGGAAGGCATGCTGGGTCTGGCTCTGGCCATCCGCAGCTACCGCCGGGACCGGGGTGCCTCCTTTCACACCTATGCAGAGCGCTGTATCCGCAACCGCATTCTGACTGCCATTCGCACCGCCTCCAGCGGCAGACATGAGGCGCTGAATACCGCCCTTCCGTTGGACGCAGAGACAGAGGATCGTCCCTCCTACGCAGGCGATCCGGAGACCCGGCTCATCGACACAGATGCCTTTCAGGAGCGTCTGCGGCGGTATCAGGGTATGCTGTCTCCTTTGGAGCGGCAGGTCTTGGAGCTGTATTTGCAGGGTATGTCCTACGAGGAGATCAGCCGGACGCTGCACCGTAGCGGCAAGTCGGTGGATAACGCTGTACAGCGGATTCGAAAAAAACTGCGGTAATCATTCGTTTAGAAATCGGCCCTTCGGAGCTGTTTCTATAAAAAATGCCCGAAAGGCAATTAAATGAGAAGAGAGGATTCCAAACATGTACCAAGACAAGACTTTAGTGTGCAAAGATTGCGGCAACGAGTTCGTGTTCACTGCCGGTGAGCAGGAGTTCTATGCCGAGCGTGGCTTCCAGAACGAGCCTCAGCGCTGCAAGGCCTGCCGTGACGCCCGCAAGAATGCCACTCGTGGCCCCCGTCAGTTCTTTACCGCCACCTGTGCCAACTGCGGCAAGGAGGCTCGTGTGCCCTTTGAGCCTAAGACGGATCGTCCCGTCTACTGCAGCGAGTGCTTCGCTCAGATGCGCGGCGAGCGCTGATCTGTACACTTTTATACAGACAGACAAAATCGGTCAGGCCGATCCCGTTTGAGGATCAGCCTGACCGATTTTACTGCAGCCGGGCCGTAAAGGCGTCCAGCTTCTCATTGCACCCCTCCGCCATGTCAGCACGGGTTCGGCCTCGGTAGGTCAGATACCGCCGGGTCACGCGACGGAGACATCGGAAACGGTCAAACAGCAGCAGAACGATTTGAACTGCCTCCTCCATCCGTCGATGATAAAACAGTTTTGAGTCGTTGCCGCCAATAATCCAACTATAGATACCCCCCTTATAGCCACTGAATAAAGGCTGTCTTGTCGTTTCTGTTATACCCTGCCTGCTCGTAAAACCGCAGGGTACTTTCCTTCTTAGAGCCGGTGAGCAGCATCATCTTGTAGCAGTTGTTTCTGACGGCAATTTCCCTTGCGTAGCTGAGGCAGGCAGTGGCCAGCCCCCGCTTGCGGTATTTTACGTCTGTCACCACATTTTCCACAAACGCATAAGGCCGCTGCCCACGGGTCAGGTTGGGGATAATCACGCACACACAGGAGGAGACAATTTTACTGTCCTCCTCGGCCACGACAATGTGATGATTCGGGTCATTCAAAATGGCGTGCCACAGCGTTAGAATTTTATTGTCTTTCTCCGGAAACGGGTTATCATGGAGCTGCATATAGAGTGCCAGCAGACCGTCAAAATCGTTCTCTCTGATCTCGCGTATCATGGATTCCCGGCACCTCCTATTAAAATCTTACTATATTATGGCATATCCCAAGAAAAATAGCAACGCCTGAAAGAAATGCAGCGACAAAGGCCTTAGTGTAAAATAATTGTTGGCAAGAAAAAAGAGGAAGAGTCGAAACCCTTCCTCACCACCTATGCTAAAATGTTAGTTGCGACAAAACAGAGAAGC
>CACYLC010000046.1 GCA_902775105.1 Oscillospiraceae bacterium
GACGCCGACCCGTACGAATGATTATCATATCGTGCCATGTTGACATGTTTATCGTACAAAATTGCTCATATATAAGCTGACTCAAATGGATAACCATATAACCGTATAAAATACCGCCCATTTCGGGAATGCTAAAGGCATTTCATGGAATGGACGGTGTTTTTTATGCGCATTTCCGATGTCATGTCCAAAACGGTGGTGTCCATTACGCCGGAGGAGTCCGCCGCACTGGCCGCCCGGCTGCTCACCAGGCACGGACTGGGGATCCTGCCCGTCTGCGCACAGGACGGGCGGCTGATGGGCGTCGTCACCGATCGGGACATTGTCACCCGCTGTCTCGCCGCAGGAGCGGATCCCTCCCGAGTGCCGGTTCAGGACATCATGTCCCCAAGCCCGGAGACCCTCGCCCCGGAGGACAAGGCCGAGGATGCACTGGGACAGATGGCCCGGCACCAGATCCGGCGGATGCCCGTGGTGCGGGAGGGGCAGGTGGTGGGGATGGTCTCCCTCGGCGATCTCGCCCGCTGCCGCCGGTATGAGGCGGAGACTGCCAAGGCGCTGAGTGAGATCTCCTCCAACATCAGCAGAAGGAGAAAAAAATAGAAGCTCCGGCATGACTTGTCATGCCGGAGCTTCCCAGCCTGTCAAAGAACCCCCCATTTTGCCATGGCAAAATAGGGGGTTCTAGTCTGAAATGGAGCAACAATTGCCGAGAAATATGAGAAAAAGGAGTTGTTTCCTACCGCATGGACTGAAAGAACGCCCCCAGCACCCGGGCGCACTCCTCTTCCAGCACGCCGCCTGTGATGTTGGCCGGCGGACGAAAGCCCTCCAGCCCCAGATGGAGCTTTGAGCCGCAGCAGCCCGCCTTTTCGTCCCGGGCGCCAAAGACCACCCGGGGAATTCTGGCATTCCAGATGGCTCCGGCGCACATGGGGCAGGGCTCTAAGGTCACATAGAGCGTGCAGTCCTCCAGCCGCCAGCGGCCCAGCGTTTGCGACGCCTGACGGATGGCCTCCACCTCGGCGTGGGCGGTGGCATCGTGAACTTCCTCCCGGCGGTTTCGTCCCCGGCCGACCACGGCGCCGTCTCGGACGATGACGCAGCCCACCGGCACGTCGCCCCGGGCTCCGGCGGTTTTTGCCAGCGCCAGCGCCTCACTCATAAATGCTTCGTCGTTCATATCGCTGCTCCTTGGGGTGAAACGGGACTTGTCTGCATAGGATAGCATCATCACCGGAAGGAGGATGCTATCATGCTGTCTGTTTTTCTGCTGGCCCTCAGCCTCGCCATGGACGCCTTTGCCGCCGCCGTCTGCTGCGGGGTACAGGCAAAGGGGCTGCAGCTCCGGGACAGCGCCCGGATCGGCCTGTGGTTCGGCGGCTTTCAGACGGGGATGACCCTCATCGGCGGACTGTTCGGCCATCAGCTCAGCCAATGGCTGTGGCAGATCGGTGCCCTCGTCGCCTTCGGCCTGCTGGCCTTTCTGGGCGGACGGATGCTCTGGGAGGGACTGTCGCCCCAGGAGGCGCAGACGGGGATAAAGTACGACCTGACCCCCGGCTCCCTGGCCGCCCTGGCCCTCGCCACCAGTCTGGACGCACTGGCCGCCGGGATCTCCCTGGCCTATCTGGATACCGGGCTTCTCGCCGCCTCCGGAGTCATCGGGCTGGTGGCCCTCACCCTCTCCGCAGCAGGCGGCTTTTTGGGCCGTCAGATCGGGGGAGCGCTGAGGCGCTGGGCGGGACTTGCCGGCGGGGCAGTGCTGCTTCTGCTGGGCATCCGCATTTTGCTGGAGGCTATTGGATGATATAGTAGACCGACAGCCCCAGATGCACGGCGATGCACAGCCAAAAGGGGGCGGAGGTGAGGCAGGCGATGCGCTTCTCCTCTGCGGTGAACCAGTTCATGGGGCCGGGATAGAACTCCCGCCAGGGCTTTTTGCGGATGACGTAGGTGACAGCGTAGATGATGCAGAAGATCACCGCAAGGGAGAAGATGTCCCACACCCAGTCCTCGTCCGGCAGATAGCCGATAAGCACGCCGCAGAAGAGGTTGATAAACATATGCAGTCCCACGTTCCAACGCATCTTGCCTGTCATAATATGGACATAGCCCAGCACCAGTCCCACCGTAGTGGCGTAGAGGAACTGATACAGATTGGTATGGAAGAGGCCGAAGAAGAGGGCGGAGATGACCAGCGCCGACCAGTCGCCCAAAAAGAGGAGCCGGTCCAGCAGCAGCTTGCGGAAGAGGAGCTCCTCAAAGAGGGGAGCAAGAATGACGGTAAAGAGGATGGCAATGTGCAGCGGTTCCTGCGCAACCGCCTCGTTGGCGTAGTCCACCGTATTGGTGTCCGCCAGGAGAAAGTCGGTGAGATCGCTTGCGATGTAGAGAAAACCCATCGCCACAATGATGCCCTGAATGATGTCGGCCACACCGGGAGAGGGCAGCTGCGCCAGCCGGGGCTTGGGAAATTTGCGCAGGATCACCCCAAAGGCGATCAGTCCGGCAGGATAGATAATGAGGCAGTTTGCCAGATTCTGGTACCAGTCGTTGTAATACAGGTCGTAGTAGCCCAGATAGTAGGGGGCGGCATAGAGAAAGCTGAACGCCTCCAGCAGGACGGTAAAAGCCAGCAGGGACCAGGCCGCCACGCTGTACCGGTGCCGCAGCTCTTGTCTTGACAGGGGATACATGAAAATGTGCCACTTCCTCTCGGAGTTTGACGCAGTGCGCAGTTGACTTCCATCATTTTAACATATTATTTTAAAAAAGGATATCATCTCTTGACACAATCCGCTATAATGTAAGAAAGATACAGAAAGCTGAAGAACCGCCTCGGCAGCGATGTCGGAGCATCTTTAAGGAGGTACACTAGCAATGAGCAAGCGAGCAGATGTGGTCATCATCGGCTGCGGCGAGGCGGGCGTCTTTGCCAGCTACGAGCTGACCCGCCGCTGTCCCGGTCTGAACGTCATCGTCCTGGAGCAGGGGGCGGACATCTATTCCCGCACCTGTCCCATCGTGCAGGGCAAGGCGGATCACTGCATCGGGTGCAAGACCTGCGGCACCATGTCCGGCTTCGGCGGAGCGGGCGCCTTTTCCGACGGCAAGTTCAACTTCACCACCGCCTTCGGAGGCTGGCTCACCGACTACATGAAGGAAACGGAGGTCATGGATCTCATCCACTATGTGGACTCGGTGAATGTCAGTTTCGGGGCAACCGACAAGGTCTATTCCACCACCACCCCAGAGGCCATGGCGCTGGAGCGGGAGGCGCTGAAGTACGATCTCCACCTCCTGCAGGCCAAGTGCAAGCATTTGGGGACAGAGAATAACCTGCGCATTCTGGCCAACATCTTTGAGCACCTGAAGGACAGGGTGGAGTTTCACTTCCACACAGCAGTAGAGAAGATCGAGACGCTCCCCGAGGGGGGCTATCGGCTGGTGACGAAAGACGAGGACTACGACTGCCGCTACCTGATTGCCGCACCCGGCCGCAGCGGAGCGGAGTGGTTTGCAGATCAGTGCAAGGGACTGGGCATTCCCCTTATCAACAATCAGGTGGACATCGGCGTGAGAGTCGAGCTCCCCGCCAAGGTCTTTCAGCATATCACCGACGTGGTCTACGAGTCCAAGCTGATCTACCGCACCAAGCAGTACGGCGATCAGGTCCGCACCTTCTGCATGAACCCCTACGGCCATGTGGTGGCGGAGAACGTGGAGGGCATCGTCACGGTGAACGGCCACTCCTACTCCGACCCCGGCCTCCAGAGCGAGAACACCAACTTCGCCCTGCTCGTCTCCAACCGGTTCTCCACTCCCTTTAACGAGCCCTACCGCTACGGCAAGCATGTGGCCTCTCTCAGCAATATGCTGGCCGGCGGCGTGCTGGTGCAGCGGTTCGGCGATCTGGTGGGAGGCCGGCGCACCAACGACCATCGGATGAGCAAGTCCTTTGTCCAGCCCACGCTGAAGGCCGCCGTCCCCGGCGATCTGTCCCTGAGCCTTCCCAAGCGGCAGCTGGACGACATCATCGAGATGATCTACGCACTGGACAAGCTGGCGCCCGGCACCGCCAACTACGATACCCTGCTCTACGGCGCGGAGGTCAAGTTCTATTCCAGCCGCATCCAGCTCACCAATGAGCTGGAGACGCCCATGGCAGGCTTCTTTGCCATCGGAGACGGAGCCGGCACCACCAGAGGTCTGGCCCAGGCCGGCGCCTCCGGCATCAAGGTGGCTCAGGTCATCGCCCAACGGGTAGGCCAACCGGCGTAAACGTCTCAAAATGTTCAAACCGTGAGCTGTCCCCGCCGGGGGATGTCTCACGGTTTTCTTTTTTCATTATGTCACGGCATGCAGGCTGTATATACACAGCTGCATCCCCCCAAAAAAGTGCCCGCTTTGGAAATGATTCACCTCTCCACAAAAGTTTTGCACATTTTGCACAGGGTTTTGCACAGCCGCCCTTCCGCCGCAGCGCGAAAAATATGCATTCGACAGGTTGACGTAACACTTTATTCATAAATCCAACCGCCATCCTCGGCAAGACCTGCGCCTTTACAGCGGTTTGAGACAAAAAAGTTTTGTTAAGAATCTTTTAGATCCTTTCGCAGCGCCTTGGGGGGCATATGATAGGCCGCCTGAAAGGCACGGAGGAAGGTGGAGTAGTCGGAAAAGCCGCTCTGGCGGGCGGCCTTCATCACCGGCGTGTGGTTCCGGATGAGGGAGGCGGCGAGAATCAGCCGCTTTTGGAGGATATATTGATGGACGGTGCAGCCGGTGACCTCCTTGAACCGGTGCATGAGCCAGGAGGGGGAGAGGTAGAACCGCCCTGCCAGCTCCGGGACAGTAAGCGCTTGGGGCAGGTGGGCGTTGATGTAGGCCATGATCTCCTCGATTTTGGGGTCGGAGGTATAGACGCTCTGTCCCTCTGAGGCCAGATTGCCCCGGTTCCCCCGGTTGAGGGCGATGAGGAACTGGAGGCAGTAGGTGCGTGCCAGCAGCGCATAGCCGAAATCCTCGTCGGCAAGCGCCGCCTCCAGCCGGTTGAGCAGTCCCATGAGCTGGCGGCGGAGGGCGTCTGTGGGGCGAATCAGCAGAAAGCCGGTATCCGCAGCCTCCCGGAAGCAGGTGTCCAGCCCCTCCTTTGCCAGAAATTCCGGCGTCAGCCAGAGGATGAACCGCTCGTAGATGTCCCCGCCGATGTCCGGCTGGTGGATGTGGTGATGGGGTACCAACAAAAGGTCCCCGGGAGAGAGAAAGTAGGCTCTGCCCTCCACGGTGTAGGTCACCTGTCCGGAGAGAAAGACCACCACCTTGTCAAACTCGTGGTAGTGGTAGGAAAACCGCTGGGCTCGGCTCTCTTTCAGGTGAAAGAGCCGATAGTCCTCCAACAGATAGCCCCGCTTGTCGGCGTCGTGGGGGATGGATGGCATGGACAGGTCACCTCACAGCATCAATATAATCGTAGGATACATGATTTTTCACAAGTTTTCAACGGAATCAGCAGGGATTTTCTGCAAAACCTTTCCCTTTTCCTTCCGTTTCTCCATTGCGCCGGGAGGACAAACTTGCTATAATGACCTTGTTTGTGAAAAAATACGTATTTTACTTTAGAGAGGCGGAAAAAGGATGAATTACGCAGAGGAATCCCTCAGGCTGCATTACCAGTGGGCGGGCAAGCTGTCCACCGTTCCCAAGATGGAGGTCAAGGATCGGGAGGCCCTGAGTCTGGCCTACACCCCCGGCGTTGCCCAGCCCTGTCTGGAGATCCAGAAGGATATCAACAAGAGCTATGCGCTCACCGGACGCTGGAATACCGTGGCAGTGGTCACCGACGGCACCGCCGTGCTCGGTCTGGGCGATATTGGCCCGGAGGCGGGTATGCCGGTGATGGAGGGCAAGTGCGTGCTGTTTAAAGCCTTCGGCAACGTGGACGCTGTGCCGCTCTGCATCCGCTCGAAGGACGTGGATGAGATCGTCAATACCGTCGCCCTGCTGGCCGGCTCCTTCGGCGGCGTCAATCTGGAGGACATTGCCGCCCCCCGGTGCTTTGAGATCGAGCGGAAATTAAAAGAGCGGTGCGACATCCCCATCTTCCACGACGATCAGCACGGCACCGCCGTGGTCGTCCTCGCCGCCCTCACCAACGCGCTCAAGCTGGTGGGCAAAAAGATGGAGGACATTAAGGTGGTCACCTGCGGCGCCGGCGCTGCCGGCATCGCCATTATCAAGCTGCTGCAGGCCAGAGGGCTGAAAAACGTCATTATGTGCGACCGGAAGGGTGCAATCTACCAGGGTCGTGAGGGGCTCAACCCCGCCAAGGAGGAGATTGCCGCCATTACCAACTTTGACCGCCAGTCCGGCTCCCTGGCCGACGTGCTGGCAGGCGCCGACGTCTTTATCGGCGTCTCCGCGCCCGGTATGGTGACCTCTGAGATGGTGAAGTCTATGGCGCCCAACCCCATCCTCTTCCCCATGGCCAACCCCACTCCGGAGATCATGCCGGATGTGGCGCTCTCTGCCGGAGCTGCCGTCGTCGGTACCGGCCGCTCCGACTTCCCCAACCAGATCAACAACGTGCTGGCCTTCCCCGGCATCTTCCGGGGCGCCTTTGACGTGCGGGCCAGCGACATCAACGACCGGATGAAGCTGGCCGCCGCCGAGGCGCTGGCTGATCTGGTCACGGAGGAGCAGCTGAATCCCGAGCACATCCTGCCCATGGCCTTTGACGAGGGCGTGGCGGACGCCGTGGCCGCAGCCGTGGCAAAGGCGGCAAGAGAAACCGGGGTCGCAAGGATCTGAAATACCGAAAGGCGGGCCGGTCGTGCCCGGCCCCTGCGCCATTGTTTCAAGCAGGCTCATAGGGGCGGGGCATGACCCGCCCGCCTTTTTTTATGAACACTCTGTAAACCCGACAAAAAGCCCTTGACAGCGGCACTCCTATCTGGTAAAACGATTCAGCATGCTAATCATTAGCATACTTACTTTTTCACAGAAAGGAGCCTGTCAATGAATCCATGTTTCCCCCCGCTCAGGGGGCAGGTGTCCGCCTTTTTCCGGCTCAACCACGCGCGGCGCAACGCAACCTTCTCTGCGCTGGCGGCGGAGGGGCTTCAGGACGTGGGACAGCCCCGCATTCTCTTCCTTCTGGGAGAGGAGGGGGAGGACGGCGCACTGCCCTCCCAGCAGGAACTGGCCCAGCGGCTCCACGTCTCTCCGGCCACCATTGCAAACTCCCTCTCCTCGCTGGAGCGGATGGGCTACGTGGTGCGGCAGAGTGACGCCGTGGACCGCAGAAAAAAGCGGATCGCCATTACGGAAAAGGGCAGAGACGCCAGAGGACGGTGTATTCACGTCTTTCAACGGGTAGACGACCAGCTCTATGCGGGATTTTCCCCCGAAGAGCTGGAGCAGCTGGAGGGTTTTTACCTGCGGATGCTGCATAATATGGAGGCCATCGGCGGCAGGGCAGAGCACTGCGCCTGCGCTCATAGCGCTCCGGAAAGAGAGATAACAAACCCATGATCAAACGACTGCTCCCCTTTCTCCGGGGCTATCGAAAGCAGGCCGTTTTCGCCCCCCTGTCCGTGGCGATGGAGACGGTCTGTGAGCTGATTTTGCCCCTTTTGATGGCCGCCATCATTGACGACGGCATTCAGAAGGGCGATATGACCGCTATTTTGCGAAACGGCGGACTGATGCTGGCAGTCTCCCTGCTGTCTCTCGCCGGGGGCATTCTGGCGGCAAAGTTTGCCGCCGAGGCCGCCCAGGGTCTGGGCGCCAATATGCGTCAGGCGGAATTCGAGAAGATCAACGCCTTCTCCTTTGCCGACATTGACCGGTTCTCCTCCGCCTCCCTTATCACCCGGATGACCAACGACGTCACCAACATTCAGATGGTGGTGGCGATCTGCCTGCGGATGCTGGTGCGCAGCGCTGTCATGATGCTGGTGGCCATTGTGGTCGCCCTCACCATCAGCGTCAGATTGGCAATCTATGTGCTGGTCATCCTGCCCATCCTCATTGTGGTGCTGAGCATTTTGATGAAGGTCTGCTGGCCCCTGTTTCGCACCATGCAGAAGAAGATCGACGCCCTCAATCAGGTCATTCAGGAAAATCTGGTGGCCATCCGGGTAGTCAAGGCCTTCGTCCGTCAGCCCTATGAGAAGCAAAAGTTTAAGACCGCCAACGACGAATTTACCGAGGCCGGATTGAACGCCGTGATGAAGATGCTGCTCATGGCTCCGGCGCTGATGATCGGCGTCAATGTGGCCACGGTGCTCATTCTCTATAATGGCGGCCACATGGTGCTGCACGGCGAGCTGGAGGTGGGACAGCTTTCCAGCATCATTACCTATATCTTTAACATCCTCTTCTCCGTCATGATGGTGGGCATGGCGCTTTTGCAGCTCACCCGTGCCAGAGCCTGCGCCGACCGCATCTTTGAGGTGCTGGACACCGAGCCCTCCATTGAGGACGGCCGTTCCGATCCTGCGGACAGCGGCGTCCGTGGTCTGGTGGAGTTCCGGGATGTCTCCTTTAAGTATCAGGCCACAGGTACCGGCGACGACGTCCTCCGGGACATCAGCTTTACCGCCCGGCCGGGGCAGACCGTGGCCATCGTGGGCGGCACCGGCGTGGGCAAGAGCACGCTGGTGAACCTGATCCCCCGGTTCTATGACGTGACCGGCGGAGCCATTCTTCTGGACGGCAGAGACGTCCGGGACTACCCGCTGGAGGAGCTGCGGCACAAGATCGGCATGGTGCTGCAAAACAACGTCCTCTTCTCCGGCACCATCCGGGAAAACCTCCTCTGGGGCAACCCGGAGGCCGCGGAGGATGAGATCCTTCAGGCGGCAAAGGACGCTCAGGCCTATGACTTTATTATGAGCTTCCCCGACGGCCTTGACACCCACATCGACCAGGGCGGCGTCAACGTCTCCGGCGGCCAGAAGCAGCGGCTGTGCATCGCAAGAGCCATGCTGCGTAAACCGGAGGTGCTGATTCTGGACGATTCCACCTCCGCCGTGGACTCCACCACCGAGGCGCTGATCCGCCAGTCCTTCCACGACAATCTGAAGGACACCACGGTGCTCCTCATCGCCCAGCGCATCAGCTCGGTGCGGGACGCCGATCAGATCATCGTCCTGGAGGACGACACCATCAGCGCCATGGGTACCCACGACGAGCTGATGGAGACCTCCACCGTCTATCAGGAGATCTACTACTCTCAGCAGGAAGGAGTGAAGGACAATGCCTAACGCACCCACCCCAAGAGGCGGCCCCGGCAGAGGCAATCGAGGCGGCTTTCAGAAGCCCAAGCACCTGCGAAGGACACTGATCCGCATGTTCTCCTACCTGACGAGGCGGCCTGTCCTTTTTGTCATCGCCCTTTTCTGCGTGGTGGCCGCCGCATTGTCCTCGGTGGCGGGAACCTACTTCATGCGTCCCATCATCAACTCCATCACCGAGGCGGCGAAGAACGGCCAGGCCGACCTTCCCGGCCTGCTGACCTCCATTTTGCAGCTGCTGGGGGTCTATGCCATTGCCGCAGTCTGCTCCTACGCCCAGTCCGCCCTCATGGCTCAGCTGGCGCAAAAGGGCTGCAACATCCTGCGGAAAGAGCTGTTTGACAGGCTGCAGGAGCTGCCCCTGGGCTACTTCGACCGGCATCCCCACGGAGAGCTGATGAGCCGGTTCACCAACGACGCGGACAACATTCAGATGGCCATGGAGCAGTCCGTCGTCCAGCTGATCAGCTCGGTCATCTCCTTCGCCGCCACGGTGGTGATGATGATCTACCTCAGCCCCCTTCTCTTCCTCATCACCGTCATTACCCTGGGCGGCCTCCTGCTGGTCTTTACCAAGCTGGGCGGCAAGAGCCGGGACTACTACCAAAAGCAGCAGAAGGCGCTGGGCGAGATGAACGGCAACATTCAGGAGATGGCGGAGGGTCTGAAGGTGGTCAAGGCCTTCACTCACGAGGCGGAGGCCAAGGAGACCTTCTCCGCCCTCAACGAAAACTACCGGGAGGCGGCTTCCAAGGCCAGCTTCTACTCCACGGTCCTCATGCCCATTGCCAACCAGATCTCCAACATCGGCTACGCCGTGACTGCCGCTGTGGGCGGTGCGCTGGCGATCATGGCGGGCTTTGATATTGGCGGCCTTGTGGCCTATCTGAGCTACTCCAAGCAGCTCTCTCAGCCCCTGAACCAGATCTCCATGCAGATGACCAACCTGCTCTCCGCCCTGGCCGGTGCCGAGCGCATCTTCGAGGTCATGGATTCCGAGCCGGAAGTGGACGACGGCGTCATCGACCTCATTCCCGCCGAGGTGGACGAGGACGGAACCGTCACCCCCTACACCGGCACGGACCGCCCGAAGCGCTGGGCGTGGAAGGTGCCGGAGCACAACGGCGGCAGGCTGGTCAAAGACGGCGAGCACTGGCTGTGGCACATTCCTGACGATCAGGGCGGAGAGATCATCCGCCCGGCAAACGGCACCATCGTGGAGGAGGACGGCAAGCGGCTGGAGCTGGTGGAGCTGAAGGGCGACGTGCGGCTGATTGACGTGGACTTCGGCTATGTCCCGGAAAAGCAGGTGCTCTACGATGTGAATGTCTATGCCCACCCGGGACAGAAAATCGCCTTTGTCGGCTCCACCGGCGCAGGCAAGACCACCATGACCAACCTGATCAACCGGTTCTATGAGATCTCCGACGGCCTCATTCTGCTGGACGGTCTGGACATCCGCCACATCAAAAAGGACGCCCTCCGTGGGGCGCAGGGCTGCGTCTTGCAGGATACCCACCTCTTCACCGGCACCATTATGGATAACATCCGCTACGGCAAGCTGGACGCCTCCGACGAGGACTGCATTCGTGCGGCAAAGACAGCCAACGCCCACAGCTTTATCCGCCGCCTCCCCGACGGGTATCAGACCATGGTGACCGGCGACGGCGCCAACCTCTCTCAGGGTCAGCGGCAGCTCCTCGCCATCGCCAGAGCCGCCGTGGCCGATCCCCCCATTATGGTGCTGGACGAGGCCACCTCCTCCATCGACACCCGGACGGAGAAGCTGATCTCCAAGGGCATGGATGCTCTGATGCAAGGCCGCACTGTCTTTGTCATCGCCCACCGGCTCTCCACTGTGCGGGACGCCAACTGCATCGCCGTCATTGAGCAGGGGCATATCATGGAAAAGGGCGACCACGCCGATCTCTTGCGGCAGAAGGGGCGGTATTACCAGCTCTATACCGGACAGTTCCAGCTCACCTGAGCGCTTTCGGGCCGTTTCATACACATATAAAGGGTTCGCCGCAATTTTGCTTGCGGCGAACCCTTTTTGTGAAATCGTTTGCCTTCTCAGGCCGAATACGGTATACTGGTGAAAATAAGACAGAACAAGCCGGAATAAATGCCGGGTTTTCTTGCGTCGATGGAGGTTATTATGCCGAAACTATCCGTCATTATTGCTGTCTCCCAGAGAGATCAGCTTTCCAAAACGCTGGCCGGGCTCTCCTCCCATCTGCCGGAGGGGACGGAGCTGCTCTGCGTCTTTCCCGCCGATGCTGAGACAGAGGGTATCTCCGGGGAGCATGTCCGCATCCTGTCCGCCGGAGGAGACCTCTGGTCGGCCGGACTTGCCGAGGCCCGGGGCGATTACGTCCAGTTCCTCCGCTCCGGGGATATTGTCCCGGAATTTGCCCTTGCCGCCGCCCTCAGCAAGGCGGAGCGATACGGCGCCGACTGTCTCCGGGGCAGCTTTCTCCCGCTGAAGGGGGAGCGCACCGTCCTCGACCTGCCGGAGTTTACCCTCAGCGCCGTGAATCCCGGCAGCTTTCACCTGCCCCTCTCCGTCCGGGCGGAAAGTCCCCTGCTCTCTCTTGCTCCCGCTCCTCAGGCGTGGCTGTTTCGACGGGCATTTCTGACCGAAGGACAGCTCTCCCCGGACGAGGGCGAAAAGCGTTTCTACTGGCGCAGCCTGTGCCGGTCCGCCTCCACCGTTCTCGTGCGGGATATGCTGGCCGCCGCAGCGCCGGAGCCGCCGAAAGCGCTGGCAGAGCGCATGCAGGCAGTGCAGGCTGTGGAATCCGCCCTCATCGCCGACGGCGTGGGGCGGGAGACGGTTTCCGTCATTCTCCGCCATGAGCTGGAGGTACTGTTTGCCCACTTTGCCCCGGAAAAGCCCGGGGAATTGCGCTCGTTCATCCGGGACTATCACGGTGTCTGCAACGACGATATTGAGACCCTGTGGCGCACCGCCTGCCACTCCGTCTCGGAAGAGGAGCCGCAGGCGCCCAGGGAATTTCCCCTCCGCAGGGAGGTCTGCAAAAAGGTGAAGGTCTCGGTCGTGCTTCCCATCTACAATGTGGAGGAGTATCTGAACCAGGCGCTTTACTCCCTCTCCGTCCAGACGCTGCAGGAGATGGAGTTCCTCTGTGTCAACGACGGCTCCACCGACGGCTCTATGACGATTATGAAGGAATACGCCGCTCTGGACGGGCGGTTCCGCATTCTGGACGGCCCCAACGGGGGCTACGGCAAGGCCATGAACCGGGGGCTGGACGCCGCCACCGGCGAGTATCTGGGCATTTTGGAGCCGGACGACTACGTCTCTCCCGGCATGTACCGCAGGCTGTATCGGGTGGCTTCTCAGGAAAATCTGGACTTCGTCAAATCCAACTACTTCCGCTTCCATGTCACTTCTGACGGCATCGCCCGACAAAAGCGGATGCGGGTCAGTCTGGACGAGCGCTGGTATGACCGGGTGGTGGATCCCTCCGAGGAATTGGGCGCCTTCCATCTGGCCATGAAAACCTGGAACGGCATCTACCGCCGCAGCTTTTTAAACAACCATCACATCCGCCACCACGAGACGCCGGGAGCCTCCTATCAGGATAACGGCTTCTGGTTCCAGACCATGTGCCGGGCAAGGCGGGTGAAGTTCCTGCAAACCGCCTTCTACCACTACCGTCAGGATAACCCCAACTCCTCCATCAACAACACCGCCAAGCTCTACTGCATGACGGAGGAGTATCAGTTCATTCTCAACTGGCTGAACCGTGAGGGACTGGCGGAGCGGTTCGGCGGGGTGTATCAGGCCAAGAAGTTCCACAACTTCTCCACTACCTACCGCCGCATTGCCGAGGAATACCGCCGGGAGTACCTCCATCACATCTGCGACCAGTTCCGCCCGGCGGACGAGGCGGGACTGCTGCGGGAGGAGTGCTTCGACCCGCTGTTTTGGAAGCAGCTTCACGAGATCATGGCGGATCCCGACGCCTTTTACGAAAAGATCCGGGTCTCCGTCATCCTCCCCGTCTATAACTGTGAGCGGTATCTTCGTCCGTGTCTGGACTCTATTCTGGAGCACAACGACCAGCGCATTGAGGTCATCTGCGTGGACGACGGCTCCACCGACGGCTCACCGGCCATTTTGGCGGACTACGGGGCAAAAGACAGCCGGGTGCGGGTGCTGACCCAGAAAAACGCCGGAGCCGGCGCCGCCCGGAATCTGGGCATGTCCGAAGCCCGGGGCGAATACCTCTCCTTCCTGGATGCGGACGACTTTTTTGACCCGGAGATGCTGCGCAAAGCCTATAACAAGGCGTATCTGGAAGAGAGCGACATCGTCGTTTTCCGCAGTCAGGAGTATTACGAGGACACCGGACGCTTCATCGGTATGCGCAGTAACATCCGGGAGGAGTATCTGCCGGAGCAGCAGCCCTTTGCCGGGGTGGACGTGCCCGAAAACATCTTCCGCCTCTTTGTGGGCTGGGCGTGGGACAAGCTGTTCCGGGCGGACTTCGTCCGGGCAAATGGCCTGAAATTCCAGGAGCAGCGCACCACCAACGACCTGCTGTTCACCTATTCCGCCGTAGTGAAGGCAGAGCGCATCTCCACCATGAACAACATCCTCGCCTATCACCGCAAGGCGTCCGGTTCTCTCTCCGTCACAAGGGAACAGAGCTGGGACTGCTTTTACAAGGCGCTCCTCGCCCTGCGGCAGCAGCTCCGGGACTGGAACCTCTACGACCGCTTTGAGCGGGACTTTGTCAATTACAGCCTCCACTTCTCCCTGTGGCAGCTGACCACCGTCCGGGGCGATGCCTATTACAAGCTCTATGACAAGCTGGCACAGGAGTGGCTGGACGAGCTGGGCGTCACCGGACAGGACAAGCGGTATTTCTACGCCCCGGAGCAGTATGACACCCTGCAGCACCTCCTGACCGTCTCCGCCGGGGATTTCCTCTTTGACCGTCTGGACGAGACCGCCCTGACGCTGGAGGATGTGAAGCGGGAGCGGAACCATTTGCAGCGGCAGAACGCCGCACAGCAGCGCACTCAGGCCGAACAAAAGGATCAGCTGGCCTCCCTCCGGCGGCAGCTCAAAGAGGCAAAGGAATCCTCCATCCGCAAGGCGGTTCGTGCGGTCACCCGGCTGCCCAGAAAAGTGTGTCGGCTGACGGGGGGTTTGTTCCGCTGATTGTGCTCACAGCGTGGCCAGCCAGTACACACCTGCCGTGATGCCGGTCGTTGTCCCGCTCCAGATATCCGCCGTAAATCCCGTTGCTGACACGGACTTGAGTTTAACCTGCAGCGTGCCGTTGGAGTTATGCAGCGCTGTCAGCTGGACGTTGACGCTGAACTCTTTGTGCGTCGAGGTCACGCTGCTGATCGACACAGACCCCTTTTGCATCCTGGGGACTGCAAAACCGTCAACGGTCAGTGTTCCCGAGACAGCAAAATTATCCCGCACAGTCAGCAGACCGTTGGCGGTTTCGTAGATGGCCGATGTTGGTTCGGTTGCCAGATTACGAAAGAACTGAATGCCGGGGCTGGTATCGAGCGAACACAAAAGCAGCCGTCCCATGGCGGTGAGGATCCCTCCGGGAGTTCCATCGCTCCATGCCAGCTTTCCGCCAGTGTAAACCGAACCGCCGAAGTGGGCCTCATTGTCAGTAT
>CACYLC010000047.1 GCA_902775105.1 Oscillospiraceae bacterium
CGTAAACCCGAAAGCGATCCAGCAGAGGCTCGGCCACAAAAAACTGATCCTCACCGTGAACACTTATGGCCACCCCACGGAGAAAATGGAAGATGAACTTCGGCTGGCCATGGCTGAATTTGAATAAAAAGAAAAAGATGTCAACGGCTTTTGAAAACCGTTGACATCTCGTTTACAAGTGGATGTTTGCTAACTTGTTTCTTCTGAAAAAGTTGTCAAATCCTTACTTCTGGCTCTGCTCCACAGCAACCGCCACAGCGACGGTAGCGCCGACCATGGGGTTGTTGCCCATGCCGAGGAAGCCCATCATCTCCACGTGAGCGGGGACAGAGGAGGAGCCTGCGAACTGAGCGTCAGAGTGCATACGGCCCATAGTGTCGGTCATGCCGTAGGAGGCAGGGCCGGCGGCCATATTGTCCGGATGCAGGGTACGACCGGTGCCGCCGCCGGAGGCGACAGAGAAGTACTTCTTGCCCTGCTCAATGCACTCCTTCTTGTAAGTGCCGGCCACAGGATGCTGGAAACGGGTGGGGTTGGTGGAGTTGCCGGTGATGGAGACGTCCACACCCTCCAGATGCATAATCGCAACGCCCTCACGGACATCGTCAGCGCCGTAGCAGCGGACGGCGGCACGCTCGCCGTCAGAGTAGGCAATCTCACGAACCACGTTCACCTTGCCGGTGTAGTAGTCGAACTGGGTCTGAACATAGGTGAAGCCGTTGATCCGGGAGATGATCTGAGCGGCGTCCTTGCCGAGGCCGTTCAGGATAACACGCAGAGGAGTTTTGCGAGCCTTGTTGGCGTTACGGGCGATGCCGATGGCTCCCTCAGCGGCGGCGAAGGACTCATGGCCGGCCAGGAAGGCAAAGCACTTGGTCTCGTCCCGAAGCAGCATAGCGCCCAGATTGCCGTGGCCCAGACCGACCTTGCGGTCGTCAGCGACGGAGCCGGGGATGCAGAAGGCCTGCAGGCCGATACCGATGGCCTCAGCGGCCTCGGCGGCGGTCTTGACGCCCTTTTTCAGAGCAATAGCGGCGCCCACGGTGTAAGCCCAGCGGGCGTTTTCGAAGGAGATGGGCTGGATACCTGCCACGATCTCATAGGGATCGAAACCAGCGGCCTTGCAGATATCACGGGTCTCCTCCACAGAGGAGATGCCATACTCAGCCAGAACAGGAGCGATCTGGCCAATGCGTCTATCATAAGATTCAAACAGTGCCATTTTGATTACTCCTTTCTGGGGTCAATGTACTTTACAGCGTTGTCAAACTGGCCGTAGTGACCCTTGGCCTTCTCCAGCGCCTCGTTTGCGTCCATGCCGCCCTTGATCCAGTCCATCATCTTTCCGAGGTGGACGAACTCATAGCCGGTGATCTCATTGTCCTTGTTCAGAGCCAGACGAGTGATGTAGCCCTCGGTCAGGGACAGATAGCGAGGACCCTTTGCGCTGGTGGCAAAGATGGTACCCACCTGACCGCACAGACCCTTGCCCAGATCCTCCAGAGAGGTGCCGATGGGCAGGCCGCCCTCGGAGAAGGCAGTCTGGCTGCGGCCGTAAACGATCTGCAGGAACAGCTCACGCATAGCCGTGTTGATGGCGTCACACACAAGGTCGGTGTTCAGCGCCTCCAGAATGGTCTTGCCGATCAGGATCTCGCCGGCCATAGCGGCGGAGTGGGTCATACCGGTGCAGCCGATGGTCTCAACCAGAGCCTCCTCAATGACACCGTCCTTGATGTTCAGGCTCAGCTTGCAGGCGCCCTGCTGGGGAGCGCACCAGCCCACGCCGTGGGTAAAGCCGGAAATATCCTTGATTTCCTTAGCCTGAACCCACTTGCCCTCTTCGGGAATGGGAGCAGGGCCGTGATATGCGCCCTTGGCGACGGGACACATAGCCTGTACTTCGCTGGAATAGATCATAAAAGTACATTCCTTTCTCTGCTGCTAGATTAGGGTTATGCCGTTTTCAGGCATAATTTTCCTTATCTGAATTGTCCTACAAAAGAGTGCGGTTAGTCAAGGCTAAGTGAAAAGATTCCGGGGAAATAGGGAAAAATTCGGGAAAACAGCATGAAAAAGTTAGAACTGTATTACATGATTAGAACTAAATAACAAACAGAAAAACAGCGTCTGCCGAACCCTTGGCAGACGCTGTAAGTGCGTATTTACTTCCGATACAGGATGCGGATGGAGTTTAAAATGCACAGCATCGCCACGCCAGTATCGGCAAAGACAGCTGCCCACATATTGGCGTAGCCCAGAAGCCCCAGTACAATGACCAGCAGCTTGACGGCGAGGGCAAAGACGACGTTCTGCCGTGCCACCTGCACGGCCTCCCGGCCGATGGAGATGGACTGGGAGACGGCGGCGAGATCGCCGGTCAAAAAGACCACGTCGGCGGCCTCAATGGCGGCGTCAGCGCCGGAGCCCATAGCAGCGCCTACATCAGCGCCTGCCAGCACCGGGGCATCGTTGATGCCGTCACCCACAAAGAGGACTTCGCCCTGCGCTTGCCGGATGGTCTGAAGGGCAGTGACCTTATCCTGGGGCAGCAGTTTGGCCTTCACCGCGTCGATGCCGACGGCCTTGGCCACCGCATCGGCGCTTTCCTGACTGTCGCCGGTGAGCATGGCAGTGCAAATGCCCTGAGATTTGATCTGGGAAATGGCCTGCGCCGCCCCGCCCTTCACGGTGTCGGAGATAATGAGCTGGCCCAGATAGTTGCCGTCTTTTGCCAGAAGCACCTGAGCGCCCATGGCGGGAACAATGTCCGGCAGAGAGACGCCAAACTCCTCCATCAGCTTGCGGTTGCCGCACAGGACACCGTCCGCCACCATGCCTCGACCGGCATGCTCAACAACGTGCTCCAGACGGGCAGGGGAGACCTGCCGCTCCTCGGCAGCAATCAGAATGGAACGGGCAATGGGGTGGGTGGAGCTGACTTCACATCCGGCGGCCAGAGCCAGCAGCTCGTTTTCGTCCACGCCGTCCGCCGGGAGAACCCGCTGGAGCTTAAAATTACCCTGTGTAACGGTGCCTGTCTTATCCATCACCACGGCTTTAACCTTGGCAATGGTTTCCATGGCAGAACCGCCCTTAAAGAGAATATTCTGTTTGGAGGCGGCGCCGATGCCTGCATAGAAGGCCAGCGGCACGCTGAGCACCAGAGCGCAGGGGCAGGAGATGACCAGGAAGGTACAGGCCGTCCTGACCCAATATTGGACGTTTCCGGTGACGATAGAGGGGACAATGGCCACCAGCAGCGCCAGTACTACCACGATGGGGGTATAGATGCGGGAGAAACGGGTAATAAACCGGTCGATCTGTGGCTTGGAGGCGGCGGCATTTTCCACACTCTCCAAAATACGGGTGACCATAGAGGTCTCCAGCGGCTGCCCCACCTTCATGGTGAGAAGCCCGGTGGAATTGACGCAGCCGGAGAGGACACAGTCGCCGGGACGGACGGCCACGGGGACAGGTTCACCCGTGACGGGAGAGGTGTCGATCTGGCTCTCACCCTCGACCACAGCGCCGTCCAGCGGGATGCGGTCGCCGGGACGCACCTGCACCAGATCGCCTACCTGCGCCTCCTCAGCGGGCAGTGTCACAGTGCTGCCGTCCGGCTGCACCAGCAAGACCACCTCCGGCCGCAGATCCATGGCCTCCATAATGTTGCTCCGGGAGCGCTCAACGGCTCGATCCTCAAAATACTCGCCGATCTGATAAAACAGCATGACGCCCACCGCTTCAGGATACTCCCCGATGGCAAAAGCGCCCAGCGTGGCGATGGACATGAGGAAGTTCTCGTCAAAGACCTGCCCGCGGGTCAGGTTGACCACGGCAGTTTTCAGCACGTCAAAGCCAAGGAGCAGATAGCCAACGATGTAAACGGCCAGCGCAATAGGACTGATGGAAAGCCCCAGAGCAGGGGAGAGGATGGCCTCCAGCAGCTTGCCGATGACAAAGAGAACAGCACCCGCGATGATTTTCGGAAGGGCATGCTCCTCCTCATCCTCCGATTCCTCCGCCTTTTTTCGGTTCATAGGTTCCAGTTTTGCTTCCGACTCAATTTTGGCGCAGATGGCCTGCATCTGAGGGAGCAGGGCGTCCGGATCCTTTGCCCACACCCGAAGCTGGGCGGTGGCGTAGGTCAATGTCGCCTCCTCTACCTCAGGCAGTGCATTGATTTGTCGCTCCATCTTAGCAGCGCAGTTGGCGCAGTCCAGACCTGTCACCCGGTAGACCTTGCGGACGGCCTCAGCGGAGTGCTCTACCGGAGCGTGGAGCGTCTGCTCATGGTGGTGATGCCCGTCGCAGCAGCGGTCATCATCGTCGTCATCCTCGCAGCCGCAGTCGCAATGGCCGGAGTGGTGATGATGATGTTCCTCCTCATGCTCCTCCTCGCAGCCGCAATGGCAGTGGTGGTGCAGTTCTTCCGCTTCGTTTTCTTCGGAATGTAAATGCTCACTCATAAAATATCCTCCTGCGCTATTGTCAAAAGACGATTGAATAATTGTTCATACGTTCATTACGATGATACAACTGCAAGGGGTGGATGTCAAGGAAGAATTGCAAAAAAGTGGACACTCTTTCGAGTGTCCACAAAAGTGATTCGATCTTAAAGATCAGGCGAACTTCTTCTGAGAGAACAGGGTCTGAATGCCCTCGATAGCCAAAATGATGGCCAGAACTCCCATGGCAGCGGCAAAGATCAGCTGGAACCAGTCGCCCCATGCGGCCTCGCCGGCGCCGATCACGCCGAACTTCTTGATGACGGTGATGACCAGGCTGGTCAGAGTGGCGATCAGCATGAAGGCCATGGGGAAGAGGAACATCTTGTTGTTCTTGCCCACGTTGCCCAGCCATGCAGCGACAGCCAGCAGAGCGATACCGGCCAGCAGCTGGTTGGCGGCGCCGAACAGAGCCCAGATCTGGCTCAGCTTCAGGAAGCCCAGGACGCAGCCGATAACGACCATGAACAGGGTACCGGTGATGGGGAAGGTCAGGAACTTACGGATGCCGGTGGCGTCCTTCCAGCTCTTCTCGCCTTCCTTCAGGAACAGCTCGGAGAACATGAAGCGGCTCAGACGGGTGCCGGTGTCGAGGCTAGTCAGAGCAAAGACGGAGACAGCCAGCGTCAGCAGAGCATAGATGGTGTTGTAGATGGGGGTGCCATCGGTGTCAAACATGGTGGCGATACCGGCAGCAAAAGCGGCGGAGGGAGAGCTGAATTCACCGGAGGTGTACTTGGTAAACACCATGCCCACGGCGATCAGGGCGATGATAGCCAGACCGGACTCGATGAGCATGGAGCCGTAGCCGATGGGCTTGGCGTCCCGCTCGTTGTCCAGCTGCTTGGAGGAGGTGCCGGTGGAGATCAGGGAGTGGAAGCCGGAGCAGGCACCACAGGCGACCGTGATGAACAGGGTGGGGAACAGGAAGTTGCCGCCCACGGTCCAGCCGGCGAAAGCGGGGATCTCGAAGGAAGCGGTGCCAGCGATGGCGGAGAAGATGATGCCGATCACGGCGACGCCCATCATGGCGTACAGCAGGAAGCTGGACAGATAGTCACGGGGCTGCAGCAGGATCCACACGGGAACCAGGGAAGCGATGGTGATGTAAGCGCCGATAATGACGATCCATGCGGTACGGCTCAGAGCCAGACCAACGTTCAGGCCCAGGGCAAGCATCAGGCAAATGCAGATGATGCCGCCGATGGTAGCGGGCAGGGTCTTCACGCCGGCGCGGTTGGTCAGCAGACCGTAGATAATAGCCAGGACGATGAACAGCATGGAGACGATAGCGGTGGTCTCAGTACCAGTGGGATTCACCGTAAAGCCAGGTGCGTTCGTAGAAGCGAAGGTGTCGGCCACCACGTTCACGAAGGAGGCGATAACGAGAATCAGAACCAGCAGGGCAAAGATGATGAAGAGCTTATGCGCCTTCTTGCCCATGGTGTCCCGGATGATCTCACCCACGGACTTGCCGCCGTGGCGGATGGAGGCGAACAGGGAGCCGAAGTCCTGCAGGCCGCCGAAGAAAATGCCGCCGATGACGCACCACAGGAAGACGGGAACCCACCCGAAGACAGCGGCCTGAATGGGACCGTTGATGGGGCCTGCGCCTGCGATGGAAGAGAAGTGGTGACCCATCAGCACGGCGGGCTTGGCGGCGACGTAGTCAACGCCGTCCTCCAACTCGTGTGCAGGAGTCTTTCTCTGGGGATCTACACCCCACTGCTTGGCAAGCCAGGAGCCATAGAAAATATAGCCGATGACCAGCAGGGCAATGGCGGCGAGAATGATGATGATAGCCATACAAACTCTCCTTACTCAAGTGATGATAAAATATTGCGAAAGAGCTTCTTCAGGCTTTGACCCTTCCGGTTATAGGTCAACTGCCCGGAGGAAAGCTCCAATGCAACCAGACGGTAGTCACTCCAACCTCGGAGCATATATCGATAGCTTTTGTAATGGCGAAGTTTTTTGACAAGAGCCGCCGCCTCCGGCGAGATGGTATCCGCCAACAAAATCAGCGTGATATCGGTATTCCGGTGGCCGCCGTGGGGCTGGACTCTGGACAGCCCGGTCTCCCAGGCGATCTGATCCAACCGCTCCACGTCGGCAGCTTCCAGGCGTTCTTCTGAAGCGATAAACATGTATTCGTGAGATTCGGAATCGGAGAGTTTGGCGCTTTTCAGCAAAAAGTACTGTTCGTTGTTGGAATGAAATACTGCCTCCGCCGCAAAGGGGGAGGTCACAGTTTCCCGGGGAATATTGTAATAACGCTGAAGAGCCTTTAAAAGCCGATCCAAAAATGCGGTGCGGGTGGAAGCCATAGAGCAGCTCCTTTTAAAGTTTGCATAAAGTCATTCATTCAGGTCGGAACATATTCTATCACATTACGGAAAAAATGCAAGAGAAAAGTGTGGCATGAAACAAAAAAATATTGCAAAGAATTTCCCGATTCGATTTTTCGAATATGATAAAACTATGAACATTCGACAGTTAGGCCTGAAACCGCACAAAAAAACAACAAAACCGCCGACTTAAATTGAGCCGACGGCCTGCATACAGGAAAAAACAAAATTGTAAAGGTTGACAAAATGAAAGAATTCGTGCATCAATTTGACAAAGTTGCATGAAGCAGTTCCTTCATATCGGCTGGGAGGGCCTGACAGAAGGAGAGCGTCTTTCCTGTGACGGGGTGATTTAGTGTGAGCTTCCGGCTGTGGAGGGCGGGGCGGTGAATGAGCGAAGGATCCTCCGTCCCGTAGAGGAAATCCCCTGTCAGCGGATGACCCAGATGGGAGAGATGTACCCGGATCTGGTGGGTGCGGCCGGTTTCCAGCGTGAGTGCCACCAGAGAGCGTACGCCGTTTGTCGCTAAGACGGTGTAGCGGGTCACGGCTGGCTGACCGTCCTCGGATACCTGACGCTTTAAAATGGAGTCGGGGGAGCGGCCGATAGGGAGGTCGATAACGCCCTCGCCGGGGGAGAGCACGCCCTCGCAGATCGCCAGATACTGCCGATCAAATGCTCCGGTATGGAGGGCTTTTCGCAGCTGTTCTTGGGCAAAGGGGTGCTTGGCGACGACCATGAGGCCGGAGGTGCCCTTGTCCAGACGGTGGACGGGGTGGAAGTCGGCGTCGGGATCAGTCTTCTGCCAATGCGCCAGAAGGGCATTTCCCAGACTGTCCTGCCAGTGGCCGGGGCCGGGATGGGAGGGCATGCCGGGGGCTTTGTTGATGATCACAATGTCCCGATCCTCATACACAATGTCAAGGGGCAGAGAGACCGGAGGAATGCCGCTTTTCGCCTTGGGATCGGACAGCCGGACAGAGAGGGTCTGCCCCGCCTGAACGATCACTCTGGTGTGCACCCGCACTCCATCCACCAAGATGCCGTCCTCCAGCCACTTGACCCGCCGGAGCAGAGTGCCGGAGAGGCCCAGCTTTCGCCGGAGCAGGTCGTGGACGGGGCGTCCTGCCCACTGCTCGTCAATCATGATCTCAAGTCTGCGGGCACTCATGGCTTCGTTCCTCCTCGCATCAAAATGAACTGACTGGAGAATAGCGCACGGGCGTAAAGATGTCAAGACTTCCCTGTTTCCCCCTTTTCAAATGCCGTCCCCTTTTATATAATAAGGAGGCACAAAGAAGGGAGGCAGGACAGAATGCGCAGAACCCTGATCCGTCAACAGCACGAACGGCAGAAGCTGCAGCGGGAATACGCCAAGACACAGAGGGGGAGGAAACTGGGGATCTACCTCCACATCCCCTTTTGCCGCAGTAAGTGCGCCTACTGCGACTTTTACTCGCTGGCAAACCGGGAGGAGGAGATGGATCGCTATCTCGCCGCCCTGACAAACCATCTGAAGGAGACCGCCCCTCAGGCCAAAAGCTGTGTGGTGGACACGGTCTACATCGGCGGCGGTACTCCCTCCACTCTGGGGGCGAAGCGGATCGGCGCTCTGCTTCACATAGTGAAAAAGCACTATCATCTGACAAAGGACTGCGAGATCACCATGGAGGCCAACCCCGACAGTGTAGACCTCTCCCTGCTCAAGACAGTGCGCCGGGCGGGGGTGAACCGGCTGTCGCTGGGTGTTCAGTCCGCCGACGACGGAGAGCTCAAGACCATTGGACGTCCCCACAACTTTGCCCAGGCGGTGGAGGCAGTGGCGCTGGCACGAAAGGCGGGGATCGAAAACCTCAGTCTCGACCTGATCTTCGGTCTCCCCGGTCAGACCATGGAGGGCTGGCAGCGGACGGTAGAACAGGTGCTGAAGCTGGAACCGGAACATCTCAGCTGCTACGGACTGCAAATCGAGGAGGGGACGCCTCTCTATGAGCGGCAGGAGGATTACACCTTTGCCGATGACGACGGCCAGGCAGATATGTACCTCTGGATGGCAGAGCGGTTGAAGCGGGCGGGTTACGGTCAGTACGAGATCTCCAACTTTGCAAAGCCCGGCCGGGAGTCCCGGCACAACCTCCGCTACTGGCGCTTGCAGGAGTATATCGGCTTTGGCCCCGGTGCCCACAGCGACTTCGGCGGACGGCGGTACAGCTTTGTCCGGGATCTGTCTGCCTATCTGAAAGGCATGGAGGAGGGCGGGCCCATCGTGGACGACGATCAGGTGATTCCTCCTGAGGAGCGGCGGAACGAGTACCTGATGCTGGCGCTGCGGACGGCGGAGGGCATTGACGGAGATTGGTACAGCCGCCGGTTTCATATGAACTTCCGGCCACTGGAGGAAAAGCTGCGGAATTACGAAAAACGGAATCTGGCGGTGGAGGAGAACGGCCGCTGGCATCTGACGCCGGAGGGGTTCCTGCTCTCCAATGGCATCATTGTGGATCTTTTGGAGGCTCAGGAGCACAATACGATTGACAGCCTGCTGGGGAGGGAATCCAGGGGGAAGAGAGACGCGTCAAATGCCTGCGGAAGTGGGTGAGCAAAACCGCAGGCATTTGCTGTCTTATTCTCTGATCTGCTCCATGGCGGAGCACAGCATTAGCGCAGCGTCGCCCCGGGTCACGGAGCTTCCTAACGCCTGTTCCTGCGTCATGATTCCGGCGGAGCACAGGTTTGCAACGGCCTGACCCGCCCAGTTAGTGGCCATGGCGGGGGCAAAAACGGAGACCGTAGCCTCGGAAAGGGGGAGCAGACGGTTCAGAAGGGCCGCCGCCTCTCCCGGCGTAATGGAATCAGTGGGGCAGAACACATGAGAGCCGTCCTCGTTGATTCGTCCGGACAGGACACCTGCCTGCAGCGCCGCCGCCACATAGGGCTTAGCCCAGATGGGGATCTGGTTATCGTCGGCAAACCCAGTGTTTTCCACACCTTCCAACGGCGCCAGACCTGCCGCCCGGACTGCCATCACCACAAATTCACTGCGGGTCAGGACGGTATTCGGCTGAAAGCAGTACCGACCGTCCAACTCCTGGCCGACGTAGATGCCCTCCTGAGCCAGCTTGGAGGCTGCGTAGTCCAGTCCTGTTCCGGAAAGGTCGGAGTAAACCACATCAGCGGCCTTTTTCTCCACCGTAATGTGAACGGTGGCGGGGTGGGAGCGCCCCCCGTACTGATCTACCGCCAGATAGGAAAAGGAAAAGCGGCCGGCGTGCTTGCCGGGAGTATAGGTGAACGTACCAGCGGCGGAGTCGTCCAAAATGACGGTACCCTGCTCCGGCTGGGAGAGGAGACGAAAGGTGATCTCGTGGCCGTCCGCATCCTCGGCCAGCAGTACACCGGCCGCCTCACTCTTGCGGTAGGTGGTCAGGTTGATCTCTTTGGCCTCGGGAGGAGTGTTCTCCTCCTTTAAATGGTAGATCGTGACAGCGGCAGGCTCGCCTGTCAGCTCTCCTGTGATCGGAATGACTGTAAAGGAAATTTCCGTTACAGACTTATCCAGCGGATACCAGGTCAGGCCGGGGAGCGCCCCCTTTGCCACTGTACCGCCCTCCTCCACCAGCGTGGCGCCGATCTGCAGGACGCCCACGGAGGGATCGGGCAGATCACAGAACTGATAGCACTCTGCCAGTTCCAGCGTGGGGGAGAAGTCCTCCTGAGAAAAGACATAGCTCTCGCCCAAAGTGGTGCTGACGCAAAAGTCCTCCTGTACCGGCGGCTCCGGGTCGGGAAAAGGCCAGAAGGCGGAGGCGGACAGAGGCAGCGAGGCAAGAAAGAGGGCAAGGGCGAGGAAAAAGGCGAGCTTGGAACAGTGCGGTTTTCGTTTCATAGAAAATTCCTCCTGTTGGGATTTGACGGTAGTATGTCCCAACAGGAGGAATTCATGCTTTAATATCCCAGTTCTTCGCCTATCAGTATGATATGAATGCGCCCCTTCGTTCGGCTGCGGCGGGTGATCAGGAACTGGCAGCAAATACAGTCCGGGCTGCTGCAGTCGGCGCATTTGCCCAGCTTGGCGCAGGGGGTATTCAGCCCCAGCCGCACGCAGTTGGCAGGGGCGGCGGAATTCCTTGCCCGTTTGACAGCGGAATCCAAATCGGGGGCGACCTTGTTCATGCCGGCGACAACGACCACCTTCTCCGGCCCGAAGGAAAGGGCGGAGATACGGTTGCAGTTGCCGTCGATGTTGACCAGAACGCCGTCCTGAGTGATGGCATTAGTTGACATAAAGTAAGTATCGCAGAACAGAATCTCCTTAAAAATCTCCTTCTGCTCCTCCGGGGTAGCGGCGGCAAATCGGTCCAGGAAATTACAGCCGGCGGCTTTGGCGGCCTCGACAAAGCCCAGCTCTCCCAGGGTCATGGAGCCGCCGCAGGCTACCGAGGTGCCGGGGATCAGAAAGCGTCCGACGGCCTCCTTCGCATCAGCGAGGGTAGCGCAGTATTCGCCGGTCATATTCCGACGCTCCAGGCCTTTGATGACGGTTTGAGCCAGATTGAACCGGGTCTGTTCCAATGGTGTCATGGGGATCATCCTTTCCGTTGCCGTCAGGCGGCAGTTTTCCTGACGTTTATTATATAAAATAAGGAGAGAAAAAGCAAATCCGCCACCAAAAATTCGCAGCCCATCCAAATCAGACAGGCTGCGATCAAAAGCAAAATGATTAGTTGTGTGCGGTAATATATTCCTTTAGCTTTTCGAAGGTGACCGGACTGACGTCATGCTCCATCCGGCAGGCGTCCTCAGCGGCCACATCCTCCGGCACGCCCATGGAAATGAGCCAGTTGCTGATGAGTATGTGGCGCTCGTAGATGGTCTCTGCGATCTTCCGGCCGGCGTCCGTCAGCTCCAGCAGCCCGTCCCGCTGCATGGTAATGTAACCGTTCTCCCGAAGCAGGCTGACCGCCCGGCTGACGCTGGGTTTGGAGAAGTTCAGTTTGTGAGCCACGTCAATGGAGCGGACAGAACCCTTCTCCTGCCGGATCATCAGGATTGCTTCCAGATAGTCTTCGGCGGATTCGTGGATTTTCATGTTGATACCCCCAATCTATATCAAGGCACAGGCGACTTTTTTTCTTTGAATTAGTCCTAGCTTACCACAAGTCGGAAAAAGATGCAAGAGTGAAATTAGCTATTGACAACCATGGTTAGTTCGTGTAAACTAACCATACAATCATGAGTTAGTGGGCTTGAACAAAAAAGTCTGCAATCACTTCTGGATGGAGGGATTCTGATGCCGTTGACATTTGCAACTCCGGGCGAGGAAAATGTGGTCAAGCAGATCACCGGGAAAGACGAGACCCGCCGTTTTCTGGCAAATCTTGGGTTTGTTGAAGGCGGCAAGGTGACCGTCATCAGCGAGGTGGCTGGCAATCTGATTGTCAATGTGAAAGAGACTCGTGTGGCCCTGAGTAAGAGCATGGCAAACCGAGTCATTGTCTGAAAAGAAAAGAGGGAACAGCATGAAAACGTTGAGAGAAGTTCGGCCCGGTCAGTCTGTACAGGTCATCCGTCTCCACGGCGCAGGCCCGGTCCGCCGCCGGATCATGGACATGGGCATTACTAAGGGCACTGAGCTGACCGTCCGTAAGGTGGCTCCTCTGGGCGATCCTGTGGAGATCACCGTCCGGGGCTATGAGCTGAGCGTCCGCAAGGCCGACGCTGACTGCATCGAGGTGGAGTGACCGCTTCTTTTGCAGGCGAAAAGTTAGAGATAACTCAAACAGTTAGTTAGAGAAAACTGATAACGCACAGTTTTGCATGAAAAAGAGAGGAAGCGAATCGAATGGCACAGATTAAAATTGCCCTTGCGGGCAACCCGAACTGTGGAAAGACGACCATGTTCAACGCCCTCACCGGCGCTTCCCAGTACGTGGGTAACTGGCCCGGCGTCACTGTGGAGAAGAAGGAGGGCAAGCTGAGAGGCAACCGTGATGTGACGGTTACCGACCTGCCCGGCATCTATTCCCTGAGCCCTTACACGCTGGAGGAGGTCGTCTCCCGTAACTACCTGCTCAAGGAGCATCCCGATGTAGTCATCAATCTGGTAGACGGCTCCAATATTGAGCGCAACCTGTACTTAACCACTCAGATCATTGAGCTGGGCATCCCGGTTCTGATCGCTCTGAACATGATGGACGTCGTCAACAAGAGGGGCGACAAGATCGATGTGAAAAAGCTGTCTGCTGAGCTGGGCTGCCCTGTGGTAGAGACGGCCGCCGTCAATGGCACCGGCCTTGACGAGATGGCCAAGCAGGCTGTCGCACTGGCAGAGGCAAAAAAGGCTGCTCCCACCCCCCACGGCTTCAGCAGTGAGGTGGAGGGCGCGCTGGCAGAGATCTCCAATGTGATCGCCGGCAAGGTGGATGAGAAGAGCCTTCGCTGGTATGCCGTCAAGGTGTTCGAGCGGGATGAGAAGGTTCTGGCCGAGCTGGGCTACGGCGACAAGCTGCCGGAGGATCTGGAGGCCGCTGTCTCCAAGGTGGAGTCCGATCTGGACGACGATGCAGAGAGCATCATCACCGGCGAGCGCTATGACTTTATCGGCAAGGTTATCGCCAAGACCTACAAGAAGAAGAGCGCAGGCCTGTCTGTCTCCGATAAGATCGACAAGGTGGTCACCAACCGGATCCTGGCACTGCCCATCTTTGGCTTGA
>CACYLC010000048.1 GCA_902775105.1 Oscillospiraceae bacterium
ACGATCGGCGTAGAGGCTGTCGATTTTGGCCAGCGTTGCCTTGAAGTTGTCTGCCGTCAGTTCTTTAAATCCGCCAATGTCCGCCTCGATCTTACTCAGCGCCTTCCCCGTCGGCCCCTGTACGTTGGCCGCAGCGTCTGTTACGCTCTGACCGCTGGCGGAGATGGTACACTTACACCCGCCGTCCAGTTCCAGCTGCACCGTCATCACCGGAACAGTGGACGTCACGCCGTCGGTTCCCGTCACCTGAATGAGATCTCCCGGTTCGGTCAGGATTCCGCCAAACATGGCGCAGCTCCCTGTCCGGTAGGTTCCCACGCCTTTGACGGACTTACAATGCTCTGGGTGGCAAAGGGATTGTCCACGGCCATCACTGTCCCGCTGCCCGTTCCGGCGTCATAGGTCTGGGTGGTCTCCGTCTCGGTGGTGGTGCCGCCTCCGCTTGCGGTGGTCTTTTTTACCGTTTTGGTCATCCGAACGCCTGCCAGCACGGACGATCCGGTGAGCGACAGGCCGCCGGAGTAGTAATCATCTGCCGTGACGATGCGGCCGCTCTGTGTGAACCAGATCAGGCGCAGCTTGCCGTCCCGATCAATGACTGCATTACAACCCACCAGCGCCGCCAGATAGCCCACCATATCCCGGCAGGTGTGTCCGGTCAGGTCTCCGGTGACAGTCGTCACTCCGGCTGCGGAGGGCAGCGGGGCAAGGGTCAGCCCGCACTTGGAGGCAATATCCTTCAGCACCGCCGTCACGGTTGCCCCGGAGGAGACAGCAGGCGTATACGTTCCGATCAGTGCGTAATAGGCGGCATCGTAAGCGGTGATGGTGGTGCTGTCCTCCTCGTTCTGGGACTCGGTCACTACAAACTGTCCCAGCGGGATGTACTGTACCTGACCGCCTGCCTCTGCACCCACTTTTACCGTGATGGGGACGTCCTGCAGCTCCTGTCTGCCGAAAACTTTGCACCGCACCATGGCGGCACAGACACTCCCGATAGAGATCGCCTCGCCGCTGCAGCAGGAGGCGGTATAGGTCAGTGTGTAAGGCTCCAGCTCGGCGCCGTTATCTGTCGTGATGAGCAGATGCTGCCGGGTGTCCAGCGCCGTACTCAGTTCGGTTGATATGTGATACATGGATTTTCTCCTCCTTTCCACCAGATTATAGAACATGCGTTTTATTGTCTGCAATGCAAAATCCCATCTTTTTGAAATATGGCCGGATAAAACACAGGGATTTTGCAAAGGTGAGGAAAGAGTGCCGGTTCCCCGGGCGGCCGTCACTTGACAAGAATTCGGTAATATGCTACATTCATCATGGTAGTTTTTGCTCTTCACGATATGAAATAAAAGGGAGAAAGGAAGCCCAATATGAACGCTACGCCCAGAATATCTGTTATCATTCCCGTCTACAATGCCGAGCCGTTTCTCCCCCAGGCGTTGGACAGCGTATTAAACCAATCGCTGAATGAAATTGAGGTCATCTGTGTGGACGACGGCTCCACCGACCGCTCGCTGAGCATCCTGCAAGACTACGCAAAAAAGGACAGCCGGGTGAAGGTGCTCCATCAGCAGAATCTGCACGCCGGTATCGCCCGGAACGCCGGTCTTGAGGTCGCAACCGGCGAATATATCCATTTTTTGGACGCAGACGACTATGTGTTGGACTATGCCTATGAGGCCATTTATAACAAGGCGGTCAAGTACGACCTGGACTGCCTGAAATTTTCCTGCATCCCCTTTGACGTTCAGCAGGACACGACTGTGGAAAACAGCGCCTATACGCTGACCCATTTCCGCCCCTTTGATTTCAATCGGCTGCTGACGCCGGAGGCAAACAGCGTACTTTACAAGCTGAACGCAGCTCCGTGGAGCGGTATTTACCGCCGCTCCTTCCTTGAGGAGAAACAGATCCGGTTTGATGACCTGGTCTGCGGAAACGACCGTTCCTTCTCTGCCCGGATTTTCTCCAACGCCGGACGTATTATGGCCGCCCGGGATCAGCTGGTGGTCCATCGCCTGAATCGGCCCGGCGACCTGACCAGCCGGCGTGCGGGACATTTTGACGGCCAGCTCCGCTCCATTCGGATCGTGGAGCAGAACCTGATTCAGGATCAGATTCCCACAGAGGTCGCCCGGACCATTATGTCCGGTGAATTTGCCGACCTGTGCATGTGGCTGGAAAAGCTGGGCTTTGACCCCAAATACGGCGAACAGATCGTAATGCACACACGGCAGTTTGCGAAAGAATATGACGGGATGTTCCGGAGGGCGCTGATTGATTTGGTTCGGGCACGCACGAACCGTATGGCCGCCGGCCCCCAGAAGGCCAAGCCGCTGACGAAGAAGATTTTCTTCCGTGAGGAATGCACAGCGCCCAAGGTCTCCGTTGTCCTGCCCATCTATAATGTGGAGGACTATTTGAATCAGGCGCTGCACAGCCTGTCCGTTCAGACGCTGGCCGAGATGGAATTCCTCTGCGTCAACGACGGCTCTACCGACGGCTCTCTGACCATTATGAAGGAGTACGCCGCCAAGGATAAACGGTTCCGTATTCTCGACGGCCCTAACGGCGGCTACGGCAAGGCCATGAACCGGGGCATTGACGCCGCCCGGGGCGAATATCTGGGCATTCTGGAGCCGGACGATTTTGCCGACACGGAGATGTTCCAGACCCTCTACGAGACCGCCAGCAAAAACCGTCTGGATCTGGTCAAGTCCGACTTCTATACCTTCACGGTTTCTCCCGAGGGACTGGAGCAGAAAAAGACGGTGCGCCTTGCCTATGACAAGCGCTTTTACGGCCGGGTGATCGACCCCAAAAAGGAGAAGGAGATCTTCTACTTCCCCATGAACACCTGGACCGGTATCTACAACCTGAACTTCCTGCGGAAAAACGACATCCGGCATAACGAGACCCCCGGCGCCTCCTATCAGGACAATGGCTTCTTCTTTAAGAGCTTCTGCTGCGCCAAACGGCTCTGGTTTGTCAACACCGCCTTTTATATGTACCGGCAGGACAATCCCAACTCCTCCATGCTCAGCAAGGGAAAGCTGTACTGCGCCACAGAGGAGCTGCGCCTGATCTGGGAGTGGCTGGACAAGCGGCCGGATCTGCAAAAGGAATTTGCCCCCCAGTTCTATCGGAAGAAATTCGCCAGCTTTATGGTCACCTACCGCCGTATCCCGGATGCCCAGCGGCTGGAGTACCTGTATCACATTCGGGACGAATTTAAGCCGGTTCTGGAGGCCGGCCTGCTGACAGAGGAGGCCTTCCCCCGGGTTCCCGGCGGCATCAACTGGCAGATGCTCAACGAGATGGTGGCCGACCCGGACGCATACTTTGCCAGGATCAGAGTCTCCGTCATCATGCCCGTCTACAACGCAGAGCAGTATCTCCGCCAGTGTCTTGACTCGGTGCTCAACCGGGCGGAGCAGCGGATCGAGGTCATCTGCGTGGACGACGGCTCTACCGACAGCTCACCGGAGATCCTTCGGGAGTATGCGGAAAAGGACGCCCGTGTCACCGTCATCACCCAGGAAAACGCCGGCGCCGGCGCCGCCCGGAACAACGGCATGGCATTTGCCAAGGGTGAATATCTCTCCTTCCTGGACGCCGACGACTTCTTTGAGCCGGATATGCTCTCTTCCGCCTATAACCGGGCGCACTACTATGACAGCGACATTGTGGTGTTCCGCAGCGATCTGTATTCCCAGGCAGAGAAGCGCTACTACGGAGCCAGCCACACCATCCGTGCGAATTATCTCCCCCAGGAGCAGCCCTTTGCAGGCTCGGATATTGAGGAGAACGTGTTCGGCGTCTTTGCCGGCTGGGCGTGGGACAAGCTGTTCAAGACAGAATTTGTCCGCAGGCTGGGTCTGAAATTCCAGGAGCAGCGCACCACCAATGATATGCTGTTCGTATTCTCCGCCATCGTTCAGGCTCAGAGCATCTGCACCATCAACGGCGTGCTTGCCCATCACCGCAGCGGTGCCGGCTCCCTTTCCGTCACCCGGGAGAAGAGCTGGGATTGCTTCTACAAGGCGCTCCTCGCCCTTCGGCAGCAGCTGAAGGACTGGGGTCTGTACGAACGGTTTGAATCCGACTTTGTCAATTACAGTCTGCATTTCGCTCTCTGGAACCTGACGACGCTGAGAGGTCCGTCCTACGCTCTGCTGTACAACAAGCTGCATGACGAGTGGTTCCAGGAGCTGGGCGTCGCCGGCCGGGATGAGGCCTGTTTCTACAGTCTGGAGGAATACAACAAGCTCCAGTCCATTCTGACGCTGACGGCAGAGGAGTTCCTCTTCTCCGAGCTGGATGAGGCCAAGGCCAAAAACAGCGGACTGCAGAGCGAGGTCAACCGTCTGAGAAACATCAACAGAGACACCCGGAATAAGGCAGCCGAGCTGCGCAAGAAGAATGCCAAACTCAGGAAGCAGCGCAAGTCCGCATCCTGGAAAATCGGCAGAATCATTACCTGGCTGCCTCGCAAGCTGAAAAAACTGCTGAGGAAACATTGATTGAATCTCTCGGACGGATGGGCGAGGCCATTTTCTGTCAGACAGGAATCAAATTTTGCAGAAATTTCAGGACTGTATGGCGGAAAACAGACCGCCCGGACGCCGTAGCCTGATTTAACCAGTGGTTCCCCAGGGAAATAAAGGAAAGAAGAGGCCGTATTGCTTATGAAAATCGCCATTGCAGGAACCGGATATGTAGGACTGAGCATTGCAACACTGCTCAGCCAGCACAACAAAGTCTATGCCGTCGATATTGTCCCGGAAAAGGTGGATCTCATCAACCGGCGGATCTCTCCCATCGCCGACAAGGAGATCGAGGAATATCTGGCCACCCGGGAGCTGGATCTGACCGCCACACTGGACGCAAAAGAAGCCTACTCCGACGCCGATTTCGTCGTCATCGCCGCTCCCACTAACTATGACAGCAAGAAGAACTTCTTCGACACCTCTGCCGTAGAGGCCGTCATCAAGCTGGTCATGGAGTACAATCCCGACACCATCATGGTCATCAAGTCCACCATTCCCGTGGGCTATACCCGCTCCATCCGGGAAAAGACAGGCAGCAAGAACATCATCTTCAGCCCGGAATTTCTCCGGGAGAGCAAGGCGCTCTATGACAACCTCTATCCCAGCCGCATCATTGTCGGCACGGACATGGAGGACGAGCGCCTGGTCAAGGCTGCCCACACCTTTGCCGGACTTTTGCAGGAGGGCGCCATCAAGGAGAATGTGGATACCCTCTTTATGGGCTTTACCGAGGCCGAGGCGGTGAAGCTGTTTGCCAACACCTATCTGGCGCTGCGGGTCAGCTACTTTAACGAGCTGGACACCTACGCCGAGCTGAAGGGACTGAATACCCGCCAGATCATTGAGGGCGTCTGCCTTGATCCCCGTATCGGCAGCCACTATAACAATCCCTCCTTCGGCTACGGCGGCTACTGCCTGCCCAAGGACACCAAGCAGCTGCTGGCCAACTATCAGGACGTACCGGAAAACCTGATCGAGGCCATTGTGGAGTCCAACCGTACCCGGAAGGACTTTATCGCAGATCGTGTGCTGAATATGGCCGGCTACTATGACTACTATAACCGAGGCGACTTCAGCAAGGATGAGGAAAAGAGCTGCACCATCGGCGTCTACCGCCTGACCATGAAGAGCAACAGCGACAATTTCCGCCAGAGCTCCATTCAGGGCGTGATGAAGCGGGTCAAGGCCAAGGGCGCAAAGGTCATCGTCTACGAGCCCACGCTGGAGGACGATAGCACCTTCTTCGGCAGCAAGGTCGTCAACGATCTGGACAAGTTCAAGCGTATTTCCGATGCCATTATCGCAAACCGGTATGACGCCGCTCTGGACGACGTACAGGAAAAGGTGTATACCCGGGATCTGTTCCGGCGGGACTGATCCGGTTTATCACAGCATTTGCTCCACCAGGCGGCGCAGCTGCTCCCGGCAGATGACGCACTCTCCCGCCAGTTCATGAAACAGGGTGCGGAGAGACGGCTCCTCTGTGCGCTGCGCCGCCTGCTGATACGCCCGCTCTGCCGTCCGGAACCGATGGTACAGACTTCGGGCGGCGGCAGTCAGGCTGTTTGCCCCCGGGGGGCAGTGGGGTCTGGGGCGATAGCGCACTCCCGTCAGCAGAAAGAGCGCCGCTGCCAGCCGTTTTCTCTGCTCCTCGGAGCGGCGGGCAAGTCCCTGCAGCTGGGGCCAGCGGCTCAGCTCCCTTGCCCGGCAGACTGTCTCGTCTATGGCACTTCGGAGAAACCCCTCCGTCTCTCCCTGTGTGGGACGCGCCGGCACCGGCGGGGCAGGGGGAAGGGGGCGCTGCTCTGTCCCGTCGGGGGCGAGAAAGTCCCCCGGCTTCGGCGCTCCCTGCACCCGCTGCCAGATACGGCGAAACTGTTCCGCCTCGTTCAGCGGCATCTCAAAGTCCTCTTGCATGGAATCTCCCTCCCTGGGTCAATCTATGCAAAACCCCATAATTTTGTCACTTTTGACGGACAGAAATTCCAAAATACCCTTGCATTCCCGAAAAAGAAGTGCTATACTGCCAGTGTAATGAACGTATCAACCTGAGAGTGGGGCTTGCCCCGCTCTTTCTTTTCGTCAAACGAGGTTTACTGACACGATGAAAAAAGTCACAGAAGTTGCCGCCGAGCTGGCTCTGCCCTTTATTGAGGCGGCAGGGTGCACCCTCTGGGATGTGGAGTACGTCCGGGAGGGCGGCACCTGGTTCCTTCGGGTGTATATCGACTGCCCGGGCGGCGTGAATGTAGATCAGTGCGAGGCGGTGAGCCGTCCCCTCAGCGATGCGCTGGATGAGGCGGATCCCATCGAGGGAAGCTATGTGCTGGAGGTCTCCTCCGCCGGCATTGACCGTCCGCTGAAAAAGCCTGAGCACTTTGCCGCCTTTTTGGGCTCTGCCGTGGAAGTGCGGCTCTACCGTCCTCAGGAGGGCCGGAAGGAATTTCACGGTTTGCTTACACGGTATGAAAACGGCGATGTGACACTGGGCTTCTCCGACGGCGCTGAGCGCACCTTCGGCAAGAAGGAGATCGCCCTGGTTCGTCTTGACGTGGTATTTTAAACACAGATAAGGAGTGAGCAAAATGGCTAAGAGAATCAGCAAGAAAAAAGGCCCCACCCCCGAGGAGGACGCACAGGAGTTTTTCCTTGCTCTGGAACTGCTGGAAAAGGAGCGGGGCATCAAGAAGGAGTATATGCTGGAGAAGATCACGCAGGCGCTGGTCTCCGCCTATAAGCGGGATCACGAGGGCGCCGAGGAGAATATCGTCATTCAGGCCGACCCGGACAAGAACCTCCTGCGGATGATCATCCGCAGGGACGTGGTGGAGACGGTGGATAACCCCTACACCGAGATCTCTCTGGAGGAGGCCAGAAAGAGCCTGCCCGGCGTGGGACTGGGCGACGTGGTCTCCAGCGAGGTCAAGACCAAGAACTTCGGCCGCATCGCCGCCCAGACCGCCCGTCAGGTCATCATTCAGGGCATCCGTGAGGCGGAGCGGGGCATGGTCTATGACGCATTCAGCGGCAAGACCCAGGAGCTGATGACCGGCACCGTCACCCGGATCGACCCCGTCTCCGGGGCGCTCCATGTCCGGCTCAGCTCCGGCAAGGAGTTTACCGACGCTTTGCTCACCGCCGGCGAGCAGGTCAAGGGAGAGCACTATCAGGAGGGCAGCCGCATCAAGGTCTACATCGTGGAGGTCAGACGGGACACGAGAGGCACCAAGGTGCTCATCTCCCGCACCCACTACGGTCTGGTCAAGCGTCTGTTTGAGCTGGAAGTGCCGGAGATCTTTGACGGCGTGGTGGAGATCCGCTCCATTGCCCGTGAGGCCGGCAGCCGCACCAAGATGGCCGTCTGGTCCAACAACCCGGATGTGGATCCCATCGGTGCCTGCGTGGGTACCCGGGGCGCAAGAGTGAACACCATCGTGGAGGAGCTCCACGGCGAAAAGGTGGACATCATCAAGTACAGCGACGATCCCGTGGAGTATATCGGCGCCGCTCTGGCTCCCGCTGACGTGGTCAGTGTGGAGACGCTGGAGGAGGGCAAGAGCTGCCGTGTCATCGTCCCCGACGATCAGCTCAGCCTCGCCATCGGCAAGGAAGGTCAGAACGCCCGCCTCGCCGCCAAGCTCACCGGCTACAAGATCGACATCAAGAGCGTTTCCGGCGCCGCTCAGGCGGAGGCGGAGGCAGACGCCCTCTTCGCCGACGAGGGCGCAGAGGAAGAAGCGCTCTTCTAAATCAGGAGGTACCGGCTATGCCGAAAAAAATTCCCATGCGGCAGTGTCTCGGCTGCCGGGAGATGAAGCCCAAACGGGAGCTGATCCGGGCGGTCAGGTCCCCGGAGGGAGAGATCTCTCTGGACTTCCGGGGCAAGAAGCCGGGGCGGGGCGCATACGTCTGCCCCAAGGCGGAGTGTCTCGCGAAAGCACGAAAGAGCCGTGGGCTGGAGCGTGCCTTCTCGGTGGCCATCCCCGCTGAGGTCTACGACCAGCTGGAGCAGCAGATGGCAGGGGAGCAGGGCAATGAGTGAGCCGCTGGGATTTCTCGGCCTTGCCAAGCGGGCGGGCAAGCTGGCCGCCGGGGAGGACGCTGTGGAAACCGCCCTCCAGACCGGCAAGGTGCGGCTGCTGATCCTGGCCTCGGACGCCGGAGACAAGACCGTCCGCCGCATCGAGTTCCGCTCGGGAGGAAAGCTGCCCATCCTCTACCTCAAAAGCGATAAACAGGCGCTGGGACAGGCGCTGGGCTGGGGGAGCTGCGCTGCAGCGGCGATGACCGACCTCAAAATGTCCATCGCTCTGGCGGAAAAGCTGGTGCAGGCGGAGGAAACCCATCGTCCCGTTTTGGAGGCGCTGACGGAGAAGCAGGAGAAAATCGCCCGGCGCAAGGCGAAAAAACCCGGTAAGCGCAGCAAGTAATTATTATGTATTATCGTTTGTGCCGGCGGGCAAGTCCCGTAGCTGCGGGATTTCCCCGTTGGCACAAGCCTGACAAGAAGGAGGTATTTTCATGGGTATCGAACTGAAATACCGTGTCCATGAGGTCGCCAAGGACTTCAAGATCAAGGGCAAGGCCGTGGGCTCCAAGAAGGTGACGGAGATTCTGACCAAGTACGCTCAGACCCCCTCCAGCCACATGGCCGCCCTGAACGAGATGGAGCTGAGCCTGATCTTCGAGTATCTGACCCAGCACAATCAGGTTCCGGATATGGAGGCCGCCCTCGCCGCCACCGGAGGCAAGGCACAGTCCGCCCCCAAGGCTAAGGAGGCGCCCAAGGCAGCGTCCGCCCCCCAGGGAGCGCAGAAGGACGCTGCCGCCGCTCCCCGTGAGGAGCAGAAGGAGCAGCCTCAGGAGCCGAAGAGCCGCGTGCCGGAGAAGAAGGTAGTCAACACCCGGAAGAGCGCCGACGTCAACCTGGACCGTTACGACGCCCATCTGGACGAGCTGGCGCCCGACCGGGCAGACCGGATGCAGCAGGGCAAGCAGAAGCTGAAGAGCAACCGCAACCAGCAAAAGCGGAAGGGCGCCCAGAGCCAGAAGCGCCGTCAGGAGGAGCAGCGTCAGCAGATGCGCCGCCTGCAGCAGGAGATGGCAAAGAAAGCCCCCGTCAAGGTGCAGATTCCCGACGAGATCGCCGTGGGCGAGCTGGCCAGCCGGATGAAAAAGACCGGCGCCGCCGTGGTCAAAGAGCTGATGAAGATGGGCGTCATGGCCTCTCTCAGTGAGATCATCGACTTCGACACCGCCGCCATCGTGGCCGAGGAAATGGGCTGCAAGGTAGAGCGTGAGGTGGTCGTCACCATCGAGGAGAAGCTGATCGACACCGCCGAGGACAAAGAGGAGGATCTGGAGCCCCGTGCTCCCGTCATCGTGGTCATGGGTCACGTTGACCACGGCAAGACCTCCCTGCTGGACTATATCCGCAATTCCAACGTCACCGCCGGTGAGGCGGGCGGCATCACTCAGGCCATCGGCGCTTATCAGGTGAACGTGAATGACAAGGTGGTCACCTTCCTGGATACCCCCGGTCACGAGGCATTCACCGCCATGCGGGCCAGAGGCGCTATGGTCACCGACATTGCCATTCTGGTGGTGGCAGCCGACGACGGCATCATGCCCCAGACGGTGGAGGCCATCAACCACGCCAAGGCCGCCGAAATTCCCATCATTGTCGCCATCAACAAGATGGATCTCCCCGGCGCAAATCCCGACAACATCAAGCAGCAGCTGACCCAGTACGGCCTTCTCAGCGAGGACTGGGGCGGCGACACCATCATCTGCCCCATCTCCGCCAAGACCGGCGAGGGCATTGAGGAGCTTTTGGAAAACGTGCTGTTGGTGGCGGAGATGCGTGAGCTCAAGGCCAATCCCAACCGGGCCGCCCGCGGCGCTGTCATCGAGGCTCGGCTGGACAAGGGCAGAGGCCCTGTCTCCACCCTCCTGGTGCAAAACGGCACATTGAAGCAGGGTGACATCATCATTGCCGGTACCGCTGTGGGCCGTGTCCGTGCCATGGTGGACTACCGGGGCCGCCCTGTCAAGACCGCAGGCCCCTCCGTCCCCGTGGAGATCACCGGTATGGCCGAAGTTCCCGGGGCGGGCGACGATTTCTACGCTGTCGCTGACGAGCGGATGGCAAGAGAGCTGGCCGAGCAGCGCAAGCAGGAGAAGAAGGACGCTCTTGCCGCCCCCGCCGCCAAGAAGGTGAGTCTGGACGACCTCTTCAGCCAGATCCAGGTGGGCGATGTGAAGGAGCTGAAAATCATCGTCAAGGCCGACGTTCAGGGCTCCGCCGAGGCTGTCCGGCAGAATCTGGAAAAACTCTCCAATGACGAGGTTCGGGTTCGGGTCATCCACTCCGGCGTGGGCGCTATCAACGAGAGCGACGTCATGCTGGCCTCCACCTCCAACGCCATTATCGTGGGCTTCTCCGTCCGTCCGGACAACGTGGCTCGGAGCATGATCGAGCGGGATAAGGTGGATGTCCGTCTGTACCGGGTCATTTACGACTGCATCGAGGAGATCGAAGCCGCCATGAAGGGTCTGCTGGCGCCCAAGTTCCGGGAAGTGGAGCTGGGCCGCGTGGAGGTTCGGGAGGTCTACAAGATCACCGGCGCCGGCGTCATCGCAGGCTGCTACGTCAAGGAGGGCAAAGTCCTCCGCAACGCCCAGATCCGTCTGGTGCGGGACGGCGTGGTCATCCACGAGGGCACCATCGCCTCCCTCCGCCGCTTTAAGGACGACGTCAAGGAGGTCGCCACCAACTTCGAGTGCGGCATCGGCCTGGAGAAGTTCTCCGACATCAAGGTCGGGGACATCTTCGAGGTGTATCAGATGGAGCAGGTCGAGGTATAATCAATATTGAAACGTCTATGCAGGAGGCGGGGTTTGGCGTTGCCGCCGACCGCCTCCTGTGTTGCATAAAACGAATGTTTGCTTGTCGGCGGGCGATGACCCGCTTCGCGGCTCCCTGCCGTCAATCGCCCCTACGTCTATTTTTTCTGTAATGCATCCATAGGGGCCGTTCACGATCAGGAGCCACTTAGTGGCGGGCATACCCCTTGAGGGGAACGGCCCGCCGATTACTGCCTGTTTTCGGGCGTACCGATAAAAAGGAGGCACACCATGCCAAGCTATCGCATCAACCGCATCAACGAGGACATCCAGCGGGAGCTGTCCGCCCTGCTGCGTACCGTTAAAGATCCCCGGATCAGCAGTCGGATGCTGTCCGTTGTTCGGGTGGATACCTCCAATGATCTCAGCTACTGCAAGGTCTATCTCAGCGCTCTGGATCAGGGGGTAGAGAAGGACATCCGCCGGGGTCTCAAGTCCGCCTCCGGCTACCTCCGCCACGAGCTGAGCCGGGCGCTGGCTCTCCGCCACACCCCGGAGCTGCAGTTCATTCTGGACAACTCCATCGACGAGGGCGCGCGCATCATCCACCTGATGGACGAGCTGGAGGCAAAAGAGCATGACCGTGACGGAGAATGAGGCCGCCGGGTGGCTCTCGGAACGGGACAATTTTCTCATCCTCACTCACATTCGCCCGGACGGGGACACGCTGGGCTGCGCCGCCGGTCTCTGCGCCGCCCTTCGAAAAATCGGCAAAACCGCCTATGCCGCTGTGAATCCCGGCGTCACCTCCACCTATCTGGGAGATATCATGCCCTATTTTGCGTCTGAGGATTACGCTCCGGAGCACATTGTGGCGGTGGATATTGCCACAGAGGGGCTGTTTCCCACAGAATTCGACCGGCTCAAGGGCAAAGTGGAGCTCTGCGTTGACCACCATCCCTCCAACACCCATTATGCCGAACATCTCTGTCTGGACGCCTCTGCCGCCGCCTGCGGGGAGATCCTCTACCGCATCATCAGGGACGGCCTGGGCGTCATGGATGCGGAGATCGCAAAGGCCCTGTATCTGGCGGTCTCCACAGACACCGGCTGCTTCGTCTATACCAACACCACCCCCACCACCCACCGCATTGCCGCCGACCTGATGGAGTACGGCGATTTCGCCGGGGAGATCAACAAACGCTGCTTCCAGACCAGAAGCCGCAAGCGCATGGAGCTGGAGAGCCGCCTTTTGCAGAGCGCCCGCTACTACGAGGACGGCAAGGTGGTCATCGGCGGCATTTCCATGCAGGATATGAAGGATGTGCAGGCCAGCGAAAGTGACGCCGAGGAGCTTTCCTCTCTGCTGAGACAGGTGGAGGGCGTCAAGGCCGCCGCCACCTTGCGGGAGTTGAAGGACGGGGACTGGAAGCTGAGCCTTCGCACCGACCCGGCGTATTTGAACGCCACCGACACCTGCGCCCTTCTGGGGGGCGGCGGACACGCCGCCGCTTCCGGCGCCAGACAGGAGGGCGTTGACCGGACAGAGATGGAACGAAGGGTGTTGGAGGCGATTCAGGAAAATTTGGGGTGAGATTTTTGCCGCAGATTTAAGCGTGATTCGTAGGGGCCGGACACGACCGGCCCGCCTGTAACCGTCCTTTGACCGACGGGCGAGTCGTGCCTCGCCCCTACGTTCTCTGAACTCTATAACTCTGATATGTAATGACCGTTGTCAAGAGGCAATCAGCCTTGATTCCGGTTCTTTGCGGGATTTACCCACTGAAGGTATCTCGAAAGGGCTATGGAAT
>CACYLC010000049.1 GCA_902775105.1 Oscillospiraceae bacterium
CATGCGGAGGATGGTCTTTGTGGGGGCTACGGCGCTTCTGGCGCTGCTGCTCACTGCCACTACGGAATAGTCGTACAGGGTGCCCGTCATCCAGCGGACGCTGGTATCTGTATAGGTGGGACTGGTCACCGTAGCGATCTTTGTCCACCCGCTGGCACCATGCTTTCTGCGGTAGACCTCGTACTTGGTCGCTCCGCTCACCTTGCCCCAGTTCATCTTGATGCCGCTGACGCCCTTGGCCACGTTCTCGATGGCGGTAATTTGGGGGGTGGAGAGTCCGGACCTGGCGGTAGTTGTTTTTGTTACATTCAGTGTGTAAGTGTACTGACTCTGGTTGTAATTCCAGATTCGGAAATAATACGTTCCGGTGCTCAGTGCAGTGTAATAGAGACAATGATTTCCTTTGGTATCGGCTTTATTCTGAAGAAGAGCCCATTTTATCTCCTGCTGATTCCCCAGGGGATCCGTCATTTGAAGTAAGGTCGTTCCAAAACTCGCCATATTGCCAACGGAAATTGCATAGGTTTCTTTGGCTTTCAGATTGATCTTATAGCAGTCATACTCCTCACTCGTACCCAAACCGTCCCTTCCGAAGTAACCGATATAGGTCTTGCCCAACGCCATAGATGTTGCCTCTGACAAACTGTTATTGGGCTCCACCTCACAGTACGCACTCGTCTTAAGGCTGATGGTATAGTTCGTTCCGATTGAGCCGGAACGCACATAAATATCCGGCTGGATTGTCAAATAGTAGGTACCGGGGTTTAAGCCAACAGACACCTGATAATAATTCTTTTCGTCATTTTTCGCGTGGAACGTCTTATTTCCCCAGATGTCCTCTCCGCTTTTATTATACAGCGTAAATTTCAGACTAACGTACTTCCCCTGGCTGTCAACTGGTTTTGTCGTCTTAATTGTAACAATGCCCCTTTGAGGTACAGAAATCTTTACATAATAATCTGTGTGATAGGTACCTTCTGTCCACGCTTTGTAATACTGCTTCCCGAATGTAGCATATACTGCATTGGACGTCGCTGTTCCTTCCTCCGCAGCCAGCGCCGTCACGGGCAGCGCCATCAGCAGCGTCGCCAGCGTCAGCAGTAACGCCAGCAGCCTTTTTGTGAGCTTCATAATTACCGTCCTTTGCTGTTGTGACAATTTGGTGTATTTCGGGCAGAAAACAGATTTAACTATCGTTATTATAACAGGAACTTCTTGTTTGACAAGCATCCGGGGCAGGCTTTTGCCTCAGTGTTCAAAACAGATCCCCCGGGCGGCAGCCCCACCGTCCGCACGGTTTATCTTTGATTCTTGCAACTTTTTCACCTTAAAATCTTAACCTTAAAAGATTTTAAGGTGAAATTCATAATCCTGCGCATTTTCATTCATACTTTGGACATAATGATAGACTATCCTCATATTCAGAAACCAAGTGCGCCGGCTCTCCGGTGCGCATAAAGGAGCGTCTTTTATGTCCTATAATATGTACGACAAAAATTACGGCAGCGGCTTTACGCCGGATAACGATAACCGTCCGCCGGAGGATCGGCCCGACTACGGGCAGAGCGTCAACAACGAACACCATTACAGCTACGGCTTCCAGCCTGCCGACGAGGAGGCCGCCTGCCACACCGCTTCCGCACCCAGCCCCCGTTCCAAAAGTCGAAAGAAGTCCGGCACACCCAGGGCGCTGAAGGTAGTCGCCGCCGTGCTGGCCTGTCTGCTCATCGGCGGCGCAGCGGGAGCGGGCGGCGCCTATCTCATGTTCGGTTCTCTCAGCGGCAGTGCCCCCTCCGAAGGTTCCTCCGTCGGCATAGAGGGCGACGGCAGTTCCGGCCCTACGCTCCAGATCAGTGACCGGACGGACGGGACAAGTGTGGTTCAGGTAGCCGCCGGAAACGCCATGACGCCCAGCCAGATCTATGACGCCTACTCCGATTCGGTCGTCAGCATTGAGGTGCAGACCGCCAGCGGCATTGGCGCGGGCACCGGCTTTGTCATCTCCGAGGACGGCTATATTCTTACCTGCTATCATGTGGTAGACGGCTATCAGGCCATCTCCTGCACTTTTATCGACTCCACCAGCTATGAGGCCACCTATGTGGGCGGCGACGAGGACGCCGATCTGGCCGTCATCAAGATCGAATCCACTGACGGCAGCAGCTTTAAGCCCGTCGTGCTGGGCGACTCCAGCCAGCTCACCGTGGGCAGCACTGTCACCGCCATTGGTAACGCCTTGGGCACCTTTGCCAACACCCTGACCTCCGGCGCCGTCTCCGGACTGGATCGGGCGCTGACCATGAGTGACGGCACCGTGATGAATGTCCTTCAGACCGACTGCACCGTCAACTCCGGCAACTCCGGCGGCCCGCTGTTCAATGAGTACGGCGAGGTCATCGGCGTGGTCAACGCCAAGTATTCCAGCAGCTCTGGCGATTCTGGACGACCTGATCTCCCACGGTTATATTACCGGCAAGCCCTATCTGGGCATCACCGTCGCCACCGTCAGCAGCATTACCGCCCAGCAGTATTCCAACATGGTGGTAGGCGCTTACGTCCGGGGCGTGGTAGAAGGCTCCTGCGCCGAGACCGCCGGTCTGCAGGTGGGAGATATTATCACCCAGGTGAACAATCAGGACATCACCACCTATGAAGAGCTGATCGATGCCAAAAATGCCCTGCGGGCAGGAGATGAGATGATCCTCACCGTTTTCCGGGAGGGCACCTATCTCACCATCACCGTCACGCTGGACGAGGAGGTGCCGGAGAGCGCCGCCGGGACGGCAGATGACGGACAAAACGGCAACAGCTACAGCTACGACCACAGCAATCCCTATGGCTATTACAGCCCCTTTAGCGGCAATGACCCGTACAGCTTCTTCTTTGGACAGGGCGGATGGTAAGCCTCACGCCTTCCGGTACTGATTTTTGCTCCTCCGCTTCGGCGGAGGAGCTTTTGCCATTATTGACAAGGGGTGAAATGAAAAAAGGCGGAAAAACTGCCAATGCGCCGAAAGTGAGAAGCAAGGATTGCTACAATGTTTTTTCTCGTCTATAATTGGTCAGAATCGTAAAAAGAAAGTTGGAAAACAAACCACTATGGAACATCAGGTACAGGAAAACAAGATGGGGGTTTTGCCGGTCAATCGGCTGCTGGTCACCATGGCGCTGCCCATCATCATATCCATGCTGGTTCAGGCGTTTTATAACATCGTGGACAGCTATTTTGTCGCCAAATTGGGGGAGCCAGCGCTGACGGCGGTGTCTCTCGCCTTTCCCATTCAGACCGTTATGATTGCCGTAGCGACCGGCACCGGCGTGGGCATGAACGCCATGCTCTCCAAATCGCTGGGGGAAAAGGATCAGGCCACAGCTGACAGGGCGGCCTGCAACGGCATCTTTTTGGCACTCTGCTCTGCCGTCGTCTTTATGCTGGTGGGAGTCTTTGGGATCCGCCCTTTCTATGCCGGTCAGGTGTCCGACTTTCCCGACATCATGGAATACGGCGTGGGGTACCTGACTGTGGCATGTCTCTTCTGTCAGGGCATCTACCTTGAAGTGACTTTTGAGCGCATTTTACAGGCCACAGGGCATACCGTCGCCAGCATGGTCACTCAGCTGGCGGGCGCTGTGACCAATATCCTCCTCGACCCCTGCTTTATCTTCGGCCTCGGCCCCTTCCCCCGTATGGGTGTGACCGGTGCCGCCGTCGCCACCGTCATCGGCCAGTTTGTGGCCGCAACGGTGGCCGCAGTCGTCAATCATATGTTTAACAAGGATATTCATGTCCGATTCAAAGCGTGCTTCCGCCCCCACGGAGCTACCATCCGCCGTATCTACTCCGTCGGCATCCCCTCCATCATTATGACTTCCATCGGCTCTGTCATGTACTACGGCATGAATCAGATCCTCCTGGGCTTTACCGTCACCGCATCGGCGGTATTTGGCGTCTATTTTAAGCTCCAATCCTTTTTCTTTATGCCCGTCTTTGGCTTGAACAACGCCACCGTCCCCATCATCGCATACAACTACGGCGCGCAAAAGCGGAGCCGTATGCTCCAAACGACCCGGTTGGCTGCCATCTACTGTGCAGGCATTATGCTGCTGGGTCTTGCCGTGATGAATCTCTTCCCCTCCCAGCTTCTGGACATTTTTGACGCGTCCGAGCAGATGCTGGAGATTGGCGTCCCCGCCCTTCGGATCATTGGCCTCAGCCTCGTGTTTGCCGGCGTCAGCATTGCCCTCGGCAGCGTCTTTCAGGCGCTTGGCAACGGCGTATACTCCATGATCGTCTCTCTCACCCGTCAGCTGGTGGTGCTGCTCCCCGTGGCGTGGCTGCTGGCGCGGACTGGCAATTTGGACGCCGTCTGGTGGAGCTTCCCTATTTCCGAAATTGCCAGCTTGCTCACCACCCTTTTCTTCTTCCTGCGCATCAACCGGAACATCATCTCCCAGGTCGGCGACGCAGCCTGACTTTTACACCAAACGGCCGGGTCTTTGACCCGTCCGTTTTTTCAAGGAGCATTTCGCTATGAAAACCTCCTCCCCCAAAAATGTCCTGCTTCTGCTGCTCACTGCCATGATCTGGGGCTCCGCCTTTGTGGCCCAGAGCGTGGGCATGGACTACGTCGGTCCCTATGCCTTTCTCGCCCTCCGGTCCTATCTGGCGGGGCTGGTGCTGGTGGTCTATCTGCTCATCACCGGGCGTGGCAAATCAAAGGAGGCAGCAGCGCCCCAGAACCGAAAGCAGCTGATCTTTGGCGGCATTTGCTGCGGCGCTGCCCTGTGCGTGGCCTCTCTTCTTCAGCAGATCGGCATTATGTATACCACAGTTGGCAAGTCCGGCTTTCTTACCGCCATGTATGTTATCATCGTGCCGTTTCTCAGCCTGATCCTCTTTCGAAAGCGGCTGCCCGGCCTCATCTGGGTCTGTGTGGCTCTGTCGCTGGCCGGCATGTATCTCCTTTGTTTATCCGGTCCGGTGGGCTTTACCTACGGCGATTTGATGGTGCTGCTCTGCGCCGCCGCCTTTTCCGTACATATTCTCGTCATCGACCACTTCTCTCCCAGAGTTGACCCCGTCAGGCTGAGCTGCATCCAGTTTTTCGTCTGCGCGATTATGTCAACCGTCCCCATGCTGCTGTTGGAGCATCCGAATCCGTCTGCCATTGCCTCTGCGTGGGTGACCATCGGCTATGCCGGCATTCTCTCCAGCGGCGTGGGATACACCCTTCAAATTGTGGCCCAGCGGAATTGCGACCCCACAGTGGCATCCATTGTCATGTGTCTGGAGTCGGTGTTCTCGGCTCTGTTCGGTTGGGTGCTTCTGCATCAGGCGCTGAGCGGGCGGGAAATATTGGGCTGCGTACTCATGTTTGCCGCCATTGTGCTCAGCCAGCTGCCGGAACGAAAGCGGCCTTGAAATATCGCAAACACCCTGTCCCCTGACGTGAATTGTCCAAAATACCCAAATCAATCTCTAATGGCAGAGACGAGTTGTGCAAACTGTCTCTGCCATTTTTCCTTTGATATGTGTAAAATAAGCGTGTTGTAATCTATTCTTATTTAATAGGTATGTCTCGGAATTTGCGGGAGAGACGCAGACCGGGACGGAAAGGGAGAGTCTCTATGCTGATTGGATTTTTCCTGCTGTGGATCATCCTCTGCGGCAATGTGACGTTGGAGATTTTGATCTTCGACCTGATCGTCACCTGTGCCGTATTCTGGTTCACCTGCCGCTACTGCTACTGGAGCGTGGAGCGGGAAAAGACGTTTCTGCGTCTGGTTCTGCCGGGGCTCCGGTACATCAGCCTGCTGATCATCGAGATCGTCAAAGCAAATGCGGCCATGCTCCGTCTGGTGCTGCGGCCCGGCTTTCAAAAGCAGGCTCAACCTATGCTGGTCAAGGTGCATGTTCCTCTGCAGACCAACATCGCCAAGATGACCCTGGCAAACTCCATCACGCTGACCCCCGGCACCATCACGGTGGAGACCCGGGGCACCGACTTTGTGGTCCACTGCTTCAACCCGGCCTTCTCTGAAGGGATGGACAGCTCTGTTCTGGTGGATGCGCTGTTGAAGATGGAGACCATTGCGGGGCATGGAAAGGAGGCGGCCTGATGTTTGGGCAGGTCATGCAGGTCTATCTGATCATTCTGTCCGCCTGTCTGGCAGGTGCTCTGCTCTATATCGTCATCAGCAAGCACTTTACTGACCGGTTGATAGGCGTCAATCTGATCTCAACCCTGATTCTGAACACCATTTTGGTGCTCAGCCTCTTTCTGGACGCCACGTCGATTTTGGACATTGACATTGTCTATGCGCTTTTGAGCTTTCAGGCCGTCGTCGTCCTCAGCCGTCTTTTGCGGGTACGGATGCTGGCGCAGAAGAAGAAAGGAGGCAAGGGGAAATGACTGTTTTGGAATGGGTCGGCTCCGTTCTCATGGGACTGGGCATCCTGCTGATGGTCATTGTGGTCATCAGTGTCTTTCGGCTGGATTTCGTCATCAACCGGATGCACGTCACCGCTATTGCCGACACGCTGGCAACATTGCTCATTTTCCTGGGCGGTGCCCTGTCTAAGGGTCTGCACTGGGTGGATCTCAAGCTGATCCTGATCCTGGCCCTGCAGTGGTTCACTGTGCCCGTCTGCGGGCACATGATCACTCAGCTGGAATATGCTGTGGTGGGTGATTTGGAACAGCACTGCAAGCCTCTGCCCGAGGACGAAAAGGAGGCGGAGTCGTAAGATGGCATTTGTAGAAGTTTTGCTGCTTGGCTTTCTGGTGGCCTGCGCGCTGACTGCCGTTCTGCACCGCAATACCATGATCACCATTCTGACCTATATGGGCTTTAGCGTGGTCATGAGCGTGATCTGGATGCTGCTTCAGGCCCCTGACCTCGCCATTACCGAGGCCGCTGTGGGTGCCGGCGTCAGCACGGTGCTGTATTTCCTCACCCTGCAAAAGATCCGTGAGCTGAAGGAGTCCGAGGATGCGGAAGAGGAACGCCGCAGAAAAGCGGGAGAGGAGGGGCAAAAATGAGCACTTCCAACCGCTTTAAGGCATTTTTTGATTGGGTAGACGGCGAGGAGTGGTGCGCAAAGACCCCTGATGAGGTCATTGCCCGTCAGAAGAAAGCGCCTGTCCGCCGCCCCACCTACGAGCTGGACAGCTATCGCCGGTTCCGTCGGCTGAATCAGGCTGTGGGCGCTCTGTTCTGCATCACGCTGGCAGTGGTGCTGACGCTGGTGGTCGTGAGCTTCCCTCCCTTCGGCGACCCTGCCAACCCCGCAAACAACGAGGTGCCGGCCCGCTACATTGAGCGGGGCATTGAGGAGACCGGCTCTGCCAATCTGGTGGGCGGTATGATTCTGAGCTACCGTGTGTTCGATACCTTCGGCGAGTCCAGCGTCCTGTTCCTAGCCGCTACCTGCGTCACTATGCTGCTCCGCCGGGATCGGAACAACACCACCTCCCGTGACCTGAGAGAGCTGCGCAGCGACGACCGGGCCGATCGAAAGGACAAGGACATCGTCCTGCGTACCGTTGTTTTGCTGCTGCTGCCCGTATCCGTCATGGTGGGCTTCTACGTCATGCTCTTCGGGCATCTGTCCCCCGGCGGCGGCTTTTCCGGCGGCAGTATTCTGGGCGGCGGGCTGATCCTCTACTCCCGCACCTTCGGCAGCGGCAGCGTCCGCAAGTTCTTCAACGAACACCTTTACCATCTGGTCAAGGTCGTCTGCCTGATGTGCTATGGCCTGATTTTGGTCTACTATGTCTTCACCGGCTCCAACGGTCTGGACAACCACATCTGGCTGGGCATTCCGGGCAATATCATCAGCAGCGGCATCATTATGCCCATCAATGTGCTGGTTGGCTTTGAGGTGGCCTGCACCATCTATGCCTTCTACGCCCTGTTCAGTGAAGGAGAGATGTGACATGAGCGATTTTCTTTCCATCCTGTGGACGCAGCGGTACATGGTCACCGCTGTGATCCTCTTCTGCATTGGGACGTTCAGTCTGATTTTTAACCCCAATCTGATTAAAAAGCTGATCGGCTTTGACCTGATGGACGGAGCGATCTATATGATGCTCACCAGCGCCGGCTACATTGAGGGGCGTATTGCTCCCATCGTCACCGACTTTTCTGCCACGCCCAGCGTGGAGACCTATATCAACCCCGTCCCCACCGGGCTGGTGCTGACGGGCATCGTGGTCTCGGTTAGCGTCACCGCCTTTGCCCTGGCGCTGGTGGTGCGCATCTACAAGAAATACCACACCGTCTATCTGGACGTCATTATGGCCAGCATGAAAAAGGGGGTGGACTGAGTGCTCCCCTATTATCAGCACATCCCCTTCTTCTCCATCGTCCTCATGATGATCGCGGGTATCCTCACCAGCATCATCCGAAACGGCAGGGCAGCCATGGCAGTCCATCTCTCCGCCGTCGCCGCCATCCTTGGGGCAAACATCGTCCTCTTCTGCAATATCGTCCCCACCGGCGAGACCTTCCTCTATCAGCTGGGCATCGTGAGCCATCCCTTCGGAAACGAGCTGGTCTGCGGGCCGCTGGAGGTGACGCTGGCGCTCACGTTCCTTTGTGTTATGGCATTCTGCGTCCTGGGCGGCTATAAGGGCATCTTTGAGGACATTGAGCCGGAGAAGCAGAACCTGTACTTTGTCATGTGCAACCTCATCACGGCCAGCCTTCTTGCCATGATCTACACCAACGACGCCTTTACCGCCTACGTCTTTATCGAGATCAACACTATCTCCGCCTGCGCCCTGGTCATGGCAAAGGACAGCGGTGCAACACTGGTGGCCACCATCCGCTATCTGATGATGAGCCTTTTGGGCAGCGGTATGTTTTTGATGGGGCTCACCCTGCTCTACCACATCACCGGGCACCTGCTCATCATCGACATCCATGAGCAGGTGGTGCATCTGACCGAGACGGGCAGCTATCTCCTGCCCCTCACCGTGGTCATGGGGCTGATGACGCTGGGACTTTGCCTGAAAAGCGCCCTCTTCCCCTTCCACACCTGGCTGCCCGACGCCCACGGCAGCGCCACCACCAGTTCCAGCGCCATCCTCTCCGGTCTGGTACTCAAGGGCTATATCGTCCTGCTCATCAAGTGCATTTTCAGCCTCTTTGGCGAGGAGGTTTACCGCGCCTTCCATGTGGGCGATGTACTGCTCATTCTGGGCACGCTGGCCATGATCGTCGGCTCTGTCAAGGCGATGCAGGAGACACATATCAAGCGGATGATCGCCTACTCCTCTGTGGCGCAGATCGGCTACATCTACCTGGGCTTCGGTCTGGGCGGCAAGGCCGCCGCTGCCGCTGCCATCTACCAGATCCTCGTTCACGCCTTTACCAAGCCCCTCCTCTTCGTCTGCGCAGGCGAGTTGTCCGAGGCCTCCGGACACCGGAAGCAGATGTACTACCTCCGGGGTGCCGGCCATCGGGCAAAACTGGCGGGTATCGGCTTTACCGTCGGAGGTCTCTCCATGATCGGTCTGCCGCTGCTGGGCGGATTTGCGGTCAAATTCTTTCTGTCAGACGCCGCTTTGGCCGACTCGTGGCGGATGTGGGCTGCGCTGGGCGCCTTGGCCGTCTCCAGCGTCTTAAATGCCCTTTACTACCTCCCCGCCATTGTCCAGATCTGGACGATTCAGGATCACGGTGAGGACGACCTGCCCACGCTTCCCGCTGTGAGGCCGGGTGTGGCGGTCGCTGTCTCCATCGTCTCGCTGGCTCTGGGCAGCATTCTGCTGGGCGTACTTTGCACCCCGGTAGGAGCGCTGATCTCGGACGGGCTGAACCTGTTGTAAAGGAGGAAGATCGGATGTTTCATTACTTGCTCTTTCTCGCCGTCCTGATCCCCGCTCTGGCTGGCATTCTCATGGGGCTGATCAAGTCCAAGCGGAATCGGAACGCTCTTTTTGTGGAGGCTCTGGCGGCAACGCTGATCTGCGCCGTGGCCACCGTCTTTACCGGAAGCGGTCTTGCCGGTGTGCTGGACATGGGCCCCTTTGCTTTCCGCTTCGGCGGCGACCGGCTGGGTCAGCTGTTCTCCGTCCTGTTTTCGCTCCTCTTCCTGCTCTCCGGCATCTTTTCCCTGGAGTACAACGGGCATGACGAAAAGCAGGGTCGGTTTAACTGCTTCTATCTGCTGACGCTGGCGGCCATGATGGGGCTCAGCTACGCACAGAACCTTTTTACCTACTACTTCTTTTACGAGTGCATGACCCTCCTCTCCATGCCTCTGGTCTTTCACGACGGAACATCGGAGAGCATGAAGGCCGCCCTCAAGTATCTGGGCTACTCCCTCTTTGGCGCAGCGCTGGTGCTGTTCGGCTTCTTCTTCGCCGGGCAGTTCTGCGACACCACCGACTTTATCGAGGGCGGCACCTTCAACGCTCTGGGTCAGGGGCATCTTGGCATCGCCCTGGTTGCCGCCTTCTGCCTGTTTCTGGGCTTCGGCTGCAAGGCGGGCATGCTGCCGCTGCACCAGTGGCTTCCGGTAGCTCATCCTGTCGCTCCCGCTCCGGCCTCCGCCGTCCTCTCCGCCACCATCACAAAGGCCGGCGTTCTCGGCATCATTCGCTCGGCCTATTACGTCTTTGGCGCGGATACCCTCCGGGGCACCTGGGTGCAGACGGTGTTGCTGGTGCTCGCCCTTGCCACCGTCTTTTCCGGCTCCATGCTGGCCTATAAGGAAAAGCTGCTGAAACGGCGGCTTGCATGGTCTACGGTCAGTCAGGTGAGCTATGCTCTCTTCGGCATTTTCCTGTTCTCCCCTGTGGGCTATACCGGGGCACTGCTTCAGGTGGTGTTCCACGCACTGAGTAAGACTGCCCTCTTCCTCTCTGCCGGCGCTATTATTCACCAAACCGGCAAGACGAAGGTCTGCGAGCTGTCCGGATTAGGCAAGAAAATGCCTGCAGTTTTCTTCTGCTTTGCCTTTGCCTCCCTCTCTCTGGTAGGCATCCCGCCCTTTGCGGGCTTTGTCAGCAAATGGAGCCTTGCCACCGGCGGTATTGAGGCTGCGGGCGGACTGGGCGTTGCCGGAGCTGCGGTTCTGCTCATTTCCGCCCTTTTGACCGCCGGATATCTCTTCCCCATCGTCATTCACGGCTGTCTGGACGAGGGCGAGTTTGACAAACCGTTGGATCCGGGCGGGAGAATGCTGGTTTCCCTCATCCTTCCGGCAGTGCTGCTGCTCCTTCTGGGTCTGTTTACCGGGCCTCTGGAGTCCGCGCTCACTGCCATGACGGGCATTTTGTAAGGAGGTGGCCGATTTGTCCAATATCTGGATTTTGATTGCGATCCTCCTGCCCGTTTCGGGCGGCGCCTGGATGCTGATTCACCCCATGCACAACAAGACCCCCCGGGAAATTTACGTCATGGCCGTCTCTCTGCTGACCAGCCTTCTGACGGGAGGACTGATTTTCACCGCAAGAGGCGCGGCTCTGAGCCTCGGCACGATCTACGCCGGCCTGACCTTTGCCTTCCGGGTAGACGGTCTGTCTCTGGTATTTCTGGCCATTGTAGCCGTGCTCTGGCCGATTGCCATTCTGTACTCCTTCGAGTACATGAGCCATGAGCACGGGGAGAGCCGCTTCTTCGCCTTTTTCACCATGACCTACGGCGTAGTGCTGGCCATTGCCACGGCGGCCAACACCTTCACCCTCTATTTCAGCTACGAGCTGCTGACCCTCTGCACCCTTCCCCTCGTCATGCACGAGATGGACGGCAAGGGTCGGTACGCCGGCAAGAAATACATTCTCTTCTCCATGTCCGGCGCCGCTTTGGCCTTTATTTCCATGGTCTTTCTTGCTCACTACGGCAGTCTGGACTTCGTTCTGGGCGGCAGTCTGGATTCCGGGCTTGTGGCCGGAAATCAGCATCTGCTGCGGCTTGCCTTCCTGCTGGGCTTCTTCGGCTTCGGCGTCAAGGCGGCAGTCTGGCCGCTCCATCAGTGGCTCCCCTCCGCCTCGGTAGCGCCTACCCCTGTCTCCGCGCTTTTACACGCCGTGGCTGTGGTCAACGCCGGTGTCTTTGCCATTTTACGCATCACCTATTACAACTTCGGCACCGATCTGCTGGAGGGCAGCTTTGCCCAGTGGGTGATGATGGCCTTCTGCACCTTTACCATCGTCTTTGGCTCTGCCATGAGCTGGCGGATGCAGCACTTGAAGCGGCGGCTTGCCTATTCTACGGTGAGCAATCTGAGCTATATTCTGCTGGGCGCTTCTGTAATGACGACGACCGGTCTCTCCGCAGCTCTCCTCCACATGGCGGCTCACTCGGTGTTTAAAATCATCCTCTTCTTCTGCGCCGGTGCTATCCTGTGCCAGACGAAGCGGGAGTACGTCTTCCAGCTCCCCGGTCTGGGGAAAAAGATGCCCGTGACCTTTGCCGCCTTTACACTGGCCTCTCTGGGTCTCATCGGTATCCCGCCCTTCGCCGGATTTTTCAGCAAGTGGGCCATTGCGGAGGCGGCTGTCGCACTGAACCACCCCATGGCGTGGCTTGGTGTCTTTGCCCTCATTCTCTCCGCCTTTTTGACCGGCCTGTATCAGGTCATGGTCATCGTCCCCGCCTTCTTCCCCACAGAGAAGCAGGCTGAGATCGCCAAGGAAAATCAGCAGTTTACTGAGGCAGGCTGGCGGATGAAGGCAGCCTTCGTCCTCCTGATATTGCTGGCGCTGGCGGTCAGCTTTGGTGTGAATGGCTTATCCGACCTTCTGAGCCGCTGCGCTCAGGGTCTGCTGTAAAGGAGGGGCGTATCATGTTATTTCTCATTTTGATCCTGCTGCCCCTCTTGGGCGGCGCCGCCGCAGGGCTGCTCGGCCGCAAGAACGGCAGCCTCGGCCGCCGGGTGACTGTCCTCATACTCGGAGGAGAACTGGCGCTCAGCCTCGTGCTCCTTTCCAGGCAGGGAGCGGAACTGGCACTGGGCGGCCTCTGCGGCATTGGCCTTACCTTTTCCGCCACAGGGCTTCAGGTGCTGCTGTCCATTTTGGCATCCGTTTTGTGGCTGGTTTCCGGCGTTGTCTCCTACGAAACGATGGCCGAGGACGCTCATGTCGCCCGATATGAATTGTTTCTGCTCCTGACGCTGGGCGCCATCGAAGGCGTGTTCCTCTCCGGCGATCTTTATACCACGCTGGTCTTTTTCGAGATCATGAGCTTCACCTCTCTCTTTTGGGTGTTCCACAGCGGTTCTGATAAGGCCAAGCGGGCAGCCGGGAGCTATCTGGCCTACGCCGTCATCGGCGGTCTGGTCTCTCTGATGGGGCTGTTCCTTCTGTCCACCATGCTGGGCACCCTCCGGTTTGACCAGCTGCCGGACGCTGTTGCCGCCTATGAGGGAAGCAAAGCCGCTCTCTACGCAGCAGGCGGTCTGGCTCTGGCCACCTTTGCCGCAAAGGTCTGCATGTGGCCCGTCCACACCTGGCTCCCCGGCTCCTATACCGAGGCGCCCGCTCCGGCCACGGCGCTGCTCTCCGGTATCGTCACTAAGGCCGGTATTTTCGGCGTGATGGGCATTACCGCAAAGATTTTTCTCGCAGACGCCCAGTGGGGCAAGGTACTGCTGGTCTTTGCCGCGGCAACTATGCTGTGGGGCGGCTTTATGGCGCTTTGCCAGACCAACCTGAAAACGGTGCTGGCCTACTCCTCCATGAGTCAGATCGGCTTTATTCTCACCGGCGTCGCCATGCAGGCGCTGCTGGGGGATGAGGGCGGCATGGCAGCCTGGGGAAGCGTCCTCCATCTGACCAACCACGCCATGATCAAGCTGGTGCTCTTCCTTGCCGCCGGACTGCTCTTTTCCTCTGTCGGCAGTCTGGAGCTGGACGATCTCCGGGGCTTCGGCCGGAAAAAGCCGGTGCTGCTGGTGATTTTCCTCCTCCCGGCACTGGGTGTAATGGGCATTCCGCTGTTCAGCGGCTATATTTCCAAAACGCTGATCCACGAGAGCATTGTGGCGTATAGCTCCTCTCTTGCCTCTGCCGGGCAGTCCGCCTCATTCTTCCATGTGATCGAGTGGCTGTTCCTCATTGCCGGCGGCATGACCGTTGCCTATATGACCAAACTGCTGGTCTGCCTCTTTGTGGAGGAAAATGCCGACGCCGCCGTTCAGCGCAAATTGGAAGAGACCCCCGTTAAGGCAAGTCCGCTGGTATTGGGTCTGCTCACCGTCTGCGCCGCAGTGATTCCCATTTTCGGCATGACGCCTCACCTTACCATGGAGGGAATCGCCGGATTTGCTGAGGATTTCCTCCGCTCGGAGGGCGTGGAGGAGACCATTCGCTACTTCTCCCTCTCCAATCTGAAGGGTGCGGCCATCTCTATCGCCATCGGCGCCCTGCTCTACCTGGGCTTTGTCCGGACGGTGGTGCGCAGGAAGGAGAATGGCTCGGTTACCTACCGCAATCCCTGGCCTACAACGCTCAGTCTGGAGGATGGACTGTACCGTTCCCTGCTCCTGGTCTGGCTGCCCTTTGCGGGTGCGGTCATCGCCCGGTTTGCCGCCAGCCTCTTTGAGTGGCTGACGCTGCTGATCAACAAGGTGCTCTTTTTCCGGTTCGACCCAATCGTGCGGCCGAAGGAGGACGAGAAGTTTGCCAATTACGACCCCAAGCCTCAGGGGCGCCGGGGCAATACCGGCACACTGGCCTTCGGGCTGACCCTGTTCGGCATCGGGTATATGGCAGTGATGATTTATCTGCTGCTGCGGCAGTTTGTGTTTTGACGACGCAGCCGGGCGGGATTTTCCCACCCGGCTGCGTCTTTTTCGGCTCTACGTCAATAGTTGGGGTAGAGAAAAAATAAGCCTAAAGAAAATGTACCGGCACTGCAAAGTGCAGGTACATTTTCTTTAGGAAGCACAATGC
>CACYLC010000050.1 GCA_902775105.1 Oscillospiraceae bacterium
GCTCTCCCACTGAGCTACAGGCCCAAATATTCACTTTTTATCCGGGCCCGCTCAAAGCATGACGTTCGCTCCCAGCTGAGCTACGAGCCCCAATATACACTTTACATCCCAGGCAATCCGCCTCGAACATATGACATTATACCAGATTTCCCCCAAATGTAAAGAGCAAATTTCCCTGTCCCGGCTCATTTGACAACATCGCAGAACTGTCCCCGTACCAGCCGGACAATCTCCTGCGGATCCAAAATCACCTGATAACCGATCCTTCCAGCCGACACTGCCACCATGTCCAGCTTCTCCGCATCAGCATGAAAGGTGGTAAAGAACTGTTTTTTCATCCCGATAGGGCTGCATCCGCCCCGGACGTAGCCCGTCAGCGGCAGCAGATCCTTCACGTGGAGCATGGCGACCGACTTCTCCCCCACCGCTTTGGCTGCCTTCTTCAAGTCCAGCTCCGCATCCACCGGGATGTCAAAGACGTAATACTGCCGGCTGGCGCCCTGTGCTACCAGTGTCTTGTAGACGGCTTTCGGCTCCTGTCGCAGCAGCCTGGCAACCTCAACACCGTCCACCGCCTCATCACCGTGAGGATAGGTGCGTGTCTCGTAGGGAATCTTCTTCTGATCCAGAATCCGCATGACGTTGGTCTTTTCAGTCTTGTTCTTCATCTTATTTCCTCTGCTCTTTGCAACAGGTGCTGTCCCGCAGAATGGGACAGCACCTTGTAATTCTTATTACTGAATCCGGGTGTAGAGAATGGGGCAGTCGCCCAGCACCAGTCCGTCCTTAATGTTGATCGGCGTCCAGGTGGGCGTCTCATTCAATTCCAGCATCTTCCGAATCTTGGCGCAGCCGTCGGTTAAGACAGGAGCCAGCAGGTTGGACATATTCGCAATGATATACAGGCAGGTTGCCGTAGTGTTGTTGAAGTCCGTCTGATCCTCCGCCTTGACCTGGGTCCAGGGTGCCTGCGTGTCATAGTACTTGTTGGCGTCCTGAATATACTGCAGCATCAGCTCCACGGCAGCCCGCAGCTCTCCGGCCTCAATGCGCGCGCCGATCTCGGCGTAAGCTCGTTCCGTCTGGGCTGCGATCTCAGCGTCCACCACGCCGGCAGGCACCACACCCTTGAACTTCTTCTTGAGGAAGGAGACATTGCGGTTGACGAAGTTGCCGAAAGCGCCGCACAGGAACTTGTTGTGGGCGGCGATCAGTTCGTCTTCGCTGTAACTGATGTCCCGGCGCTCCGGGTTGTTGGCGGTGAAGAAGAAGCGAATGGAGTCAGCCTCAAACTGATTTGCCAGCTCCAAAATGGTGACCAGATTGCCCCTGCTCTTACTCATCTTGTCCTCGCCCAGCTTGACATACTCGCTGGAGACAATGCGCTTGGGGCACTGCCAGCCCTTCTCCAGAGCCATGATCAGCGCCGGATAGATGACGGTGTGGAAGGGGATATTATCCTTGCCGTGGACATAGTAGGTGATGAGGTCGTCACCGTCCTTCATAAACTCGTCAAAGTCCTCGCCTCGCTCCTCAGCCACCTTCATGGCTGCGGTGATATAGCCCAGAACCGCCTCGATCCAGACGTAGATCCGCTTGTCCTCGTAGCCCTCAAAGGGAACTTCGATCCCCCAGTCCAGGCTGCGGGTGGCGTCCCGGTCGGGCAGTCCCTGCTCCAGATACTTCTTGGTCTCGTTGATGGCGTTGGTGCGCCAGACCTTGTGGTTTTCTTCATAATACTTTTCCAGCTTATTCTGGAACTTGGAGAGGGCAAAGACGATCTCGTGATTGGGGCGCTGAATTGTGGCGTTGCCGCAGGTGATACAGTGCTTATCCTTCAAATCGGCAGGGTCAAAGGAGGTAAGGCAGGCGTCGCACTGGTCGCCCTTGGCCGGCTTGCCGCAGACAGGACAGAGACCGGTGATCTCCCGGTCAGCCAAAAACTTTCCGCAGGTCTCGCAGTAGTCCTGCTGCTTCTCCTTCTCGTAGAGATAGCCATTGTTCTTCATTTCCACCATCATCTGACGGACATGGCTCTCGTGATATTCCTCATAGGTAGCGGTGTAGAGGTCATAGGAGAAGTTCACCGCACCGAACGCCTCCACAAACTCCTTATGGTATTTATGGGCGATCTCAGAGGGCGTCGTCCCCTCTTTCTTCGCCCGCTCGGTAATGGGCGTACCGTGGGAGTCGGTGCCGGAGACGTACATGACCTCGTCGCCGTGCTGACGGAAATACCGGGCAATCACGTCGCCGGGCAGCAGCGCCGCCAGATGCCCCACATGGAGGGAGTAGTTGGCATAGGGCCATGCTCCGCCGATCAGAATCTTTCTTTTCATCTATGCTCAATCCTTTCAGGTTGAATTATTGAAAAGCCACACAGTTATTTCATTATATAACAGTTTTTGCCACTTCGCAAGGGAGAACGAGGGAATAGCACAAAAAACGTGTCCCCTCTTGACCATTTTACCCCGCAGCAGTACACTTTAGAAAAATTTTTCAATCAGGAGACTCCCATGAATCTGACTTTCGCCGCCCAAAAACTGCAAAACCGTCCGCCCCGGCCGGCAGAAAACGACCGTCCCTGCGCCATTCTGGCTCTATTGACGGAGGATCGGCTGATTTTAGAGGTGCGCTCCCCGCTTCTCCGCACCCAGCCGGGTCAGATCTGCCTCCCCGGCGGCAGGATCGAGCAGGACGAAACGCCCGTCCAATGTGCCCTCCGAGAGACAGAGGAGGAACTGGGTCTCCCCACCCAGCAAATTGAGGTACTGGGACAGCTGGACTACTATCTCCACACCACCGGGCAGACCGTCTACCCCGTTCTGGCTCGGTTAAAAGAGCATCATACGGAAGCCCTCCGCCCCAATCCGGCGGAGGTAGCAGAGGTTTTCTCTGTCCCCTTAGACTGGTTTCGCTCCCATCCGCCCACAGCCTATGAATATCAGCTTCAAAGCGTGGAGACAGACGACCTCCCCGCTCAGCTAAAACTCTGGCTCAGCCATGCCGCCGTCCGGCACAGAGGCATCTGGTGGCAGTATGAGGACAAGCTGATCTGGGGATTGACAGCAAAGGTCATCTGTCAAGTCCTGGATGTGACCCAGGAGGGACAGACATAAATTTTTCGCTCAAAGTGATCTTTTGAGTAAAAATGAGGCACCCATTCGGTCTTTTTCCCATATCTGCGGCATTTTTCCTGTTGTATTGACCTTTTGTTCGGAAACCCTATAAAATGGGATAAAGGCATCCGGAAAGGAAGGGAAACACATGAAATCCATACGCAATCAGGCCGCCGCGCAAGGGCTGGCTCGGCTGGCCACGATCACTCTGGGCTGTCTTGTCTTTGCTGCCGGCGTGGCGCTTTTTCTCGACCCGCTGGACATCGCCCCCGGCGGGCTGTCCGGTATCGCCATCATTCTGAGCCGATTTCTCCCTCCGGAAACCGGCGGGATCTACCTGCTCCTCAATGTCCCCATGCTGTTGCTGGGACTGAAAAAATTCGGGAAGGACTTTCTCTTTTCCACCGTATTTGCAACGGCTCTGGTATCCGTCTTTATTGATCTGATCGCATATCTCGCCAAGGGCTGGCCTCTGATCACGGAGCAGGATCTGCTGGCCTCCATGGCGGGCAGCGCCTGTACCGCACTGGGCGCGGGCATCATTTTCCGCTGCGGCTGCACCACCGGCGGCGTGGATATTTTGGTGAAGGTCCTCCGGAGCAAATACCCTCACATTAAGTCCGGCACCTTCACCGTAGCTATGGACGCAGCCGTCGTCGCTTTGGCGGCGCTGGTCTATCGGAATCTGGAAAAATCCCTCATCGCCGCTATCGGCATCATCATCTACGGCATCGTGCTCGATCAGGTGCTCTACCGCACCGACGAGGCCACCATGATGTTCATTGTCAGCAAAAAGAACAGCGCCATTGCCCGTCGCATCCTGGACGAACTGGAGGTGGGCGCCACCTTCCTGCCCGCCACCGGCGCTTATTCCGGCAAAGCACAGGACATTCTCCTCTGCGTCGCCCACAAGCGGCTCTACGCCAAGGTGCGGCAGATCGTCCGGGAGGAGGACAAAGACGCCTTTACCATCATTACCAACGCCAGTGAGGTCTTTGGCGAGGGGTTCAAGAATCCGTTTGCCACGGAGGTGTGACCTCATCCGCCGCCGGGCAACCCTTCACCGCAGAGGAAAACCGCAGGAGCATTTGCCCCTGCGGTTTTCTGCGTTATCCTTAAATCCTTACCGAACAGCGTCCTTCATGCTCCTAACATACTCCCCCACCGGCTCTGCAGCGTCTCTGCCGTATTTTGCAATCAATTTCACGATGGCACTGCCGACAATGGCTCCGTCTGCCTCCTCGGTCATCTTTTTCGCCTGTTCCGGGGTAGAGATACCAAAGCCTACCGCACATGGAATGTCACTGTGCGCCCGAATAATGGAGATCATGGCACCAATGTCGGTGGTGATCTCACTGCGCACGCCCGTGACACCCAGCGACGAAACGACATAGAGGAAACCCTTGGCCTCCTTTGCAATGACGGCAATCCGATCCTCCGAAGTCGGGGCAATCAATGAGATCAAATCAACGCCGTATTTCTGGCAGATGGGGTCAAACTCCCCCTTCTCCTCGTATGGAATGTCGGGCAGAATGAGGCCGTCGATCCCCACCGCTGCACAGGCGGAGATAAACCGCTCCGCTCCGTAGCTGAACACCACGTTGGCGTAGGTCATAAACACCATGGGCACGGTGACGTCTTTCCTCAACTCCCGCACCAGATCAAAGATTTTGTCGGTGGTCGTCCCGGCGGTCAGCGCCCGGAGGCTGGCCTCCTGAATGACAGGTCCTTCGGCGGTGGGGTCGGAGAAGGGAATCCCCAATTCAATCAGATCCGCCCCGTTATCCGCCATGGCCCGGACGAGCTTTGCGGTCGTCTCCAAGTCCGGGTCGCCACAGGTGATAAAGGGGATAAACGCCTTGCCGTTTCGGAAAGCCTTTGCAATATTACTCATGGAGATCCTCCCCTCTGTAACGGGCGATGGCGGCACAGTCCTTGTCGCCTCTGCCCGAGACGGTGACAACGATGATCTTGTCCCTGCTCAGCGTGGGTGCCAGCTTCTGGGCGTAGGCCAGTGCGTGGGCGCTCTCGATGGCGGGAATAATGCCCTCCGTCCGGGAGAGGTATTCAAAGGCGTCCACCGCCTCGTCGTCGGTGATCGCGACGTACTCCGCCCGTCCAATATCGTGGAGCCATGCGTGTTCCGGGCCGATGCCGGGATAGTCCAGTCCGGCGGAGATGGAGTAGACCGGGGCAATCTGTCCGTACTCGTCCTGACAGAAGTAGCTCTTCATGCCGTGGAAAATGCCGAGGCTGCCGGTGTTGATGGTCGCCGCCGTCTCAAAGGTATCGATGCCGCGCCCCGCCGCCTCGCAGCCGATGAGCCGGACGTCTTTATCTTCAATAAAGTGGTAGAAGGTGCCGATGGCGTTGGAGCCGCCGCCCACGCAGGCCATGACCACATCGGGAAGCCGCCCTTCCCGCTCCAGAATCTGTGCCTTGATCTCCTTGGAGATCACCGCCTGAAAGTCCCGCACAATGGTGGGAAAGGGATGAGGCCCCATGACGGAGCCGAGACAGTAATGGGTGTCTGCGATCCGGCTGGTCCACTCCCGCATGGCCTGAGAGACGGCGTCCTTCAGTGTGGCAGTTCCGGTGGTGACAGGGATGACCTCCGCCCCCAGCAGCCGCATTTTATAGACATTCAGCGCCTGACGCTTGGTGTCCTCCTCGCCCATAAAGACGACGCACTCCATCCCCATGAGCGCTGCGGCAGTGGCGGTGGCGACGCCGTGCTGGCCTGCGCCGGTCTCGGCAATCAGGCGGGTCTTGCCCATCTTTTTCGCCAAAAGCGCCTGACCTAAGACATTGTTGATCTTGTGGGCGCCGGTGTGGTTCAGATCCTCCCGCTTGAGATAGATCTTCGCCCCGCCCAGGTCGCGGGTCATCTTCTCGGCGTAGTACAGCCGGCTGGGACGTCCGGCGTAGTCGTTAAACAGCGTCTCCAACTCCCGGTTGAAGTCCGTGTCGTTTTTGTAGTGGTTATAGGCAGCTTCCAGCTCGATGACGGCATTCATCAGCGTCTCCGGGATATACTGCCCGCCGTGGATGCCAAAGCGTCCGTTTGACATAGTTATCCTTCCTTCCGTACTGCAGCAACCGCCGCAAGCATCTTATCGAAATCCTTGTAGCCCTCCGTCTCCACGCCGGAGCTGAGGTCAACGGCAAAGGGTTTCACCTGCTTCAGCGCCACAGGAATATTCTCCGCCGTCAGCCCGCCCGCCAGCACAAAGGGACGGGAAAAGTCGGTCAAAACCCACCAGTCCAGCGCAACGCCGCTGCCCTGCCCGGAATCCAGCAGAACCAGATCCGCCGCACTCTGTGCAGCACGCTCCAAATCCGCTGTACCCTTGATTTGAAAGGCCTGCCAAATCTCTCTGTCCGTCAGCCTGCGAAGGGCAGCAAGATAGGCCTCGTCCTCCCGCCCGTGGAGCTGGGCAATGGATATCGCCCCCTCATTCAACAGTCCGGCGACCGTCTCTACCGGTTCGTCTACAAAGACCCCCACCGGGGTGATATCCGGGGAGAGCGCGTCCCGCAGCACCCGCACCTGTTCAGGTGTGACATTTCTTCGGCTTTTGGGAAAGTTCACGATAAACCCGCAGTAGTCCGGCTTTGCCAGATTAACATAATCAATGTCCACTGGGCGGGACAGACCGCAGAGCTTGATTTTCGTCATCTCGCCGCCTCCCGCATCTGGGTAAGCATTGCGCCCTTGTCTTTGGCCCGCATCAGCACCTCACCCATGAGGACAGCATCTGCCCCAATGGCACGGAGCGCCGCCACATCCTCGGGAGACTGGACGCCGGACTCCGCCACATAAAGCCTTCCTGCAGGGATCAAATCCCGCAGCCGGGCGGCATTGGAGAAGTCCACGGAGAAGTCCTTCAGATTTCGGTTGTTGACGCCGATTATCCTCGCTCCGGCGGTGACGGCGGAGCGAATCTCCTCCTCGTCGTGGGTCTCCACCAGTGCGGCAAGACCCAGCGAATCGCAGATATCCAGATACCGGGCAACCGTCTCGGTGTCCAAAATGGCGCAGATGAGCAAAACACAGTTTGCCCCCATGAGCCTCGCCTGATAGAGCTGGTATTCGTCCACCACAAAATCCTTGCGGATCATGGGGAGCGAAATATTCTGCCGAATTTCCCTGAAAATCTCATCCGACCCCAGAAACCATTTGGGCTCCGTCAGGCAGGAGACACAGTCCGCCCCGGCCTGTTCGTAGTCCCTTGCAATGTCCACATAGGGAAAGTCCGCTGCAATCACCCCCTTGGAGGGAGACGCCCGTTTCACCTCGCAGATAAAGCTCATTTCCGGTCTGCCGACAGCGTCGTAAAAGGCTTTTCCGTCCGCTCTGCCGCCCTCTTGACAGAGCGACCGCAAAGTGTCGAGGCTGTTTTTCGTCTTGTCTGCCGCCACCCGTTCTCTGGCGTGGGCAGCGATGGTGTCCAGAATGGTGCTCATGCGTTGGAGGCTCTGCGCAGCTCGTCTACCTTCTTGAGCGCCGCCCCGGAGTCGATCAGCTCTGCCGCCAGCTTGACACCATCGGCCAGCGTTTCTGCCTTGCCCGCAATATAGAGGCCGGCGCCGGCGTTGAGCAGCACAATGTCACGTCTGGGGCCCTTGGCACCCTTCAGAAGATCCAGTGTGATTTGGGCATTTTCCGCCGGCGTGCCCCCCACAATGTCGGACTTTTGACCACGTTGGAGGCCGAAGTCCTCCGGCTGGATGGTGTAGGTTTGATACGCGCTGCCGTCAAACTCACAGACAGTGGTGGGAGCAGAGATGGAGATCTCATCCAGCCGATCCTGTCCGTAGACCACCAGACCACGCTTCACGCCCAGGCTGCTCAGCACGTGCGCCAGCGGCTCCACCAAATACTCGTCATAAACGCCCAGCAGTTGGAAGGCAGGGCGGGCAGGGTTGGTGATGGGGCCGAGGATGTTAAACACGGTGCGGACGCCCAGCTCCCGGCGAATGGCGCCCACGTATTTCATGGAGCTGTGGTACTTCTGAGCGAACATGAAGCAGGCACCCACCTTGTCGAGCAGTTTTTTGCACAGTTCCGGGTTCTGCTGAATGTTGATGCCCAGCGCCTCCAGACAGTCGGCAGTGCCGCTGCTGCTGGAGGCCGCCCGGTTGCCGTGCTTTGCAACCTTCACGCCGCCCGCCGCCAGCACAAAGAGCGCGGTGGTGGAGATATTAAAGGAGCGGGCGTTGTCACCGCCGGTACCCACGATCTCGAAGGTGTCCAGCCCCGTCTCCACCGGGGTGGCATGCTCCCGCATGGCGGCGGCACAGCCGGAGATTTCGTCGATGGTCTCCGCCTTGGCGCTTTTCGTGGAGAGGGCCGCCAGAAAAGCGGCGTTCTGAGTGGGTGTCGTCTCGCCGCCCATGATCTCGTTCATGACCTGATATGCCTCGTCATAGGTCAGATCCTGCTTGTTCACAATCTTGATAATGGCCTCTTTAATCATTTGAATGACCTCCCTTTGTAATATCGTAAAAGTTTTGCAGCATGATCCTCCCCGCGGTGGTCATAATAGATTCCGGGTGGAACTGGACGCCGTAGACGGGGTATTCTGCATGCTGTACCGCCATGATCTCCCCGTCGTCCGCCCGGGCGGTGACGGTGAGGCAGTCAGGCAGGGTGTCCTCAATCGCCGCCAGAGAGTGGTACCGTGCCACCGGCTCCTTCCTCTGACAGCCCTGAAATAGGGGGCTGTTCCCATCCAGCTCCGTCATCGACTGCTTGCCGTGCATCAGCTCTTTTGCGTAGCTGACGGTAGCTCCGTAGGCGGTACAGATGGACTGATGACCGAGGCAAACACCTAAAATGGGAATTTTGCTCCCCAGCTGCCGGACGACCTCGATGCAGACGCCTGCGTCCTCCGGCCTTCCGGGGCCGGGAGAGAGAATGATGCCCGCAGGGTGCAGCGCTTCGATCTCCTCCACTGTCAGCGCGTCATTGCGGACGACCTTAATATCCGGCTCGATGGAGCCGATGAGCTGATAGAGGTTGTAGGAAAAGCTGTCGTAATTGTCGATGAGCAGCAGCATCAGTCCTCCACCTCCTCTGCGGTTTTCAGCGCCTTGATGACAGCGGCGGCCTTGTTCAGGCACTCCTGATATTCCTTCTCCGGCACCGAGTCCGCCACGATGCCCGCTCCGCTGCGGACGAACACCTTGCCGTTTTTCTTGTAGGCGATGCGGATGGCAATACAGGTGTCCAGATTGCCGGTAAAGTCGATGTATCCAATCGCTCCGCCGTAGATGCCCCGCTTGTTGTTTTCCAAATCGTTGATGAGCTGGCAGGCACGGATCTTCGGCGCTCCGGACAAAGTTCCGGCGGGGAGGATGGCATCAATGGCGTCCAGTGCGTCGGCGTCCGGTCTGATCTCCCCACGAACGGTGGAGCCGATGTGCATGACGTGGGAGTAACGCTGAATTTCGTGGTATTTCTCCACCTGCACGGTGCCGAATTTGCTGATCTTGCCGATGTCGTTGCGTCCCAGATCCACCAGCATATTGTGTTCGGCAAGCTCCTTCGGGTCGGCCAGAAGGTCGGCCTCCAGAGCGGCGTCCTCCGCCGCCGTCTTGCCTCTGGGCCGGGTGCCCGCCAGGGGGAAGGTGTGCAGCACGCCGTTTTCCAGCTTCACCAGCGTCTCCGGAGAGGCTCCCGCCACCTCCATATCCGAGCCGGAGAAGTAGAACATATAGGGGGACGGATTCAGCGTCCGCAAAATGCGGTAGGTGTTGAGCAGGCTCCCCTCAAAGGGCGCCTCCAGGCGGTTGGAGAGCACGATCTGGAAGATATCTCCCTCCACAATGTGGTGCTTTGCCCGCTCCACCATGGCGCAGTATTCGTCCTTTTGGAACAGGGGGCGCATCTCGCCGCCCAATCTGCCGGCCAGCTCCCTCCGGGGCTGACCGTTGCTGATGAGATCGACCATGTGTCCCAGCTCCAGCTGCGCCCGATTGTACTCCGTCTCCAGCCGGGCAAGCTCTACGTTGATGATAAGGACGATCTTCTGCCGATAGTGGTCAAAGGCAATGACCTTGTCAAAGAGCATCAGGTCAACGTCCTTGAAGCCCTCCGTGTCCTTGGCGTCCAGCCGCAGGGTGGGCTCGGCGTATTTCAGGTAGTCGTAGGAGAAGTACCCCACCAGTCCCCCGGTAAAGCTGGGGAGGCCGGAGAGGCGGGGGCTTTTGTGTTCCTCCAAAATCTGGCGTATCACGTCATTGGGATGCCTCGTCTTGACCGTCACGCCGCCGCAGCGGACGCTACCGTCCACGCATGTAAGCTCCAGTTTGGGATCGAAGCCAAGGAAGGTGTAGCGCCCCCAGGCTTCGTTATCTCCGGCGCTTTCCAGCATATAGCAGTGGTCGGAGACGTTCAGCAGTATTTTCAGCACCTCCACCGGCGTCTTAATGTCAGCGAGCAGCTCGGTGCTGAGGGGGATGGTGGTATATTTCCCCAATTCGGCGTAGGCCCGGGCCTCGTCATAACTCGGATAGATCAGCACAGGCATCGACCTCCTTCACAAAAAACAAAATGTCCCTGACAGAGCAATGCTCTGTCAGGGACGAATAAAGCCTTATCCGCGGTGCCACCCTGGTTGCGGCCAAAAAGCCGCCTCTTTGCGAGATACCGACATATCTCCGGCAACTGACGTATGCCCTCACGTCGTGGAATACTCAGCCGGAACGGCCTTTGACCACGCCCTCAGTGACCCATTTAACAGCGTGTATTCCGCCTGCTTCGCAGCACCGCAGGCTCTCTGGGGGAGCATCACTGTTTTTACTCTCACTTCAACGGTTTCGGGGATTATGACTATTATACCGCCCGACTGCGTATTTTGCAAGGGCTTTTTGAAAAAAAGTCTTATACCTCACGTTCCCGGGGTCTCAGGCCGAAGCTGACGGCGATGGCAGTGTCCACCTCCCCCATCATCTCCTCGTCCAAATGGCCCATCCGCTCCCGCAGGCGGCGCTTGTCAAGCGTCCGGATCTGCTCCAGCAGGATGACGGAATCTTTTGTCAGACCGCAGTGGGGGTCGATCAGCTCAATGTGGGTAGGCAGCTTTGCCTTATTGAGCTGAGAGGTGATGGCCGCTGCGATCACCGTTGGGCTGTGCCGGTTGCCCATGTCGTTTTGTATAATGAGCACCGGACGGACGCCGCCCTGCTCACTGCCCACAACAGGACTCAGGTCGGCGTAAAAAATGTCTCCTCTTCTGACGCTGGTATCCACTCAATTCACACTCCGCCGATTTGAAATGTACTCCGTCACACGTTTTGCAACGGCGTACTATCATTTTCCCCAGCGTGGGCGGGAATATACCCGTAAGGGAGACGAAAATCTCCCCGCATCAGCCTATGCGTCAGCATTCGGCAGTGTTCGTGTAATGATTTCTTAATACGTCCTCTCACACACCTCTTTGATCTTTTCCCGAATGGAAATGAGGTCGTCAAAGGTCTCCGGGCGCTTGCTTTCGTCCCTTAAAAGGGCGGAGGGATGATAAATGGCGGTCATCCAAAAGTCCCCCTTTTGCACCCACTGTCCGTGCTCCCGTGTGATGCGGTAGTCCTCCCGGATCAGCCGCATAGCGGAAATGCGTCCGAGACAGACAATGATCTTCGGCCGGACCAGCCTGACCTGCTCCCGGAGATAACCGATACAGGCGTCCTGCTCGGCGGCAAGGGGGTCACGATTTCGGGGCGGACGGCACTTGACGATATTGGCAATGTAATACTTTGTCCGGTCAAGGTCAATAATCTCCAGCATCCGATCCAGCAGCTGCCCCGCCGGGCCGACGAAGGGGATGCCGGTCTCGTCCTCCTGTTGGCCGGGGCCTTCCCCTACGAACAGGATTTCCGCATCCCGGTTGCCGTCTCCAAAGACCAGATGGGTACGGCTCCCGCCCAGAGCGCAGTTCTGGCAATTCTCACATTTCTGTCGCAGTTCCTCCCAGCTCGGCATAACCCGCTCCTCCCTTTCCGTCTTTGTCCCATTGTATCACACTCAGCGGCAAAGCGGAACGGAAAACCGGGGTCGGACGTCTGAAATTTGCCCATCTTTTGACTTAGTGTAAAATAATTGTTGGCAAGAAAAAAGAGGAAGAGTCGAAACCCTTCCTCACCACCTATGCTAAAATGTTAGTTGCGACAAAACAGAGAAGCA
>CACYLC010000051.1 GCA_902775105.1 Oscillospiraceae bacterium
CAAGCACGTTGCGCCGGATGTGGGCGCTGCCGCCTTCTGGCTGAAAAACCGCCGCCCGGATAAGTGGCGGGACAAGCCAGTAGCGGAGATGGGCAACGGAGACGACGCCTTGAAAAAAGCCCGTGAACTGCTGGAGGACGTAAAAGATGCCATTGACTGAGTACCAGCAGGAGTTCCTTCTCCACTGCAATCATCGGTGGAACGTCAAGACGGGTGCCACCCGAAGCGGCAAGACCTACCTGGATTGTGCCGTCACCATTCCGAAGCGGGTCATGACCTGCCGGGGCGAAGGGCTGATCGTTATGTTAGGGAACACGCTGGGGACGCTGGAGCGAAATGTTCTCTCCCCCATGCGTGACATCTGGGGCGCTGAGCTGGTCAGCCAGATCAGGACAGGCCCCGGTGGCAACGAAGTGACGCTGTTCGGTAAGCGGGTGTTTGTGCTGGGCGCAGACAACAAAAAGCACATCGCCCGGATCCAGGGCGCCGCCTTTGAGTATTGCTACGGCGACGAGATCACCACATGGGCGGAGGGCGTCTTCCAGATGCTGAAAAGCCGCCTCTCCTGCCCCCACTCACACTTTGACGGCACCTGCAACCCGGATAACCCCCAGCACTGGTTCAAGTGTTTTCTGGACTCCGACGCCGACATCTACTGTCAGGCGTACACGATAGACGACAACCCCACTCTCCCCCGTGCGTTTGTGGATAACCTGAAACGGGAGTATGCCGGGACGGTCTACTATGCCCGGTTCATTCTGGGACAGTGGACGGCGGCGCAGGGCATCATCTACCGAACATTTGCCGACAGCCTAGCAGACGGCGGGGATGACCGATTCCGCTGGCCCCGTGACCGGGAGCTGAAGCCGTGGCGGGTACACATCGGCGTGGACTTCGGCGGTAACGGCTCTAAGCACAGCTTTGTAGCTGTTGGGGTACTGCCAATGCATGCCGGATGCGTGGCGCTGGCATCCCGGAGGATCGAGCCAGGTGACGTGGATCGTCTGGCGGCGGACTTTATGTTGTTTGCGGAGACAGTATTTGCCCGATGGGGTGAGATCCACGCTATTTTCTGCGATAGCGCGGAGCAGGCAATCATTAAGCAACTCCGCTCGGCGCTGGCCCATACCCGATTCGGGTGGCTGGCGGGGCGGGTCTATAACGCCAAAAAGTCCCCGATCAATGACCGCATCCGGCTGACCTCCATTCTCATGGGCGGCGGTCGGTTTTGGTATCTGCCGGAGGCGGGCAGTCTTCGGGATGCGCTGGCGACGGCGCTTTGGAGCGGCAAGCACCACGGCAAAGACGAGCGTCTGGACGACGGCACCACTGACGTGGACAGTTTGGACGCCTTTGAATACGCCATCGAGCGTGATATGGACGCATATCTCAGGAGGTGACCACGATGGACATCGTGCAGTTTATCAAGTACATCAACCGACGAAAAGGCTGGAACGTCCAGGGCGGCTACTACGCCTATATCCGGGAGTGGAGGCAGTGGTGGCAGGGAAACTACGCCCCCTTCCACACCGTCAAATCTGCAGGACTGGACGGCCGCATCCATGCCCGGCAGATGTATCGGCTGCGGATGCCCAAACGGGTCTCCGAGGACTGGGCGTCTCTCCTGCTCAACGATAAGACTACTGTCACCGTCAAGGACGCGGCGAGCGCCAAGTGGCTGTGCGGCAACCCGGACAGCCACTTGCAGGGCGGTCAGCTCCGAGCGCTGGATTTTTGGAGCAATGCCAATCGCCTGGTTGAGCTGGCTTTCCGCTCCGGTACCGGAGCCTTCGTGATGTCGGCGCAGGGTGTGGCGGTGGACGGCGGCGCCGTGCAGTCCTCCCCTTCCGCAAGGCTTGCGCTGGACTACCTGCCGGCTGAGTGCATCCTCCCTATTACCGTCCGGCATGGGAAGGTCGTTGACGTGGCCTTTGCCAGCGAGGTAATTGTGGGCGGTCGCTCTTGTGTCTATTTGCAGACTCACCAGCTGGAGGATATGTCCGACGGCGGGCGACAGTATGTGATCTACAACGAGTATTACGCCGGCGAGGGCGAAGGAGAGTTGGCGGTGGACTATCAGCCTGCCGAGCTGCCCCATGGGATGCTCAAGAGCATCAAGACGGGCAGTGATACGCCGTGGTTCTCCGTCTTCTCCCCTGCCATCGTCAAAAATCTGGACGGCGGCGCCGGGCTGGGTATGGCGGTGTTCGCCGAGGCGCTGGACACCTGTAAGCAGGTCGATCTCGCCTTTGACAACTATTGCATGGACCTGTATCTGGGCGGAAAGAAGGTCTTTTACTCCAAGGAGATGCTCAAACCCCTTGTGGATAAAGAGGGCAACGTCCGCTACAGCGCCCCCGACGACATCCGGCAGCAGCTCTTTTATCAGCTGGGCGACAGCAACCCGGACACGGAGCCGAAGTGGTACGAGTACAATCCTGACCTCCGCACCGAGGCGAACAGCCGGGCAGTGCAGGACGCACTGGACTACACCAGCTTTCTGTGCGGACTGGGGACGCATCGGTATCAGTTTCAGGGCAGCGCCATTGCCACAGCCACCCAGTACATGGGCGACCGTCAGGACATGGTACAACACGCCAACCGGCATCAGATTCAGATCGAGGAGGCGCTGCTCCAGATCTTCCGGGCACTGCTCTGGGCGGGGCGCAATCTGCTGGGGGCGGACGTTGATCCGGAGACGGACATCTCTATCAACTGGGACGATTCCTACATCGACACCGCCGAGAGCCGCCGGGTGCAGGACAAGGACGACGCCCTCTCCGGCTTTATCCCCAAGTACCGCTATAACATGGAGTGGCGGGGTATGAGCGAGGAGGACGCCAAGGCCGCCGTCCGGGAGGCGCGGGAGGAATCCGGGGCGTCTGACCCGCTGAGCTTCGGCGGTAGCTTCTGATGCTGACCCCGGAGCAACTGGCAAGGCTCCCCGCCAGTGCGGTGGAGCTGTGGCAGCAGGTGGAGGAGGACACGCTGGCGGATATGTGCCGGCGCATTTCCAAGATGGACGGCGTCACGGACACAGCGGCGTGGCAGGCGTGGCGGTTGGAGCAGACGAGACTTTTCCGGCGGGACCTGACGAAACGGCTGGCGCAGATGCTGGGCAGAAGCGAAACCGAAGTGCGGAAACTGCTGTCAGATGCGGGGACGCAGACGCTGGCAGCGGACGACGCCATCTACAAGCTGGTCGGCAAGAATCCCCTGCCGCCCAATGAATCCCCTGCGCTTTCCAACCTGTTAAACGCCGGAGCACGACAGACGCAAGGGTCCTTTGTCAACATCACCGCCACCACAGCCAACACAGCGACGGGGCAGTTTGAACGCACGCTGGATCGGGCGTGGCTCCAGACCTCTTCAGGCGCTTTTGATTACAAGACCGCAGTTCGGCAGGCTGTCTCTGATCTGGCGGATAAGGGGCTGGAGGCGATTGAATACCCCTCCGGCCACACGGACACTCTGGAGGTGGCCGTCCGCCGGGCAGTGCTGACCGGCGTCAACCAGACAGCCGGAAAGCTGCAAACTGCCCGCATGAACGAGATGGGCTGCGAATTTGTGGAAGTGACCGCCCATGCCGGGGCAAGACCCTCTCACGCGGAATGGCAGGGAAAGGTCTATCACCGTGGCGGCGCTGTCCGGGTGGACGGTGTGTTCTATCCGGACTTTGAAACTGCCACCGGCTATGGCACCGGGGAGGGGCTGTGCGGCTGGAACTGCCGGCACAATTTCTACCCCTACTATCCAGAGATCTCGGAACGGGTGTATTCAGACGAACGCCTGGCGGAGCTGGACGCCCGGAACATCGAGTACGGCGGCAAGATGTACACCCAGTATGAGATCAACCAGATGCAGCGGGGGATGGAGCGCCGGGTGCGGAAATGCAAGCGGCAGTTTGTGTGTGAGGAAGCGGCGGGGCTGGATTCAACCCAGAGCGCTGTCCGGCTGAAAAATGCCCGGGAGCAGCTGAAGAATTTCGCCTATGATACCGGCGGGCGGGTGGATTCCGCCCGGACGGGGGTCAATGGGTTTGGGCGCAGTGAGGCGGGAAAGGCGACGTGGCTCAATAGGCAGTACTTGGCAGACCCCCAAAAGCATGATATAATTCAGGCAGTCACAGGAGCTCGGATTACAAATCAGTATGGTAAACCGGCAAATGCCCATGCCGAACGGTACTATGGTCTCGTTCGAAGCATGAACACCGATACTTTCCGCATTGCCCAGAATACGGGATTCCCCGAATCGGATATTAGGAAAGTCAAGCAATACCTGTTTATGGATGAGCATGACTTAGGTGATGGCAGGCTCAGCCGCTTTGATTGTGATTTCTCCATCGCGCAGTCGTGGCAACGATTGATAGACGGAAAGCCGGAGCCCCATGACATAACGTTGTTGAGACACGAGATCATGGAGCGCGGTCTGGTGGAGAGCGGAATGCCCCAACGCGATGCACACATTGAGACAAGCAGAACTTATAACTACAAAAAGGAGGCGGATGCCTATTATGGTTCGCTTAGAGAAAATAAAAATGGGTGACAAGACGGCTGAAGCCGACTTCTTCCCAGAGGATTCAAAAGTGTGCGGACACGTTAAAGTAGACCTCGGCACCGAGGAATATGTCGAAACTGTATCCGTTGATGGTTATGATCTTGGATATGCCAATCATGCGGCTCGTGAACTTGTGAGAATTTCCAAAGAAAGTGGGATTCCCGAAAGCAGAATTGTCATGTGGTATTGATACGACTTAACAACCAAATATGTTGATTGAAGCAACTCTTTCCATTTTGGAAACAGTTGCTTTTTTCATACCCAAATCTACCCCTGCGCCGGGGGACAAAAGAATGGCGTCCGCAGAACCGGGACTGGCCGGACAAAAAGGACAGCGGAGAAAGGAAACACTATGTTGGAATGGCTGAAGACCATCCTCGGAGATGCGTACACCGAGGAGATCGACAAAAAGGTCAGTGAGGAGATTGGCAAGGGCTTTGTCTCCCGGGCTGACTTTAACGCCAAAAACGAGGAGTTGAAGACTGCCAACAGCACCATCAAGAGCCTGCAGGACGCTGCCAAGGCTTATGAGGGTGTGGATGTGAAAGGACTTCAGCAGAAGATCACCGACCTTCAAGGGAAGTATGACACGGATCTGGCGGCGCTGCGCCGTGACAACGCCATTGATCTGGCTTTGGCGGGCAGTCACGCCCGGAACGCCAAGGCTGCCCGTGCGCTGCTGGATTTGGAGAAGGTGACCTATCAGGACGGCAAGTTGTCGGGGCTGGAGGAGCAGATGACCGCCCTGCGCAAAGATAACCCCTGGCTCTTTGCCGGCTCTGCCACCGCCGACACCGGCGGCGAACACGGAGAAGGCGGGAGCAGGGAGCAGGACGGCGTAGAGGCCGCCTTTGCACGGCTGAATCCCGGTCTCAAGATTTAATCACAGAAAGGAATGATACTTTATGCCGCATACCGCACAGGAGCGCTACTCCGCACTGGTTGATGCGAAGCTGCGTAACACGCTGGTCAAAAAGGACGGCGTGATTTTCAACAACCGCTATGAAGGCAGTCCCAAGGCAGGCTCTGTCAAGGTGCCTGTCCGTGATACTGAGGTCGCCGTGGACGACTACGACAAGGCAACCGGCATGGACGCCTCCACCGGCACTACCAACTATCTGACCGTCCCTATCGACAAGGACAAGGCGGTCAATGAGATCATTGACGGCTATGACGCCGCCAGCGTTCCCGACAATCTGGTGGCCGACCGGCTGGATTCTGCCGGCTACTCTCTGGCCGCGCAGGTGGATGAGGACGCTACCACTGTGCTGGAGAGCAAGGCGACCGCCTTCGGCAACACCACTGCCCTGACCAAGACCACCATCTACGAGTCCATTGTGGACGCCCGCACCAAGCTGAGCGAGACCAAGGTACCCAACGACAACCGGCGCTGGCTGCTGGTCTCCCCCGCCGTCTATGCGCTGGTGCTCAAGAGCCCGGAGTTCATCAAGGCCTCCGATCTGGGCGACGCCGTGGTGCAGACCGGCGCTGTGGGCCGCATTGCAGGCTTCCTCGTCTTTGAGGACAACACCCTCTCCGCTACTACCGAGTACATCGCCGGTCACCCTGACTGGTGCACCCGCATCAAGGAGTGGGCTGTCCCCGTCCATGTGCAGGACATTGCCGGCTCTGCTAAGTACATCGGTGCATCCGCTGTGCAGGGCCGTCAGGTCTACGCCCACGCCGTCACGAAGCCCCAAACCCTTCTCATCAAGAAGAAGGCCGCCTCCTAAGGAGGCAGGGGCATATGGCGTACTGCACGTATGAGAAATACACAGCGCTGGGTGGCTCGCTGAGTGAAGATGCCTTTGACATCTGGGCGGAGCGTGCCTCCCGCCTGATCGACCGGCTGACGCTGGGCAGGGCGGCGCAGAACGCCAAGAACGTCAAAGACGAACTGGCGGACGCCTGCGCCCGGATCGTGGATATGCTGGCAGCGCAGGACAGAGTTCAGGCAAACAGTGCCTACGGCGCCCTGTCCTCCGCCAGCACAGATGGTTACAGCGAAAGCTACGCCGCCGGGGCCGGGCAGGGTCCGTCTGCCGCCTCCTCTGCTGCCTGCGCCATCCTCGGGGATTCCCTGGGGGATGACCGGTATGGGCTGCTCTGGCAGGGGGTGTGACCAATGTTCAAAGCCAATAAGACATTGACCGTGGTGCATCGGGTCCAGTTGACGGGCGGTGACAGCTACGCCTGCTGGCAGTTTACCGGTTCATGGTACCGTCAGAACAAGGTGACAGTGGGCAGTAGCGGGCTGCAGGCCGCTCAGCTGGTCAAGTGCCGCATCCCCGTCTGGGGCATGGGCTGCGTCGAATTGGACCGCCTGCGACTGCTGAGCAGCGGAGACAAGGTGCTTCGGGGCGAGCTGGCCGAGTGCGATGGAAAGACCTTTGCCGCTTTGGGGCGCACCCATGGGGCGGCGACGGTGCTGGACGTCCACATCAACGAGGACGTGGCGAATCCTCACGTCTACATTGAGGGGGCGGGCTGATGTGGCAAACGATTTGTTGAAGATCACCACCCCAAAAGGGACGGCAAAACAAGTACAGGGCAAGGGCGGCAAGGTCTCTTGCAAAATCGAGTGGGCGCCCGGCTTTGGCCCGGACTGGACGCAGAGGCTGACCGGCGCTCAGGCCATGTTTGACCAAGAGGTATTGCGGCGAACAGACCCCTACGTCCCTCTGGACACGGGCATGCTGAAAAACACCGCACTGCTCGCCAGCGACATAGGCGGTGGTCAGCTGGTGTGGAGTACCCCCTATGCCGCCGCTCAGTATTACAACACGGCGAACAGTCGCCCTTATGATGCCCTCCGGGGCGGTCACTGGGCGGAGCGGATGAAGGCGGACAACCTGCCCCAACTCAAAGACTTTGCAAGAAAGGCGGTACGGATGTTCAAATGACCGTTTTTGAATCCTTGAGAGCGTGGCTGCTGACCTGCCCCCTGCTGGAGGGTCAGCGACTTAACGCCAACTATCTGGGGGCGGAACCGCTGGAATTTGCACTGTTTGAAGTGCCGATGGCAGAACAGGTGGCTTACTATCTGGACGGCACCAGCATCCGGCAGAAGGCCGTGGCTATCGCCGCCTTGCAGGACTACTCCCCCGATCTGCTGGAGCAGCTCGCCGCCTCCGGCTTTTGGTCTGAGCTGGAGGAGTGGATCGAGGAGCAAAATGACCTTGGCGAGCTGCCTGATCTGGGCGAACGCCGCACGGCAGACAGCGTGAAGGTCTCCGCATCCCACTATGTGCTTTACACCTCAGCACAGACCGCTCGTTATCAAATTCAACTGCTCCTGACTTACGAGCAGGAGTCAAAAGAACAGGAGTGATTTTATCATGGCAACCAACACTGTAAGGAAGGCCAAACGCAGCCAGTTTATGACCTTCCTCAACACTACCCCCGCTGCCGGTACGCCCAACTGGGCGCGCTTCGGCAAGGGCATCACCGGCCAGACGGTGAACTACAATCCCCAGGTCACCACCGAGAACTACATTGATCAGGACAACGCTGACACCAATGTAGACAGCTACCAGCCCCAGATCCCCACGCCCCAGACCGTCTATAAGGGCGACCCCTGCTTTGACTTTGTGGACGCTCTGCGGAAAAGGCGGGCAGTGGGCGATGACTGTAAGACGCAGGTGCTGATGGTCAATGCCTACGAGGACGCCGTAGATGGTGCCTACTCCGCAGAACTGAACGAGGCGGCCATCCAGATCGACGACTTTGGCGGCGAGGGCGGCCAGGCGCTGGTCATCAACTTCACCGTCAATTTGAACGGCGATCCGACGGAGGGCACCTTCGCGCCCGACAGCAAGGCCTTTACGCCCACCACCGGCAACTAACTAACTGCCCAGCGGGTCTCTCCGCTGGGCTTATCTTTTGACAGGAGGAACGCACAATGGAACTCAAAATTACGACCTCTCGCATCACGGAACCTATTACCCGCGACGGTAAGCAAACCGGCGAAATCAGCTTTGACCCCGCCGATCTGGCGTTTGTGGAGGGCTTCGTCAGTCTGATTGACCGCTATCAGAAGCTGCTGCTGGAGATCAAAGCGGAGAGAACCAAGCCAGACGGGGACATCAGAAACTATCTTGCGCTGGTTCGGAAGGTCAGCGAGACGCTCTGCACCTCTATCGACGAGATTTTCGGTGAGGGCACCAGCAAAGCCGCTTTCGGCGGCATCCCCGCCTCCCCCGACGTCTTTGCCCAGTTTTTCGATTGGGCGACTGATCAGATCACCGCCAGCCGCGCGCCCTACATCAGCAAGTACCTTCCTGCTGACGAGGAGGGCGCTGAGCAGGCGGACGGATTGGAATGAGCAGCAACCCGTTCCTGCTCCACAGCTACCCTACTAAAGTGCGTCTGCACGGCGAGGTCTATCCGCTGCAATGGCGGGTGACAGACTGCGTCCCCGCCATCATGGCTTTCGAGGACGAGACACTGACTGCCGGAGAACAACAGGAGATCCTACTGCGGCGGCTCTACGGCAAACGCATTCCGCCTGACCGTGAGGCGGCACTGCGCTTTGCTGTCCGATTCCTGGACGGCGGAGAGCAGACTGCCGAGGAGGAGCGTGAGGACGTGCCCCCGCTGCGGCTCTATTCTTTTACCCGGGACGGCGGCATGATCTACTCTGCTTTCCGGGGGCAGTATGGCATCGACCTTCAAAAGGACGAGCTGCACTGGTGGGCGTTCCTGGCGCTGTTTCACGATTTGGCAGCAGACTGCCGGTTCTATCAGATCCTCCACTACCGCAAGAAATGGCTAGAGGGAACACTGAGCCGGGAGGAGCAGCAGATCTTTGAGCGCATGGGGCCGGAGGCAATGCCGCCGGAGCAGCCGGGCGACCGGGAGCGGGATGAGAAAGCCAGAGCCTTTCTGCGGGCGCTGGGTGAGGAGGTGTAACTTATGCCAAACGCAGATGCGTCTATCCGAGTAGATACCAGGATAGACGGCAGCGGAATTAACAAAGGCGTTAAGGATATCGATGCATCCCTAAGCAAGGTCACGTCGTCACTGGGCAAGTTTGGCGGAGCACTCGGCTCTATTGTCGGTGTTATTGTTTCTGCGGGGGAAAAGCTGTGGAATCTGGCAAGCGAAGTAGCTACCGCAGGCGACGAAATTGAAAAAACGTCGCAGAAGGTCGGTCTAAGTTACAAAGCCTATCAAAAGTGGGACTATGCAATGAAAATCTGCGGTACAGAGATGTCCTCCTGCGCCGTTGGACTGAAGACGCTGACAAACACGTTTGACGATGCCATAAGCGGTAGCAGCTCTGCGACTGAGAAATTCGAGCGACTGGGACTGTCTATTGATGATTTGCGTGGACTTTCCAGAGAGGACCTGTTTGCAACCGTAGTCACTGCACTACAAAACGTAGAAGGCGAAACTGAAAAAGCGGCGCTCGCAAATGACCTTTTCGGCAGAAGCGGGCAGGACCTTGCACCGCTTCTTAATCTGACTGCGGATGAGCTGGGCGGGCTGATGGACGAGGCTGAAGCGTACGGCATCGTTATGAGTGATGATGCCGTAAAAGCTAGCGCCGCCTTTGAAGATAGTCTCACAAAACTGGAAAAGACCTTGGATGGGCTGAAAGCCGCTGTGGTGGGATCATCCCTCCCTGCCATAACGCGGCTCATGGACAGCGCCTCCGGTGCGGCAGCAGCTTTGACTCAGTATGTGAAAGACTGTAAGGATGCTTTTGATAAGTGGCTCAGCACAGTGGATCTGGGACCGTTGAAGAAATCCGTGGAGAGCCTGAAAAAGACCCTTTCAGGCTTTTTCAGCCGGGCGAAGGAGCAAATTGACAAGATTGCTGGAAAACTGAAGCCTTTTTTAAAATGGCTGATTGAAACGTGGTACCCGCTTCTGGTCGGCGCGCTCAATGGGATCATCACGGCGGTGGGGGCTGTCTTTAATTTTGTTTGTGATGTGGTCGGCGGCATGATTGACGCCGTTACTGGGCTAATCAACATTGCCAAGGATGCGGTCGCCTGGCTTTGGCAGCTCTTTGGCATGGAACCACCAGAGTGGACGAAACACGATGATAATAGCCAGCCGGACTATTCCGGCACGCAGGCGCAGGTCGACGACCTGACGGCAAGCTATGAAGATCTGGGGGATGCCGCCGAAGATGCCGAAGAAGCCATTGAAGGTGCAAAGGACGCAGCTGATGCGGGCGGCAGTTCTGGCGGTAGCGGAGGAAGCGAGAAAGGGCAAGACGTCCTCGGTTTTGACGCCATCACCAAGCTGTCCGATCAATCTGGTGGCTCGGGCGGCAAAGGCGGCGGCTCTGGTTCCGGCAGCGCTGATGCTGCCGGAGAAGCAGGTGGGGCACCCTATCAGGCCATGGCCACCGGCGCGGACACTGCCGCCCAAAAAAACAAAGCCCTTAAGGATGGAGCGGAAGATCTCGGAAAAGCTGTTGACGGCCTGAGCTTGAAAATTGAGCTGCTGATTGACAATCTGATTGACGCAGTGAGCCATCTGGACGAGCTCTTCAGGCCCCGGAAGGTAGACACCACCCTGGACCTGAAAAAGGGCAAGGACTTTGACAGCCTGAAAAAGGAATGGGACGAACTGGAGGATCGGGAGATCACCGGGACGCTCAAGCTGGAAAATTTTGATGCCCCGAAGCTAGAAGACCAGGACGTGACCACTACGCTGAACCTGAAAAAGGGCAAGGACTTTGATGTCTTGCTTGCTATGTGGGATGACTTGGAAAGCCGCTCCGTCACCACTACGCTGAAACTGGTGAAGGCCGCAAGTTTTGATGAGTTGGAGCATCAGTGGAATAATCTGGCGGATGAGCAGGTTCTGAAGGAGTTGGAAGCCAAACTGGAGGTTGCCATCAAGACTGAGGTCGAGGTATCTGTCACCACAGCAATGGAGCAGACACTCACACAGCCAGCCTATCAGGACGACGGTTTTACCGGCATCAGTGGGAAGATTCCGGAGAGTTCGGGGCACGATGGCAGTTTTGGCGGCGGTAATGGCGGCAGTTTTGGCGATCGTGGCAGTTTTGGCGGCGGTAATGGCGGCAGTTTTGGCGATCGTGGCAGTTTTGGCGGCGGTAATGGCGGCAGTCTCGATGACGCTATCGTCTCTCAAACCGGTATTTTGGACATCGTCAGCAACTGGTGGAAGGGTCTGGAAAATGGCAAAGCCACCAAAACCCTTGACCTGAGGGGCGGAAATTTCCAAGGCGGTAACGGCGGCGGCTTTTCTGAGGGCATCCGGCAATGGAGCACGCTGACGGACGGGACGGCAACCAAAACGTTAGACGGCAAGCCCACAGCCTCCCTGCTCTCCGCCCTGAAAGACTGGGTGCAAGCAAAGACCGAGACGGTGAAAAAAACTGTAGACGGCAGCAAAACCTCTGGTTACACATCTATTCTCACCAACTGGAGTGGATGGAAAAATCAGACTGTCGTAAAAACCACAAAAGCTGAGTACGGAAGCAGCTACAAAACTGCTCTCACCAGCTGGAGTGGATGGAAAAAAGCTGGAGTGGATGGAAAAATCAGACTGTCGTAAAAACCACAAAAGCTGAGTACGGAAAGAACTATCAAGCGCGCCTCAAAGAGTGGGTCGATATCAAGGACAAGAACGTGGAGGCCAATCTGGCAATTAACCCGACGGTCTCAAACATGAAATCGTTTTTAAACAGCAACATCATTGAAAAGCTGAACCGCGTATTCAAAAAGAGCCTGCCGGATATTAGGATACCTAAGCTTGCCACCGGCACCATCGTCAACCGTGCCACTTTTGCCATGATCGGTGAAAATGGCCCTGAGGCAGTTATGCCGCTGAAGAATCACACGGAGTGGATCGACATGCTGGCAGACCGAATCGCCGGAAGGGTCGGCGGTAGCAGACAGCCTATGATCGTACAAGTACTAATGCCGGATGGTCGTGTGCTGGGCGAAACAGTAGTGAACTACGCTACCAGCGAGGCTATGCGCACCGGTCAGCTCCCGTGGGCGGCCTACGAATAAGGAGGGACGAGCATGCCAGAAACACTGACGGTATATGAGCTGTCGATCGACGGCGTAGCCCTCCCCCGTCCCTTGCGTGACGGCGTGACCATTACAGACGAAAAAGTCTGGTCGTCAAACACCGGGCGAACGGCATCGGCAAAAATGGTAGGAACTTTAATTGCCATTAAAACCACCATTGTTATCAGTTGGCCATCACTAACCGGCGCAGAGGCAGCGCTAATCCGGCAAATGGTTTGCAACACAGCTCACCCCTTCCGGGTGCTGCGCTTTGTGGATGTAGCGGGAACTGTAACGGAAAAGACGGTCTACTTCTCCTCGCCGTCCTTCCCTGTTCGCACCATCCGACACGGTGGCCGCATATCAGGGTTGACCGTGAATTGCATCGAGCAATAAGGAGGACAGAGCATGTATCAAGTATCACGCGAGTTGAGGGCAGCCCTCTCCTCCCAGCGGCTTCACCTCCGCCTCACCACCCAGGACGGCGCCGAGCTGGAGCCCGTCTCCCTGACCTATACCGCCTCCTGCTGCAGCGGCGAGGCGATGTCTATCGGCAGTGTCTGTGCCGCCATGGTGCGGTGCAAAGTTTTCGACTGGCAGGAGCTGCAGGATGCCCCCATCTCCATCGAGGTGGGGGCTGAGGTGGGCGGTCAGGTACAGTACATCCCGCTGGGACAGTTTGTAGTGACCGAGTCCCAGAACGAGGAGGACGCCACCACCATCACCGCCTACGACGCCGCCTATTATGCCCTGGGCGGGGAATATACGCCGTCTGGCAGCCCCACCACAGCCCTTGCGGTGCTGAGGGACATCTGTACCCAGGCTGGGCTAACGCTGGACTACGGCGGCGCTGACGTGGCCATAGAGGGCGATCTGACCGGACACACCTGCCGGGAGATGGTCGGCTACATGGCGGCGCTGCTGGGGTG
>CACYLC010000052.1 GCA_902775105.1 Oscillospiraceae bacterium
CTCAACAACTGAGCCGATGCCAATACACAGCATATCCGCCGCCCTGCAGATTTGCGTCACGCTTCGGCCCACAAGATGATCCGGCAACTCCATATATACCACCTCTTTCTTTTCGGTCTGTAATAGGTGACACCGTTTATTGAAAAAGGCAACGAAAAAATTACAATCTGTTGTCTCAAAATTTCTCTCCGCTGCCCTTTGATACAATTCCTCAATCGAACGTTATTGCCGCAAAAGCCGGACAGGTATTCCTGTCCGGCTTTTTCAGTCTTGTTATCCCACGGGGACGACCCGGCAGATGGAGACGTCAAATTAGTCGATCTGAGTTGCGGTGACGCTGATGACCAGGGTGACATTCAGGTCCTCGTCAGCGTTGCCGGCGGCCGTGTCTACCTCATCGGAAGCATCGATCTGCTCCTCATCGGCATCCTCAAAGAGCCATTCCCAGGAGACGATGTGCTTACCGTCGTTGGCGGGGAGGTTATTGGGCTCGACCTCTTCGCTCAGGCCCTCGATTGCGGCAAGGAATTCCTCCCAGGAGTCATAGGCGATTCCGTCCAGGCTCCAAACGATGTTCTTGTTGTTCTGAATATCCTCAGCGGCTTCGCTGCCCTCGGTGCTGAAGGTGATTTTGTAAGCGACCTCGGGGGTGACGCCGTCCTTGGCCAGGAAGTTGACCTCAACTTCGCCCTCGGTGCCGGGGGCGATGACGTTCACATCGGCATCAACGGTGGTCTTCTCGTCGGCAGGATCGGTGTAGCTGGTGGCAAACAGCAGGTTCTCGATCTCGATCTTGGTCTCCTCATCGAAGCCCCAGACGGCGATACGGGCGGTATCGCTGCTGTCGGTGCTGGCGGTGTACTTGGCCAGGGTGCCGCCGATGATGGCGCTGGTCAGGAGCGCCAGGACCAGCAGGACAGCGCCCAGACGCATGGTTTTGTTCTTGCTCATGGGTAATGATCTCCTTTCAAATGTGTTTATCACTTGCGGTTATCCAATCTGCGGCACTGCTGCCGCAGAACGAATACAGATTGGTGAGGGCGGCTTCTCCGCCTGTGCTCACATAGTTTCCGAAGCAGCCCCCTGCCGTAGCTGCGCCAGGGGGCTTTATTGTCTTCGGATCGGGCCGGGAATGCAGCCTTATTCAGCCGTCTCAGCCTCAACGATGAAGTAGTAGGGCACGGAAAGGACGGTGTTGTTCTCGGCATCGGCGACAGTGAGGACCGCTCTATAGGTCTTTCCGGCTACGGCCGTCTGCGTGAGCGCCAGGCTGCCGGAAATGGTACCGTCGCCGCTTGCGCTCAGCGTGATCACGCCGTCATTTGCATTTACGGCTGCCGCAGTGGCCAGTACCGTGGTCTGCTGGACGTTGCCGTCGTAGAGGGCAATGGTGATGGTGGAGCCTTCGGCCAGGTTCTTGTACGCAATGGCAATGTCCTGACCGGCAACCCACTCAGCTGCGGTTGCGCTTCTCACGCCGGTGACCTCCAGAGAGGGTACCTTGACCTCCTCAGCGGTGAAGGTGATGTCGTCTGCCGTAGCGACCTTCTCGCCGTTCAGCGGAGCGGTACGGTCAGCAGTGACATACAGCGCAGGTGTGAAGGTGTATTCAGCGCCGCTTGCCGGGAACTGCTTGGACACCAGAGTGATGCCGGAGAGCGTCTCGGAGGTGCTTCCGGTAGGCACGACTGCACTGATGGGGATGATGAACTGCTGGTCGGCAGTCAGATTATAGGTGGCATCGCCAATCGTCAGGCTCAGGTCTGCGGGCAGATCGCTGTCCTCGGCGGCCTGCAGGACGACGGCCAGCTGCTTGCCCGGCCAGCGTGCGTCTTCCGCACCGGCGGCGGTAAAGCTGTAGGTCAGTTCGGTGGTCAGGCCGGAGGTTTCGCCATTGGTGAGGCCGAATCTTGCAAGTCCGCTGAAGGTCACATCCAACGGGACAGTGACGTTTGCGCCGCCTGTACCGGTCTTACGCTGGGCGTTGAACACCAGCTGATAGTCACCGCTCAACAGGTCAGAAGCACCGGAGAAGTTCAGCACGAGCTTGTAGCGAAGGTCTCCCAGCGTGGAGGAGGTGGTATCATAGCTGTAGCTGCCGGAGCCGCCCATCTTCTTAAAGGACTTCAGGTCAATGGAGGCGGCAGAGCCATCAGCCAGATAGTACCAGTAGTTCTGGGGCTCACCGCTCTCGTTCAGCTCCATCATGATGACGGTAGCGCCGCTGGGCAGCGTGGCGGCTGCGCCGGAAGCGGTCTGGAGGGCCAGGGTCTGAGCCTCATAGGAGGAGGGCTGGAACTTGTCAACCACGTAGACCGCAGTGAAGGAGGAGTCCTTGGCAATGGTCACGCTGTCATTCACAGCCGCGCTGCCGAACACCTCGCCAGCGAGGACACCGGAGTTGGTGGCATCCGCCTTTGCGGGCACGGGAACCACATTGACTTTGAAGGTCAGCTTGGCAGCGTCGCTCTCCAGAACGAAGGTGATGTACTTTTGAGTGGGATCGTTCAGCTGACGGGAGAAGTTCAGGTCCACCGTCACACTGGGAGCGGTGTTCGCTGTGGTCTCGCCCAGCTTCACAGCCTCGGTCAGGGTGGAGAGGTCCACAGCGGTGCCGTCATTCAGCGTCACCTTCAGGCCGAAGTTGCTGTTTGCGTCGCTGCCGGTCAGGTCGGCAACCGTGTCAAAGTCATAGGCCGTCAGGGTTGCGTCTCCGGTGCTGATCTTAAAGGTCTGGGGCTCTTCAAAGGCGGGCAGTTCGATCTTCGAGTCGGCTGCGCCGAAGGTGATGGTGGGATTCTCGTCAGAAGAGGCGTCTGCAGTCAGATCCAATTCCCTCACGCGATCGATCTCGTCGGAATAGTCGTGGACGTATTTCAGCGTGACAGTGTTGGTGGTCTTGCCTGCGTAGTCGCCGGAGAAGTAGATGTTCTCGATCGTGTACATGTAGTAGCCGGTGGAACGCCACTCAATGGTCTTGCCCGCCTGGTTGGCAAATTTATCGCCGCCATAGGTCAGAGGCACATTGATAAAGAGGCTGTCATCGTCCAATATCTTGCCGGGCACAGTTACCTTGATCAGGGTGACCTTATCCCAATTGTCGCCGATCTCAGCCGCCGTCTTCCAGCCGGTGTAGCTGACGTTTCTGGCGTCATTGTACTTGATCGAATCGGTCGTGTAGAAAACCTGGACCTCCTGTTTCTCATTGCCATCCTTGGGGGTATAAGTGGTTTCGACAGCACCGGTCAGGGCGGCGTCAAAGCCGTTTTGAAGGATGGTGTAGGTGGGATCCTTGGCGCTGCTTGTCTTAGGCACAGGAATGTAGTAGGAGAAATTGGAGGTCATGCCGCCGGCGCCGTTCTTGATATTGACCTGATATTTGAAGTTCAGATCTCCACCGCCCTCGTTGCTCAGGGACAGCTCATGCTTACCCACCTCATTGATGCCATCCGTGACGGTCAGGGAGACAGTGTTGGTAGCAATGGTGAGGGACTGGTGGGTGGTGAGGCCGTACACTCTGATGTTGCTATCGCCCTCAATCCCGGTCAGGCCGTAGGTATCGACCACTCCACGGCCGCTCTCACCACAAGTAAGGCCCTGATGATAGCCGGCAAAATAGAGGTTCTGTCCCAGGTCGATGGTCGTAGCGTCCATGGTGATCTGGGTGGACAGAGGAATCGTGACGGTTAGGGTACCACCGCCGGGCAGAGCGTCTAGGCCGCTCTCTGCAAAGTAACCGGTCCGAGCCTCCGGATCCAGGGTGATGGTCCAGAGAACATTTCCGTCCTCAAGAGGCTTTGAATCAATGCTTTTTACCTCCACAGGTTGGTTGTTTTTCGCCGTGACATTGGAGACAGCGATGCCCGCCGGCAGAACCAGACCGACGACGCCGCCCTCAAGGACATGGTAGCCGTTGGTCGTGTCCGTGCGACCGTTTGGGTAGTTCTCACTGGGAACTTTGATTGTGAGTTTCACCACACTGGTCTGGCCCGCCGTAATGTAGGACGAGGTCGCTCCATCCACGGTCATGGAGGTTGCATAATACGTGGTATCATTGGCCGAGGTGGCGGTGGTCTTCATGGTCTGAGGGGCGACCATGGGCGTGCCGTCCGCATTATTCACGCTAAATGTGGCAGATGCATGGCTGCCCACTTCACCCACGTAATAGCCCCAGAATGCCTGAGCTGCGCTGGTTCGGGTTCTGCCATTGGCAAAGACCTCATCATAGTACCTGGTCGTAGGCGGAATGCCATTCTCCAATGTATAAGTGACGGACTTGATATAGTAGCCAGCCGGAAGGGCTTTGCCGGCGTCCGCATTGCTCACTGTGATTGCCTTGTAGAAGGCGGTGCCATTTTTCGTCGTCCACTCATAGGACTTTCTGTCTCCCGCAGCGTTTTCCGCCACGATATGGAACGTCACATTTTCCGTTGAGTGCGTATAGTCCACAGGGCAATGGACATTGTCTACCAGGTATTTGCCCGCATCATCAGGATTGCTGTTAAACACGATCTCAATGGTTGCCGGGTTGGAATAACCGCTGCCATTGTTCGCGAACACAAAGCCGCCCAGTACCTCTTTTGCCGGGGACTCCCAGGTCGCTGTCGCCTCATTGTAGGCCACATAGGCATTGTATTCCCTGGTGCGAGTCTTGAGTGTCACGTCCGACTTTTCATTCTGGAATATAGCAGTATAGTTTGCCTTCAGAGGGGTTGCCGCACCGATCTGGCATTTCTGACCGGCCATATTCGTGGCAGTAATATGCAGTTGGATGTTCGGAGCCGTTACGCTCATGCTGTCATCTTGAAATCGAGTGCCCTCCGGCAGCGTAAAGGTAGGCGTAATCAGGAAGGTATTCCAGTCCACAAGCATCACATTATCAGCCTCATAGGTAAAGTAGGTGATCACGTCCTTACCGTCAATGGTCTGCGTGTGAGGTGTGATGGTGTAATTCATGCCCTTCATTTGTTCGACAGCGCTCGTAATATTGGGCAGTAAGTATTCTTTTTCGTGCAGAACACCGCTAGCATCTGTATAGGTGATCTGTGGCACATCAAAGTTGGCGGTGATGTGCTGATATAGGTATCCGTTGCCGCGCACTTTATCCTGACGGACTGCCGACTTGAACAGCGTCTGGTAACCCTTGCCGCCAGGAGCAGTAACGATGTTTCCATTGACATACGCGGCTGTAGTCAGGTCATAAAGTCTCGATGATCCGCCGGCGATATAGCCCTTTTTGTCTGTCGTCAGCGCAGTGGTGCTGTCGCCGCTAAGGGCGTAGGGCGTACTGCTGGAGTAGGCCTTGTCCAGAACATACTGGAGCACAGAATCTGAGGTATCGACAGAAGAAATATCCGTGTCATCCTGCTGCACAAGGCTGACCTCAATGGGGAAGACGCCGTCTGCTGTCAGGGGAGCATTCTCGACAGCGCACCACAGCCACTGATCGTACATGATGGACAGCGGGACGTTAAAGTGGTCCTTGGTCTTATCCAGCAGCAGACGCAGCTCGCCGCTGTAGGGTTGGACCTTATAGGTTACATTCTGATAGCCAATCACCTGCACATTGATGTCCGGATTCTTTGTAAAGTCCTGGGCCGCAATGTAGTCATTCGCGCTGGGCAGGCCGGTGAAGTAGAGCTGCTGGGGCAGCTTGATGACCAGGACGTACTGCTTTCCGTCATCCGGAATCGTATTGTCCTTATCCACAACGATCTTCAGATCCTTGGGGTCCGTGAAGAGCCACTCCTTGTAGACGGCCTCATCGTCCGGGTCTTCTGCCGTATTGCGCAGATCCTGGCTGTCAAAGGTGACGCTCAGCGTGTAGGGATTGGTGTCCGCACTCAGCAGGCTCACAGGGGACGCCGCATCCAGCAGGTCCAGAGCACGCTGGGGATCAATGACGCTCTGCTCCTCCGCAGAGAGGGCCAGATAGGCGGCGTAGAGTTCGTCGGCGGACTCGGCCGCAGCGCTCTGCTCCTCCGCAGAGAGGGCGAGGAACTCCTCCGCAGTGGGAAGGGCGTCGATCTGGGCCTGAAGGTCGGCCACAGGGTCGGGCAGCGCCGGAGCAAAGGAAGGCGTCTGGAGGGGGCTCACTGCCGCAGGGATATCCACAGGCTCTTCCGCCGGAGTTTCCTCGGCGGACTTATCCTGGTCCTCAGCGGGCTGGGCGGGATCCTCCTTCGGCACTACGTCGGCAGGAGTTTCGTCCTCGTTGTTGTCGTTGTCGTCAGTGGCGGGCACGGTCGAGTCCTTCCCCTGAGCGGAAACGTCCTCTTCAGAGTTAGGCTCCTCGCCCTGCTCACCGTCGGCGGCAACAGCACTGGCAGCGCCGTCGTCTGCATCAGAGACGGCATAGGCGCTCATACCGGAAATTTCGCCCAGCAGAAGTCCGACCACCAGAAGCAGGGCCAGAATACGGCTGATTCCGCGCATCTTTTGATTAGCCACCGATCGTCACCTCCGTTCCTGTGATTGCTGTCTTAGAAGTATTGTAAGTGTCGGATGTCTGCTTAAAGAAGCGATAGGTGCCGGAGGAGTACTTGTCCAGCGTAATATCCACGCTGCCGCTGGCATTTCTCAGCACGCTGTTGGTCTCGTCAGGGATCAACTTGGCGGAGTCCCACTTGAGCGTAACCGTTCCGCCCTCGCCGGCGCTGGAGACTGTCACGATAATGTACTCGCCGCCATCCGTGACAGCGTAGCTGAGACCCTGAGTCTCTGCCACCACGGTAAATTGGCCGACCAACGTTGCGGTATAGGGCTTGGTTGCGTTGGCGGTCACGGTATAGGTGCCGGAAGCCAGGCCCTTAAAGGAGACAGCCGCCTGGCCGTCCGCAACGGTGATCGTGCCGGACTGCGCGCCCTGACCGGCCACAGCATTGCCCTCTGCGTCAACGATGGTCACGGTGTAGTCAATGTCTACCTCGGAAGTACGCAGGTCGTCTGCAGTGTTATACAGCACAATGTCGATCTGATCCACACCGGCACGAAGGGTGTAAGTATTGTCGCTGCTGACGCCGCCGCCGGCAACAGGTGTGCCGAGGACGTCACTGGTAAAGTAGAAGTGCTGGGCCAGAGCGGCATCGGTATCGCTATGCAGATGCACGTATCTGGCGGAGAGGCCCGCAAACAGGCCCACCGCTGCCAGACAGCCGATCAGGACCAGGCTGTACAGCGGCAGACGACGCTTCCGCTTTGCACCCGTGGGGCGCTGCTTCACATTCTGATTCATTTCCGCTGTCACCTCCTTAGTCGATCTGAGTCACGTTGATGTTAATGGTAATGTCTTCCAGCTTCAGGGAGTCCTCCGCTGTGGCGCTGCCGCTGGGCCACTCGACGATGAGATTGTACTCCTTCGTGCCAGCTACACCGGCCTCAAAGACCCAATCCTCACTCTGATAAAAGTAGGAATCTGTCACGCTGGCGTCGCTGGTCAGGGACTCGTCATTCTCTGTCAGTGTGTACTGCAGCGAGAGGTTGTCGGTGGTCTTGATCTCAATGGTGTAGCTCTGAGCCACCTCGCTGATCTTGCCGTCAGACTGATTTGTGATCGTGATCGGCACTACAATGGCGCTTTCGCCCACGTCGCCGGGCTTGATCTGCAAATCAGAAAGGCTGAATTCCTCGCTGTGTCCGAACAGGGCCACTGTTGCGGTGCGCTCGTCGCTGCTGTCGCTCCGGATGAATCGAGCCAGCGAGCCGCTGAGCGCATAGCTGGTCGCCAATGTCAGGCACAGCAGGACAGTAGCAATTCGGAGGGTCAGATGTTTCTGGTTTTCCACGGACTGCCGCATTTATTGTCACCTTCTTATCGTTTTTGGGAGCCGTCTCGGCTCCTTGTTTGATTTACTCTGTTCGTTGGTCGTTTTGCTGCTCCTGCTCTGCCCGGAGCCGGCGGATCTCCTCTTTCAGCTGTTCTGTCTGCTGATCGTCCGCCCTGCGCTCCCTGCGAAAGGAGAATTCCGCTATCACCACCGCGGCGATCAGTGCCGCCGCAATGCCCAGCGGGGTCCGCAGGAATCGTACGGCTGCGCCCACACCGGGGATCCTTGCCGCCACACGGCCCTTGATGGCATCCGTTGCGATGGGAGGATCCGCTCCGTCGTTGGCGTCCCCTTTTGTGACCACGGTGTCCCCGTCCATGGAGACGATCCGGTGGACCACAAGGGCAGAGCCGGTCTGAAAGACCACAATGTCGCCCGTCCGGTAGCTGTCCTGCCGGTGTACGATGACCAGGTCATTGACCTGAAGGGTGGGCTCCATACTGCCGGAGAGGACAATGGACATCCCCACCCCCATGGGCATCGGCAGTTCATCCTTGCGGAGACTGCCCGAATACCAGTGGTACAGCTGAACACCGATCACCGATGCCAGCAGGATCAGTGCCAGACGCTGCCAGAGGACGGAGACTGTTCGTTTCTCTCTCGTCTCGGTCTTCTGTTTCATTGTGACTTTCTGTCTCCTTACTCCCGACTCTTCCGTCTCTTACGGATGAACAGCACGGAGACCAGGATCACAGCCGCCGCAGCAAACACCACAATGTAGATCACAAGCTTGCTCTCATCGCCGGTCTTGACGCCGCTGGAGCCGTTGTTCTTGCCGGTGTTGTTCTTGCCGGTGTTGTTCTTGCCGGTGTTGCTGTTGTTGCCGGTGTCCTTGGTGCTGTCCTGATCGGAGTCGTTGTTGGGCTCCTCGACCTCAACAGTCAGGATCTCCAGATTGATCGTCAGGGCCACATCCTCCCCGTCGGTCAGGTTGCCGAGGAAGGAGTCATAGTCGTCGCTGCCGCTCTCAAAGGGCCACTGCCACTCCAGAGTATAGGTTGCGTAATTGTTCTTTGCCAGGCGGGCGGCGTCTGTCACGCCATCCAGATCCTCGACCTCCGCCCAGCTGTTATCGCCGCCCACCAGCCATGCGCCGGAATAGCTGTTCAGGCGAACCTTGATGGGCAGCTCGACGGTCTCGTCAGAGATCTGCGCCGTGACCAGCAAAGTGTAGTCCACAGTGGAGTTGGCGGTGTTCTTCAGCTTAAAGGTGCAGGAATTTTCGGTGCCGGGAGCAATGACCTTGTCTGTGCCGTCGGCAGAACGGACGGTGACCGCTCCGTTCTCATCGTAGGACAGACGGAAGATCTCCAGGTCTGAGGCAGTGATCCAGCTCTCTACCTCTGCGCCGGAGCCTGTGGTGGGGTTGCTCTGCAGGAGCAGCGGATTGATCCCAGTGCTGTCGGTGACCTGATTTGCTGAAGTGGCCAAGGGGATCACATTGCTCTCATCGGCAGCAACGGCGCCCAGCAGGCCAGAGGTGATACCGAGCGTGCTGCCAACCAGCAGAAGCAGGATCAGCGCAAAAATGGTAAAACGCTTGATGCCTTTCATGTTCTTTTGTCCGGTAGTATTGTGTCGTTGCAAGGGGCTCACCCTCCTTTGATAGGTTTATATGTACAGTCTGGTCATTCCGGCTTTCTACAGGGGCGGGGAGCAGATCCCTCCGACCCTCTGGAAAGCCGGAAAGTGTCATCTCCCGCCCGGCCACGTTCGGCCGGGAGACGACCCGTTTCGGCGTGTCTGCGAAGACCTTTGTCCGGCCTTCGCAGACCGCTTAAGTAATTAGTCGATCTGAGTGACAGTGACAGTCAGATCAATGATCTCCTGTGCGCTGGCGGCGTCGCCCAGGGCGGTGTCGGCAACGTCGTTGTCGCTGTCAAAGGGCCAGCTCCATGCGACAGTATACTGGGCGTCCAGGGAGGTGCCGGCCTCATACTGGGCATTCAAGTTAGCCAATGCGGTCTTCAGCTCGTCAAGAGTCAGGGTGTAGTCAGCATCGGTCAGAGCAGCAGCGGCCTTGTCGCCCACATAGAACTTGATGGGCTCATAGGTGTCCAGCTGGACAGCCTTGCTCTCCTCGCCCAGAACGATCTCCACCTTAGTTGCGACCTCAGGGGTACCCTTAATGGAGAACGTCAGCGCGCCCTTGGTGCCGGGAGCGACAACGTCCTTCGTTGCCTGAACGGACAGCTCTTTGTTAAAGGCGGTGTCATCCGTGGCGTACTGCACGTCAAAGGCGCCGTCTGCCTCGACGTTGACCGTAACGCCGAACGCAGCCACACGGGCGGAGTCCTTACCGCTGGCCTTGGTGGTGAACTTGGCGAGGGTACCGCCGATGACGCCGACCGTCAGCAGGGCCAGGACCAGCAGCAGAGTCGCCAGACGCATGGTATGATTTTTCTTCATAGGATTGATTTCTCCTTTCCGTAAATTCGTGCATTGCTGCACAACTTGCAGGAAACGCTCCTCGCCGCTCCGTCCGGAACGGATTCGGGCCATTCCCTTTTTGGAACGGCCAAGACCGTTCCCCACATTTGCATGTGCACTGTCTGCACAAGGGACTCTATCCAGCCATGCGTGGCATCATGGCAGATATACATTATAATAAGGTAGCTTCACCGCAAAGCTCGTCCACATGGTGTAGTTTGCATGAATTACGTGACGTTTCCGGTATCGTTCTGCTGCGTTGCCGACTTCTCCGCTCTCAGCGCCTCCAGCTCGGCACGGAGCGCATCGGTGTCACTCTGCCGGGCTTTTTCCTGGCGGCGGCCGCGCACCAGGTCGTAAGTAATGAGCAGCACAAGAGGCAGCACCACACAGAGCAGCAGACCTTGCGTAGTTGACATGAATATGGCAACGTTTCCAAGTCCGACAATACCAAAGGAATACCGGCCCACCAGATTCTCTGCCGGGACAAGGGCCTGATCTTCCACGTTGTTTGCATCGCCCTTGGTACGGAAGGAGAGGCTGTCCTCTTCCGCCACGATCTCCACCACCCGGTGAGTGACAATGCTGGAGCCACTGCCGGCGGGGTCAAAAAACGCGATCACATCCCCCGTTGTCACTTCCTCGGGCTGGACCGTATGGCAGACGATCAGGTCTCCGCTCTTGATCTGGGGATACATGGAATCTGACAGCACGACCAGCGGCACTACGCCGCCCACCGCAGGGACCTGATCGGGGTTGGTATAGCTGCGGAAAATCAGCGTACAGTTGATGATCAGAATCGGTATCAGCACAACGCAGAGTACAGCGCCGATCACAGTGAGTACAATATGTGCGGCAGCGGGCTTTTGCTTTGTCTGGGTGTTGTTTCGCATTGGGTAGTTCCCCCTCATCACTCAAAACTGCCTATGTCTGCGGTGTAAAACCGCTCACACAGGATAGATACAAAATGCAGTCTGTTTTGCGGCCTGCACATTGTGCGTATTATACTTACGAATTCTTTTGTATTATAGCACCTCTGATTTTGAATGTCCACTATATTAATCAAATTTCTCCCTCTTTTTTCGTTGTTTTGGCTCAATCACAAAACCTGTGGGATTTGGGGTTGCGGTCATAGTCCCTCCGGCTGGCATCGAATAGCTTGAGGAAGAAGTATTCATCGTCTGGGT
>CACYLC010000053.1 GCA_902775105.1 Oscillospiraceae bacterium
GGCAGACGTATTCGTCTTGTTCGGCGGAAGTATCCTCGAGGGCGGGGATCTGCTCGCGCAGGCGATCAAAGATCGGATCGCGAAAGTCTATGTCATAGTAGGCGGCGCCGGACACACAACCGAGGCCTTGCGGCAAAGAGTACACAACGAGTACCCTGCGATTGAAACAGCCGGCCTGCAGGAAGCGGAAGTCTTTCAGAGATATTTAAAAGAAGTCTATTCTTGTAAGGCGGATTACCTCGAGTCAAAATCTACCAACTGCGGCAACAACATCACCTACCTGTTGGACCTGCTGAAAAAGAACAATGTCAAGTGCTCCAGCATCATTCTTTGCCAGGATGCTACGATGCAGAGGCGTATGGACGCCGGCCTGCGAAAATATACATCGGATGACCTGCTCAAAATCAATTACGCGTCTTACAGGGCTTCCGTCATAGCTGAGCATGATAATCTGGTTTATTCAGAGCCCATTCACGGAATGTGGGACATTGACCGCTATGTCAATTTACTAATGGGTGAGATCCCGAGACTAAAAGACGATGAAAACGGTTATGGGCCCAAGGGAAAGAACTTCATTGCCCATGTGGATATTCCTGAGACGGTTTTCGATGCTTTCAAACAGTTGAAGGCAGTGTATGGAGATATAACAAGGGAGGCAAATCCGGAGTACGCATCAAAATAATATCCACAGGTGGGGACAAACTACCCCAGAGGTCGTTTTTCCAAAGGTGAGGACAAGCTACCCCAGAGGTCGTTTTTCCACAGGTGAGGACAAACTACCCCAGAGGTCGTTTTTCCAAAGGAGGACAAGCTACCCCAGAGGTCGTTTTTCCCATAATTCATATTATGTAATGCCTAAAACATCAAAAAAAGATCCTGCTCAGACGAGCAAGACCTGAAAATGGATATTTTGGGCAGGCCAAAGACGCCCTCTTAGCTTTTTTTCTAAAATTTGGCCGGAGAGGGCTCTGCTTTTATGCCTATCGTGGTACAGAACGCTATTGACAATGGAAAATGGTCGCTTTATAATTGAGTTAGTTATACACTGCCGAAAAATGGGATTGTCACAAAAGAGAGGCTGACGATGTGGCGTCAGAGACTTCTGGAACGTGGACTGTCTCCCCGAACGGTAGAGGTCTATGTTACCGATGTCAATGCCCTGCTCAAATGGGCGGGACACAGGGAACTGTGCTTCACTCAGGGCCGTGCCGTTGACCTGAGTGGCAGACGTTTCGGACGGCTGACAGCGGTGGAGCCGCTGGCAGAGAGAATCCCGGGACAGCGGAGCGTGCTTTGGCGATGTCGCTGCGACTGCGGCAAAGAGATCAAGGCGCAGGCAAATCAGCTGCTCCGAGGATATTATCAAAGCTGCGGCTGCCGAAAAGCCGAAGTGTTGATGGAGAGCAATCTGTATGTGGACAACACCAATTTGAAAGCGGTGCTGTCGGATACGGTGCGCAAGGACAACACCAGCGGACATCCCGGCGTATTCCGCAAACGGGACAAATGGGCAGCCCGGATCCAGTACAAGGGAAAAATCTACTCCCTGGGCTGCTATTACCGGCGGGAGGACGCCATTCGTGCCCGAAAGAACGCCGAGGCCTGGGTGAAAGACGACGCTGAACGGTTGCTGGAAATGGTAAATACGCCCAAGCAGACGGGCTGACCCTCGAAACAGAGCGGGAAACGCAGACCGTTATCAAGAGCAAAAAAGAGGACGAAAATATGACATACAACGAACTGAAACGGCTCAAGCGGCTGGAACTGCTGGAGATCATGATTGCACAGGATAAAGAAATGGAAGCGCTGCGCCGGAGATTGGAAGAGACGGAAAAGAGGCTGTCCACAAGTGAGCAGCTGGTTCACCGATATCTTCTTGCGCATGCATCTGATAAAGGGGAGAGTTGATCCATGACACGAGCGAAAAAACGGATCTCCCTGCAGGATCGGCCTACTCGGCAGCAAATGGTACAGCTGGCCGGGGAGCTGAGATACCGACAGCGATTTGCGCACGCACTGCGAAATACCGTCTTTACGTTGATCACTGTTGCGGCAGTTGCGGTTTTGGTGGCGGTGCTGCTGCTGCCAGTCCTGCATATTTACGGCGAATCCATGGCGCCATCCTTGACTGAGGGAAATGTCGTTATCTCTGTCAAAGGCGGCAAATTTGAAACCGGCGATGTGATTGCCTTTTATTACAACAACAAAATACTGGTCAAACGAGTCATTGCACAGGCCGGCGACTGGGTGGACATTGGGGAAGACGGCACCGTCTACGTCAATCATGTGCCCATCGACGAGCCGTACCTGACGGAAAAAGCGTTTGGCGAGTGTAATATCGACCTGCCGTATCAGGTGCCGGAATCCAGAGCGTTTGTGATGGGAGACCATCGCAGTGTGTCACTGGATTCCAGAAATACATCTATCGGCTGTGTGGCGGAAGAGCAGATCGTAGGCAAAATCGTGTTCCGGGTCTGGCCTCTGCCGGACTTTGGAATCGTGAAGTAAAAATACCCTTTGATAGAGGCTTGGAGGACGAAAAATGGAAATGAAACCATACGGAAAGAGGAGAACGGCTCGCCGCCGTAAGTATCAGAGGCGTGCTGTGTCCATTCTGGCTGCCATTGTGGTATTCGCCACGACCTATCACCTGATTCTTCCCGCGATCACGCTGGAAACGGATGTGGCGAAGGAAGAGCCGGGCATCGTCATTGAGGACGCAGAGCAGAAAAACGCCCCGGAGACAGAAGAACTCTCAGCGGTAGAGGAGACCCCTGCGCCTGCGGAGGACGCCGATGAACCCGAGGAACCGGCGGCGGAGCCTGACGGAGACGCGGCTGAAGTGCGGGAGATGCCTTATGAGACAGACGAGTCCGATGAACCAGAGGAGGAACCTGCGGGCGAAGCGGAACAGGTGGGAGAGGCAATTAAAGCCTCCATCCTCCCGGCGCAGCGCTTCGAGGGCGAGACCGACGATGTGAAGGTCACCGCTGCAGCCCCTGAGGGCGCATTCCCCGCCGGAACCACCATGACTGTCACCGCCGTGAAGGAGAGCGAGATCATCGACGCCGTCTCCGACGCAGTGGAGGGCGATGTCGTGCAGGTTCAAGCCGTGGACATCACCTTCTACAACGCTGACGGCGAGGAGATCAAACCCGCCGGAGAGATCATTATCACCCTGGCCTCCAAAGTCATCGCCGAGGTGGAGGAGCCCATTGTCGTCCACGTGGACGATGCGGGCAAGGCCGAGGTCGTGGAGCAGGTAAATCAGCCGTCCGCCGAGGACGAGGTGGTATTCAAAGCGGATGCGTTTTTCGTGTATGCCATTGTGGAGACGGATAATGTCAAGGTATCAACAATAACAGCGACAACCACGGACGGCGCTTCGGTGGAGATCACTGGCAGGCTTCCGAAGGGGGCAGAGGCTTCAATCACTCCCGTTGCGCTCACAACAGATGAACTCGTGTCATATTACGGAGAATCTGTGATCAATGCAGTGGACAATATCGTTGTATATGACATCTGCATTTTGGTTGACGGAGAGGAATGGGAGCCGGATGAAACCGTCTCGGTTATCATCAAGAGCCCCGCGATTGAAACGAAAGAGTCCAACGAAGAAGTTACCGTAACGCATTTGATCGATGAAGATATGTCTGCTGAGAAGATGGATACGGAACTCACAGACGACGGAAGCATTTCGTTTGAAACGGAAGGATTCTCTCTTTGGGGTCTGTATACTTTCACAGTCGACTTTTATTTCGGAGAGCAGGAATATCACATGCCGGGGAACACACAGATGCTGCTCTCTGAGCTCTTCGAGAAACTGGAAATCGAAAGTCCCATCAGTGATGTGATCAATGTGACTTTCAGCGATGAGAACCTCTTGCAGATAGAAAAAAACGAGAATGACTGGACGCTTACATCCCTGCTTCCCTTTGATACAGATGAGAATTTGCAGGTTGAGTTGGCAGACGGAACGATCCTGACGATCCTCACAAAGGACAAATTGTCTTATCCGACATACACCTATGAAAGCGAATGGTTACAGCCTTATGTTGGAACCTTCCGTGAGTTTGGACACATAGATATCTTTGGGGGTGGCAACGGCATCGCCTGCATGAGCCGGGAGAATCAGGTGAATGAGGAGAATTGGGCAGCTCGGGCAAAAGGCGCTGCCAATAATAATACTTCCACCAACTACACCTATGACCAGTGGACGAAAGGAAGCTGGGGCGGCGGGACTTCATTTCTGAACGATAGCTTTGATCAAGACTATTCGTATCAGAATACGTCGAGTCCGAAACTATTTTTTAAGTTCGATAAGATCAACGGTAAAGCCAACGGAAATGATCAAAATGGAGCGCCCCTGGTTGGTGAGTCCGGAGTGTTTAAAAGCGGATCCAGCGCAGTGATAACATGGGATAGCCCGGTCGGAGATGAGGATACAAAAACAATCAGGCAGGCTTATTTTTCCTTTGGGTATCAAGCAGTGAACAACGCATCTTATACGCTTGATCTGTATGGACCGAAAGGCGGTCGAACACAAGTTACGATCAATACAAGCACTAGAAAAACGGATACAAGCAGAGCGGGTAACGATAATATTGGTACATCCTGGGCGTATCTGACATTTAATGCATCCAATTTTGTGAAGGACCAGGGCTTTGGAACGTACACATTGGTAGCCACGATTCAACCAGCCACAAGTGGGAATTTCACTCTCTGTGATATGGGATGGTCGATCTACGGAGTTTTGGAAGATGAAGCAGTTCCGTATGCTGCTGTTGTGGGAATGATAGAGGAAAAGAGGATCGACCCTTCCCACACTCCGGTAGTTAATTTTGAAGAGCCCGTCAAAGTTGCAGGCAGCGGAAAGGTCTGGTTTAACGTACAAGGCGGAGAAGCCAAAAGTCCGGTAAATAACACAGATGCGGATTATCTGGAGGTCAGAACAGGAACGAACACCTATAGGTCCTTTGGAAGCGGAGGTGCGTATGGCGGAGATATTACCATAGAGAGCATCAAGCCAAGCGCGACAAGTGATCCCTGGTACTATAACGACATTGCGAAACCGAATCACGAACAAACAGCACCTCGGGGCTTGACAAATTTTGATAACTGTTTTTCCTTTGGACTGTGCCAGTATAGCGGCATGACGGATTCTTATGTATATGGTGTGAGAAAACGCATGGAGTCTGGTAACGATGTGTTTGGAAGTATGATGCTGCTCACAGAAGTGAACACCAGTCCTGTTACAGTAAGTCTCAAGGAGCTTGATCTGGATGGCAATGGTGTAACAAGCCAACTCCCGAGTTCAGGAAAGAGTGAGACTTTCCATTTTGAAGTGGAGGCACTGAATGCCGCACCCCCTCCTGAAAGGACGGAATATACTGCAAATTTCCAGGGTGGAGAGACCGATAAGGATCAACTGGAGATCTTGTTGGGACCATTTGGATTTAATTCACCGGGCATCTATCAGTATGAAATCAGGGAGATTCCGGGAAGCTCGCCATACTGGTCCTATGACAGCAGAACGCTGCTGCTGACACTTACAGTAACATTGAATACTGATGCCACATTGGATGTTGCGTCGAAGTTGACGGTAAAAGATCCGGAGAATGGTGAGTCAGAAGAACCGGTATTTATCAATCAGTATTCGCTGCCTGTATGCCTCCGGTTAACCAAGAAGAATACGGATGGTCAGACGTTGAGCGGAGCTGTGTTTGAACTGACAGCAGAAGGCGAGTCGTCGGTATATAGCGATAGAAGCTGTGAGACTGCTGCTACATCGCTTACAACAGACAGTAAAGGGGAGCTTGTTTTCTACGGGCTGAGGAAAGAGAAAACATACACGCTCAAGGAAACAACGGCGCCAAATGGTTACATTCTTGACGATACGGAAATCACGATCATGTTTGATGAGGAAAAGAACAAATGGGTTTATATCGTAAATGGAAAGACCAGTTATCTAACCAGCAGTGTCGCAGAGGATGATATCGGAGCGATTGGAACGCTTAAGATAGAACGCACAGACAAAAGACAGGTTATGGATATCGGCGTTCTGAAAGTGGACGAAACCAATGTGGCGCGCACCTTGCCGGGAGCGGAGTTTGAGCTTACCAGATCGGATACAGCGAACGGTACTTACGAACGTTATACAGTGGACACTGCCCACGCAACTAATGGTGTCTATACAAGCGGAGCAGATGGCCGGTTTACGATGACTTTACCGGAAGGGTATTACAAGTTAACGGAGGTTTCGCCGCCGGCAGGATATATCACTTTGCAAAGTGAGATCCCGTTTCAGGTAGTCGATCAAAAAGGAGATAAAGTTGTTATAAGCGATACAAACTATGTCTCCTTACAGACAAATCAGAACACCATTTTAATTAAAAACCCATATGGCGATGCGCTCCCCCTCACCGGCGGAACCGGCACCCAACCTTATACATTAGGCGGCCTGGCCCTCATCGTCACAGTTGCCTTGATGTACGGCTTCAGGCTGAGGCGCAGAGAAAGGAGGTCTTGTTAAGCCTCTGTTCTCGACGAATTCAAACGCCGAAGACTGAAGACGATGATAGATAAACAAACCGCTGACCGGCTGAGCAGGCAATGTCAAGAATGCCTTCCGGACGGCACAGCCCCAGCTGTGAAAAACAGCAACTCACAAAAAGCCCATTTGGGCAGAAAGAAGAAAAAGCAAAATGAAACTGGTAAAGAAAATTCTGGCTTTGGTACTTGTAGCCGTAATGATGATGGCTATGGGCATCACGGCATTTGCCGATGGCACTGACGGCAAGGTCACCATCGAAAATGCGACCGTAGGCGTCACCTACAAGGCTTTTAAGGTGTTTGATGCCACTTACAACGGCGACAGTATCGCCTATACTGTTAATCAGACCTTGTTCACAGCTCTCGGTGGCACAGAGGGATCTGACCTGATTTCTGGCCCGTTCACCATCTCTGGGACAAAGGATTCTGCAGGCAATTTCAATGTTCGGTTAACTAACAGTAGCACCCCCGCAGATACCATTGCATCTTGGATCGATTCGAACCTTACCAAATTTACCGAAGTAACTGCTACATCTGGTCTCGGCACTGACAAGAAAGCCACAGGCAACACTGTGGAGTTTGGCAACCTTGCTTATGGCTATTACTACGTTACTTCCGGCCTTGGCACTGTAGTTACCATAGACAGCGCCAAGAGCGAAGTTACCATTAAGGATAAGAACTCGCAGGAGCCTGAAAAACCGGCTAAGGTTATCACCGCTGAGGACGCTGTGATTAATGGCAGTGACGTGACCGGACTCAATACTGCTGCCAATGATGCCGCTGTTGGTACAACCCAGAGCTTTAAAGTGACTTACAATGCAACTAACTGGGTGACGAAAGGTAGCGGAAGCAATGTTTCTTCCGAGAAAGTCACTGCCTTCAATATCGAAGATCAGCCCACCAATATGACCATTGATTCTGACTCCATCAATGTGACCGTTGGTGCAACTCAAGTCATCACCAACGGTGCGGTTGTGAACAATACGCAGTATCCTGCCACTGTCAGCGTAGCGTCTGGTGATGCTGGAAAACTGAGTATCACGATTACTTGGGTTGATGGGCAGGGAAATAGTATTTATGCCGCCAAAGATGGCAATTCAACCATTCCTGTCACGTTGACTTATAAAGCTGTTGTGCTTGCTTCGGCTGCCACTCAATCTGCCCAAAACGCTGTAACTGTTACTTATAATCGAAGTGGCGATGCAAATCCTGAGTCTGTTGGAGGTGATACCACCACTACTGACACCTATCACTTTACGTTGAAAAAAGTTGACGCAAAAGATACGAGCGTTGGTTTGAAAGGTGCCAAGTTTGAACTGACTCTTGGCACTATCAAGGTGTCCTTCATTGATGTCAACGGCGATGGAAGTGTTTATCGTGTTGCCGTTGCTGGTGAAACTGGCGCTACCACAACAATTGACATGAAGGAAAACACTTCTATCGAGATTCAGGGTCTTGACAAACAGGATTACACCCTGACAGAGATAGAAGCCCCGAAGGGCTATAATCTGCTGACTTCTCCTTACACGGTCGAAGGAAGCAAACTCGCAAAAGCTACTGAGTCTGCGGCCAATTATACGCTCAGTGTTGCGAATAACGCGGGCACCGAGCTCCCCACCACCGGCGGCATCGGCACCACGATCTTCTACATCATGGGCTCCATTCTGGTTCTGGGAGCGGGCGTGGTCCTGGTGACCAGACGGAGAATCCGCCGCTGATCTGCCCTGATACGGCGAATCCTTAAATAGCGCAAACACCCTCCGACGGCCCGGGTTTGAACCGGACCCGGGCTGCCGGAAGGGCATGCCGGGAAGACCTGTGCGCATTGAAAGGGGAGACCTCCGATGCGCAGAGCTGTTCCGGGTATGGAACAGAAAAGAAGAAAGACGCTGGAAAAGTAACTGCAATGATAAAACAATGGCTGAAAAAACACCTCACCACCGTCATATTGACCGCTATTTTGCTGGTGGGGCTGGGGATGCTCCTCTATCCCTCTCTGGCAGACTACTGGAACTCTTTCCATCAGAGCCGGGTGATCATGAGCTATGCCGAGCAAGTGGCCTCCATGGACACAGAGGAGCATGAGCGGATTCTGGAATCGGCTCGGGCGTATAACGCAGACCTCACGGAGCGCGGCACGATTTGGAAGATGACCGATGAGGAAGAGGCTGCATACAACGCAGAGTTGAGCTTCAACAGCAAAGGGAACATGGGTTACATCAACATTGACAAGATCGATGTCACACTGCCCATCTACCACGGCACCTCCGAATCGGTGCTGCAAACCAGCATCGGCCATCTGGCGGGGACGAGTCTGCCGGTGGGCGGCGAGGGGACGCACTGTGTACTCTCCGGGCACCGGGGACTGCCGTCGGCCAGGTTGTTTTCCGATCTGGATCGGCTGGTGGTAGGGGATACCTGGACGATCAGCATTCTAAACGAGACGTTGACCTATGAGGTAGATCAGATCCGAATTGACGAGCCAACCGACCTGTCCGATTTGCAGATCGTGCCGGGGGAGGACTATTGCACCCTGCTGACCTGTACGCCCTACGGCATCAACACGCAGCGGCTGCTGGTGCGGGGACACCGCATCGCCAACGCAGATGGCGAGGCAAATGTGGTAGCCGAGGCCATTCAGATCGAACCGAATTATATTGCGATCCTGATTGGCGCATGCCTGGTCTTGATTTTGCTGTTGATCCTTTTGGTCACGACTAGCTGCAGACTGCACAGAGGGTCGGACTTCTACCTTACATATTGTAAGGAAAAGGGACTTGAGCAGGATAATTATAAAGAGGTATTGGCCATGGCTGATCTTCGAGAGGCGCGGAATTACGACGGTGCTGCGGGGACAGGCCGTCAGGGAAGGCGTCAAAGGAAGGGAAAGTAAACGGATCGACAAAAAACGTCCGAAATCACGAAACGGGGAATGAATTATGAAACAGTTCAAACAGATTTTGATCTCCATGCTGCTGGTGCTCATGGTGTCGGCGCTTGCGCTGTCGTCTGCCCTTGCGGTGGAAATCATTGATTTAGAACGAACAGGCGAGCTGTCGGTCACAATAAAAAGCTCCAAAACGGGGGAAACGGTCTCCGGCGGAACGCTGGAGCTGTTCAAGGTTGCCGATATCAAGATAGATAACGGCTATGCCTTTGACAACGGCACAACGGACTTTGCGGGTTTCGATCTTGCCATTGAGGAGGACGCTGATCTGACAGCAGATCTGGCAGAGGCATTGGCGCAGTATGCGGAAAAAAGAGGACTGACCGGCACAGAGCTTACGGTGGGGGATGACGGCTTGGCCGTTGCTCCGGATCTGTCCTTGGGACTGTATCTGGTCGTTCAGAGGGAAGCAGCAGACGGCTATAGTGTGATCAATCCCTTCCTGGTGTCCATTCCCCAAAGAGGGGAGGACGGCAGTTATGTCTACACGATTGACGCAACGCCGAAGCCCGGCACCACAGTGGATCAAATTCCCTCCGAAACTCCGGATCAGCCCCAGCCTGAAAAGCCCGCCAAGCCCGGACTGCCACAGCAGGGCAAGCCTTCGGAGCCCAAGCTGCCCCAGACAGGGCAGCTCTGGTGGCCGGCGGTCGTTCTATCGGGATTTGGTACCGTGTGCGTATTCATCGGTTTGACGCTGCGGAAGCAGTCCGAAAGGGCATATCGCAGTTGATGATACCAAGGAAAAAGGGAACTGCGTTTCTCCTTCTGGGGATTTGCCTGTGGCTTGGCGCCCTGTCATTGACGCTCTATAATTACTGGGAGGCGGATAATGCAGAGCAGGCATCCCGGTTGCTGGTAGTAGAATTGGAGGAACAGATTGCTGTTCAGGACGATAAAACTGCTCTGCAATGGGCAGAATCGGAAGAGGCTGTTCAGGCACAGGAGATGCCGGTGATTGAGATTGACGGAACCGACTATATCGGTGTATTGGAAATCCCGTCTCTGGGTCTTTCGCTGCCTGTAGCCGCCGAGTGGGACTATACCAGGCTGAAAAACAGTCCCTGCCGATATACCGGCTCGTATTATACAGACGATCTGGTGATCTGCGGGCACAATTACGCAAAACACTTTAGTCCCATTCGCAGGGTTTCAATTGGGAGCGATGTCTACTTCACGAATGTAAACGGCGAGGTAATTCACTATGTAGTGGTCAATCGTGAGACGGTGCAGCCTACGGCAGTGGAAGAGATGATAGATAATACCATAGCTGGCTGGGATTTGACGCTGTTTACCTGTAATCTCGGCGGCCAAACAAGATGCGCCGTTCGCTGTGAGAGAAGCAAATGATGAGTGCAGAAAATCCGACTTCTTAACAATAAGCGAGTCTCCATACCCCGCTGCTGAAAGGCAACGGGGTATAGTTTTGGTGAAAGGACAACCACTGGCGCTGCCAGTGGCAACAAAAAGCTTTAGCTATGGGCAAAAAGAGAGGTAGTGTCAAGAGTTTTACACCATTATTTGATGTTTACACAAAATTTGGGAGACTGCCGCAGTATGCCACCGAGGAGAACTGCCGAGACGCTCTGGCACGGCACCGCTGGCCTAACGGTTTTGTATGCCCCAAGTGTGGGAGCAAACGTCACTGAGAACTGCACAACGGACTGTACCAGTGCATTGACTGCCATCACCAGACTTCTGTGACCGCTGGCACATTCATGCACCGCAGCCATGTCTCTCTTGTCATC
>CACYLC010000054.1 GCA_902775105.1 Oscillospiraceae bacterium
CTTCTGCTATGAGAGCCGAACTGGAAACAGCAATTAGTGATAAATTCGCGGCGCGTCCTGCCGATGTTGACCACGACGTTTTGACGCTTTTGAACTCCGGCATTCTCACCCCGTCTGAGTATGCCCGGCTTTTCAATGAGGCCAGCAGCCCGACAATGAAGCGGCTGATCGGTCATGCAGCCGGGGACGCTGCCGAAAAGCTGAAAGACGACCGAGAGGCCGCCAGCGTTCTGCGCAATGTTGCCAATGCCGGGGCACGCTACAGCGGGAGCCAGTATCTTGCAGCCTTTGACGGCCTGACGGACATTCTGCGCCGTACTATTCGCAATCCGGCAATGAGTAGCCATTACAGTAACCTTGCCGCGCCGTACTTAGCTGTATTTCATCGTTAAGAGCCATTGACGACGATATAATAAGAAAACCGTCCAGCACTATGCCGGGCGGTTTTCTCATGCCAAAATAAAGAAAAAAGGCGGCTTTCCGTAATTGGAAAACCGTCTTTTTCTGAATGGGTATTAAAGCCAAACCGTAACAGCAAAGCCACCTTTGAAGTAGTAGGTGTTCGCTTTATACCCCGTTGGTGGAGGCGGCGGGAATCGAACCCGCGTCCGAAAACAGACCCACAGAACTTTCTCCGAGCGCAGACGGTTATTTACATTCCCTCATGCTGGCGTGAGCCACGGGCAAAGCTTACCGTACGCACGTTCGCCACTTAAGTCACGCCCCAAGCCGGCTCGTGGCCCTTCCGGTCGAGACGGTCGCGCCTAATCAGGCAGCGACAGCAACGTAATTGTCGTTGTTATTTGATTTATAATTGCCCGTTTTATGGCGGACAGGCGCCGCCGCTCGCTGATCCTGCTTCCCCATCCCCGTCGAAACCAGTACGCCCCCAGATAAGCCCCGGGACGGAATGCCGTTCCGGGAGATGGGTAAACTGATGTGGGATGCTATGGAAAACTTACGCTTTCTCCGGTGCGGGATACTCCACACCGAACGTATCAACCGTCATGCGCTTGATTTTCTGCTCCTGCCGGGGGCGGTCATTCCAGTCCCGCTTGGCAGAGACGATCTTGTCAGCCACTTCCATACCCTCGATAATCTTGCCGAAGGCGGCATAGTCCCCATCCAGATGCGGGGCATCGTCCACCATAATGAAGAACTGGCTGCCGGCGGAATCGGGATCCATGGAGCGAGCCATGGACAGCACGCCTCTGCTGTGAACCAGCTCGTTGGCAAAACCGTTGGATGCAAACTCGCCCTTGATGCTGTAACCAGGACCGCCATAGCCGGCGCCCATGGGGTCGCCGCCCTGGATCATAAAGCCGGGGATGACCCGGTGGAAGATCAGGCCGTCATAAAAGCCGGATCCGGCCAGCGCCAGGAAATTGTTCACGGTGTTGGGTGCGACCTCGGGATAGAGCTCTGCCACCATCTTGCCGCCGTCGGTCATCTCAATGGTGACCTGAGGGTATTGTGCCATTGGAAGTTCCTCCTTTAAATGTAGCGCATCAGTAATTGCGGCCCTGTGACTTCATGGCACGGTCCATCTCACGCTTGGCAGACCGTTCCGCCGTAGAGGCTCGCTTGTCATACAGCTTCTTGCCCTTGGCAAGTCCCAGCTCCGCCTTTACCTTGGAATCCTTCAAATAGAGTGAGAGAGGAATGAGAGCGTAACCGTCCTGCTGGATTTTCGCCTGGATGCGCCGGATCTCCCGCTTGTGCATCAGCAGCTTCCGATCCCGGAGAGGATCCCGGTTAAAGATATTTCCCTTCTCGTAGGGAGAGATATGCATGGCGTAGAGAAACAGCTCTCCGTTTTTGACCTGACAGAAGGAGTCCTTCAGGTTGACCTTGCCCGCACGGAGGCTCTTTACCTCGGTGCCGCACAGTGCAATCCCCGCCTCATAGCGATCCTCAATGAAATAATCGTGAAACGCCTTTCGGTTTGCCGCAATTGGCTTGACGCCCCGCTGAATGGCCAAATCCACTCCCCCTTTCTATTCGTATTAAATTATTATACCACGCCTGTCAAGAGGTTAAACCGCCTCGGAGCCAGATCAGAGGCGGTTCCCTCTTTTTACAATTTCTACATTTTGACGAAAAGCGAAACAAAAGTTACAAAAATTACAAATTTGAAATTTTATTGTTTTATATTGTCGATTTTGGTTACAGTCAGGAGACGGAATCCGCAATCCTGGGTGGTTTGAGCGCCGTTTTCGCCTTTGATTTTATTGTAAACCGGTGGTATACTATATGCGTCTCATTAGGGATATAGCATTGCGATGATCGGTGACGGGACTCCTGCTCCAAAGGGCAGTTGCAGTCTCTCCCGTTTCCCACCCTGCCCCAAGGGCAGTTCAATATAACTAAAGAAGGTGTCACCTTTGCAGAAATATGTCATTAACGGGGGCAAGCCCCTTTTCGGAGAGATCGAGATCAGCGGTGCAAAGAACGCAGCCGTGGCCATCATTCCCGCTGCGCTTCTGGTGGACGGAGTTTGCCGGATCGAGAACATTCCCCAGATCAGCGACGTCACCCTGATTCTCCGCATTCTGGAAGAGTTGGGTGCCGATGTGCGCCTGATCAACAAGCACACGGTTCAAATTGACAGCAGTCATATTGCCAGCTGCCACGTCCCCGACGAACTGTCCCGGAAGATGCGGGCTTCTTACTACCTGATCGGCGCCTTGCTGGGTCGTTTCGGTCAGGCGGTCGTCTCCATGCCCGGCGGCTGTGATTTGGGCACCCGCCCCATTGACCTGCATGTCAAGAGTTTTGAAAAGCTGGGCGCACAGGTGGATGTGGTATCCGGATATGTCCACGCAACCGCCCCGGCAAACGGTCTCCACGGCGCTACCATCTATATGGATCAGGCCTCTGTGGGCGCTACCATGAACACGATGATGGCTGCCGCCTGCTCTCAGGGCCTGACCATCATCGAAAACGCCGCCAAAGAGCCCCATATTGTGGATCTGGCCAACTTCCTCAACTCCATGGGCGCTGATATCATGGGTGCAGGCACCGATGTCATCCGTATCCGGGGCGTCCGCCAGCTTCACGGCGGCAGCTACTCCATCATTCCCGATCAGATTGAGGCCGGCACATACATGGCGGCCGTCACTGCTACCGGCGGCGATGTGCTCATCAAGAACGTCATCCCCAAGCACTTAGACTGCATCTCCGCCAAGCTGGTGGAGATGGGCGCCAAGGTGGAGGAGATCGGTGACTGCGTCCGCATTTCCCGCAGCAGCCCCCTCAAGCGGGTCAATGTCAAGACCATGCCCTATCCCGGCTTCCCCACCGATATGCAGCCTCAGATCTCTGCCTGTCTTGCGATTGCAGAGGGCACCAGCGTGGTCACTGAGGGTATCTGGGAAAACCGCTATCGCTATGTGGCAGAATTCCGCCGCATGGGCGCACAGATCCAGGTAGACGGAAAAGTCGCCGTCATTGAAGGCGTTTCCAAGCTCTCCGGCGCACCGCTGATGGCCTGCGACCTCCGAGCCGGCGCCGCCATGGTCATCGCCGGGCTGGCCGCCGAGGGCATTACCGAGATTGGCTGCATCCACTATATTGAGCGGGGCTACGAAAAGCTGGTTGAAAAGCTCCGCGGCGTGGGTGCTGACATCTGTCTGGTAGAGGAAGACGACGAGGACGCTCAGCGCAAGATCGAGGCCGTCTGATACGAAAAGTTAATTCAATCTTTAATCAACTTTACGTCTGCTACGCAGGCTCGCATCAAGCCTGTGGCTTGATGCGCCGTCAGCCATGCACAAGTTCGGCTGAGCGAAATCGAACATTTCGAGCCTCACTTATCATAGAGAATTTAATGCACCTGCGGTGCTATAAAAAGCCTTGAAAGCTTTTTATTAAATTCTAGTATGAGATCAGGACAATCATGTATACCGGCAGCGGCAACAGAGAGGATTCTGCTGCCGCTGTTTTTATAGAAAGAGAGAGAACAACCGTGGAATTCTACACCCTGGCCAGTGGCTCCTCCGGCAACAGCACGCTGATCTGCAGCGGCGGCACCTCGCTGTTGGTGGATGCCGGCATCTCCTGCCGCAAGCTGACGAGCCGTCTCGCCCTGCTGGGCAACTCCCCCTCTGAGCTGAACGGCATCTTTATCACGCACACCCACTCCGACCACATCTGCGGGCTGAAAGTCCTGTTGAAGAACCGAAGCATCCCGGTCTATGCCTCAGAGATCACAGGAGCCGAGCTGCTGAGAAAAGTGGAGACCTTAGACGAAAGCCAGCTACATATCCTCCGCCCGGAGGAACCGGTTGGAGTCGGAGACATTACCGTTCTCCCCTTCCCTACTCCCCACGACGCACCGGGCAGTATGGGTTTTCATTTCTCTGCCGACGGGAGACGGTTTGCCATTATTACCGATTTGGGTCATGTGCCGCCCCGAATCTCAGAGATCATGGACGGTGTTGATGCTGCGGTCATTGAGGCAAATCACGATCCGGACTGGCTAGTGAACGGTCCCTATCCTTTCCCGCTGCAACAGCGGATTTTGGGCAGCTACGGCCACCTCTCCAACGAGGTCTGCGGAGATCTGGCGGTGCAGTTGGTCCAGTCCGGGGCGAAGTTGCTGGTACTGGGCCATCTGAGTGCGGAGAACAACTCGCCGGAGCGGGCGTATCAGGTGGTGTCCGGTGCGCTGGCAGCGGCGGGGTGTAGAGAGGTGCGGCTGTGTGTGGCACCACGGGACGATCTGAGCGAGGCATTCTATGTGTGACGGCAGGAGGTACCGAAAATGCTGAACGTGTGTCTCATCTGTGTGGGAAAGTTGAAAGAAAAATTCTATCTGGCGGCGGCCGAGGAGTATCGGAAGCGGCTGTCCGCTTTTTGCAAGCTGACGTTGATCGAGCTTCCGGAGACTCGCCTGCCGGATCGCCCGTCAGAGGCTCAGATTGATCAGGCGCTTTTTCAGGAGGCGCAGCTGATCTTTGACAAAGCGCCAAAGGGTTCCGTCCTCATTCCCCTGTGCGTTGAGGGCAAGACCCTGTCCAGCCCCCAGCTGGCAAAACAGATGGAAAAATGGGCCGTACAGGGCCAGAGCGGACTGACCTTTGTCATCGGCGGTTCCTTCGGGCTGCATGAGAGTGTCAAGGAGCGAGGCGTCTTTCGGCTGTCCATGTCTCCAATGACCTTTCCCCACCATCTGGCCCGCATTATGGTGCTGGAGCAGATCTACCGGGGGTTCCAGATCAACGCAGGGACAAAATATCACAAATAGCAGTTTTCTCTGCACCAACTGTATACACATGCCGCCGTCTGCTACTGGACAAACGGCGGCATTTTCTGTTATAATTAGGACATCTTATAGAAAGTTGGAGGTGTTCCCCATGTCTTATAAGGAAACCTATGAAAAGTGGCTGAACAGTCCTGCCCTGTCCGCCGAGGAAAAGGCCGAGCTGGAGTCCATCAAGAATGACGAGAAGGAGATCGAGAGCCGCTTCTTCGGCCCTCTGGAGTTCGGCACTGCCGGTCTCCGCGGCACCATGTGCGTCGGTCTCCATCAGATGAACCGCCACGTGGTGGCTCACGCCACTCAGGCCTTTGCGGAAGTGGTTAAGGCCGAAGGTGCTGAGGCCTGCGAGAAGGGCGTCGTCGTCATCTGCGACTGCCGCAACCACTCTCAGGAATTTGCCGAGACTGCCGCTGCCATTCTGGCCGCCAACGGCATTAAGGTCAAGCTGTTTGACGAGCTGCGCCCCACCCCGGAGGTATCCTTTGCCGTCCGTTATTACGGCGCTCAGGCCGGAATTAACGTTACCGCCTCCCACAATCCCAAGGAGTACAACGGCTACAAGGTTTATTGGAGCGACGGCGCTCAGCTGCCTCCCGTCCACGCAGATGTTGTCGCCGCCAAAATGCGGGAGCTGGACATCTTCGCGGATGTAAAGACGATGGATCTGGAGGAGGCCAAGCGTCAGGGTCTGGTAACCATCCTGGGCGCCGAAACGGACGAGGCTTTCCTGAAAAAGGTTATGGAGCAGGTCATTGACCGGGATTCCGTTGCCAAAGTGGCCGACACCTTTGGTATTGTCTATACACCTTTCCACGGTGCAGGCCACAAGCTGATCCCTGAGGCACTGAAACGGCTGGGCATGAAGAAGGTCTACTGCGTCCCTGAGCAAATGGTCATTGACGGCGATTTCCCCACCGTCAAATCTCCCAACCCGGAGAATCCCGAGGGCTTCTACTTGGCTGTGGATCTGGCCAAAGAGCACGGCTGCGATCTGATCGTTGGTTCTGACCCCGACGCCGACCGTGTGGGCGTCATGGTAAAGAATTCCGAGGGTGACTACGTCGTTCTCACCGGCAACCAGACCGGCATTCTGCTGGAGGACTACGCCATTGAGTCCCGCAAGCGTGCCGGTACCCTCCCCGCCAACACCTACACCAACACCACCATCGTCTCCTCCCTCATGGCGGACAAGGTGGCTGAGGCCAACGGCGTCAAGTGCGCCCGCACCTTTACCGGCTTTAAGTTCCTGGGCGAGAAGAAAGATAAACTGGAGAAGTCCGGTGAGGGGCAGGTGATCTACTCCTTCGAGGAGTCCTGTGGCTACATGTTCGGCGACTATGTCCGGGATAAGGACGCCGTCACCGCAATTGTCGTCGTGGTGGAGATGGCGGCCTACTACGCCACTCAGGGCAAGACCCTGTATGACGCCCTGCAGGACTGCTATGCCAAGTACGGCTTCTACGCAGAAAAGACCCTGAATCTGGTGATGCCCGGTCTGGACGGCATGGCCCAGATGGCTGCCATTATGAAAAAGCTCCACGACGAGCCGCTCACTGAGGTGGCCGGCACCAAGGTCACCGTTCAGAAGGATTATCTGGCCGGCACCGCCACCTGCACCAAGTGCGGCAAGGTGGATCAGATGGAGCTGAAGGACTCCAACGTGGTTGCATACGATCTGGCCGACGGCACCACCTTCATCATCCGTCCCTCCGGCACTGAGCCGAAGATCAAAGTCTATATCCTCACCAGCGGCGAGAGCAAGGCCGAGTGCGATGCCAAAATCGCCAAATATGACGCCTTTGCCCCCTCCATTAAAGACCTCGGCTGATTCAAAACTCCACAACGACCTACCGGCACCGCTGCAGCGGTGCCGGTTTTCTCTGCTGTGGATCACTTTCACGATCTCCCGGCATAGACTGGTAAGAGGTGATTGTATGTACATTCCTTACGGCAGACTGGCCGGTATCGCACACATATCCGGAGGCGAAAAAGCTCCTGACCTTACCGGCATTGTCAAATTCTACCTGGCGGACGGCGGCGTTTTGGTAGTGGCGGAGATTGACCGCCTGCCCCAGACTCCCACCGGCATTTTTGCCTTCCATATCCATGAAGGTACCGCCTGTACCGGTACAGACTTTGCCGACAGCAAAGGACACTACAATCCGGACAATCGGCCCCACCCTATGCACGCCGGGGATCTCCCTCCCCTCTTTTCGGTGGGCGGCAGAGCCTTTCTGGCGGTACTCACCGGACGATTTAAGCTCTCTGAGGTCGTCGGAAAAACGGTCATCATCCACGACAACCCGGATGATTTTACCACCCAGCCCTCCGGCAACTCCGGTACCAAGATCGGCTGCGGCGTCATTCGGGCTGTGTGACCGTATTTTCCTTTCCCCCAACCTTTCCTTGCTTTTTCCGCACCGTTGCTGTAACATAAAACAAAAAGGCAAAAGAGGTGCGGACATGAAAAAACAGCGGAATTCCATCCTTCAGGGCATGATGGGCAATCTCAGCGAAATCTCCGTTGAGGAGCTGGAAAAGAAGTTTGGAGCCTATCTCATGGAGGACGAATCCATTGAGACCGGCTTTCAACTCATCGTGGATGTCATTGTCATCACGGATCGGCGGCTCATTACCTTCGATCGGCAGGACGCTGTCAGCCCCAAGCTGCGGGTGGACTCCATCTATCTGGACTCCATCATTGGCGTCAGCGTGGAGACTGCCGGCATCGGCATTGACGACAGCCGGATCACTCTGACCTATATCTCCTCTCCCTACTTCCGGGCAAGTCACGGGGTGATCACAGAGGCAAGGTCCTACGAGTTCCCCAAGCGATACGACATCCGGCCGCTTTACAGTCGCCTGCAGGGGATTGCTTACGAAAACCATCTGGCCATCAACGAATGAGTTCTCTCCCTTACATCAAATGACCCCAAAATGATAGCCCCTGTTCGGATGAAATCCAGTATCCGAACAGGGGGATTTTTTCTATCCGTGATTTATGACGCAAAATAGGCATTGATGGCAGCTTCATCTGCCTTCATGGCGTCCAGCGTCCGTTGCTGGAGGACATGCAGTTCCCAGCCCAGCAGCTCCGCTCCCCGCTCAATGACGTCTCTGGAGCAGCCGGCAGCGAATTTCTTGTCCTTATACTTTTTCTTGAGGCTCTTCAGCTCCATGTCCTGTACGCTCTTGGAAGGGCGCATCAGGCTGACAGCGTAGATCAACCCCGTCAGCTCATCGGCGGCGTAAAGCACCTTCTCCATCTCGTGCTCCGGCTTGATGTCCACCGTCAGCGCCCAACCATGGCTGGCGGTGGCGCGGATCAGTCGCTCGTCCAGCCCACGCTGGCGCATGATCTCCTGGCTCTTGATACAGTGCTGGTCGGGATACTGCTCAAAGTCCAGATCGTGGAGCAGACCCACAATCCCCCAGAATTCCTCCTCGTCGCCGTAGCCCAGCTCCCGGGCATAATAGCGCATGACGCCCTCCACTGTCAGGGCGTGGCGGATGTGAAACGGCTCCTGATTATACTCTTTTAAGAGGCTAAATGCCTCGTCTCTCGTCAGCATAATATTCGCTCCTTGTGTAGACAAATCACCGTCCCAGGACGGTTTTGGGTATTATACACCTTCTCCTTTTCGGTTTCAACCGTTTCGTCGGCAGGTGATTGGAGCTGATCCCCAGAGTACGACCTCCGATTTTTGTCATTTCTGACATTGTCAGACCCTGCGCAATACGATATAATGACCGTGTTTGCAACAGAACCTACAAAATCAGGAGATGTTTTTATGGCCAAAATCAGCCCCTCGATCCTTTCCGCCGATTTTGCCCGTCTGGGCGAGGACTGCAGATGTATTTTGGATGCCGGTGCGGACATGATCCACTTCGACGTCATGGACGGTCACTTTGTGGATAATATCAGTTTTGGCATTCCGGTACTCAAGTCGCTACACAAATCTTTTCCCGATGCGGTCTACGATGTTCATCTGATGATCTCCCATCCCCTCGCCTACTGCGGCGCCTTTGCTGCGTCCGGGGCGGACTACATCACCTTTCATCTGGAGGCAGAGGACGACATTCAGGCCACCATTGACGCCATCCATGCCGTCGGCTGCAAGGCAGGACTCTCCATCAAGCCCGGCACGCCTGCCGAAGCTCTGTTTCCGTGGCTGGATCAAATTGAGATGATTTTGGTCATGAGCGTAGAGCCTGGCCGTGGCGGTCAGGCTTTCCTGCCCTCCGCCCTGGACAAGCTGCGGATATTGAGCGCCGAATGCCACCGCCGGGAGCTGACGCCCGATCTCTCCGTGGACGGAGGCATCAACGATGACGTGACCGGCCCTCAATGTGCCGAGGCAGGTGCCAATCTGCTGGTGGCAGGAAGCGCTCTCTTTGGCGCAGCAGACCGTGCGAAAGTGATCGAACAATTCCACAGGCTTTGATACCGCAATGCCCGACCCGTTGCAAAATGCAGCAGGTTTTCCATAGTTTCTCTTTGCTAACCAGGTATGTTGGTGTATAATAATTAAAATCATCTTTGTTCAAAGAGGTTATTATTATGTCTAATCTCACCTTTTCCATGGAAAACTATCTGGAAGCAGTCTATGAGCTCTCCGCCGGAAATACCGGCGCCCGTGTCAGCGACATTGCCGCACGGATGAATGTCTCAAAAGCCAGCGTCAATAGCGCCATGAATGCGCTCCATCAGCGCGGACTGGTGGAGAACGAAAAGTATCGGGAGATCTATCTGACGGAGGAGGGGCTCCGGATCGCCAGGCTGACCGCTCAGAAGCACCATATTCTTCAAACCCTGCTCCATAGGGTGATGGGTGTAGATAACGAGCAGGCCAGCGAGGACGCATGCGCCATTGAGCACGTCATCTCCGATGAGTCCACCGAAAAAATTCTGGCCTTTCTGGAGGAACGGGGTCTGTCCATTCTCTAACCTCTTTTTTGCATCAATTCGGTCTGATCGCTATGTGATCAGACCGTTTTCTTCGTTACAATATCTGTTTTGTCACTCTCTGTATTTGTTGCGTATGCTCTTGACGGTTTCTGTTTGGTTCTGTCCGCTGTCCTCTACTGCATTTTGCCGAATTTCGGAACACTGACAGAGGAAAGAATCGTGTCGGTCGCAGGTTGCGAGATGATCGATTCTATGATAAACTGTTAATCTGGATGCGCCAAAATCCCACTCTGATGCGTTATAGGGATAAGAGGAAAACCTCACTATACTCTATCGCAAAGGAGACGATGGTATGAAGCGCACATTTTTGTCCCAGTCCCTCTGTTGTCTTTTGTGGGTGCCGGTGGGCTTCAGCGCCCCTGCGGACGTGCCCTCAGACACAGCCGATTTTGCCGGTATTTGGGAGTCGGCAGAAGGTGGGGACACCTGGTATGCCTGGGATTTTGTTCTCTCCCGTCTGGATGGAAGTCCCCTTTACAGAGGACTACGGCATCTGCGGCGTGGAGGATCCCCTCCCTGCCGGAGAGACACTAAACCTCAACCTCGACCTGGCCTTTCTATTTGGAGAGCTGCCTGCCGGGCATTATCGGCTGAGTATGGAGTCCGAGGGCTGGTCGGCGGAGTTTGATTTGGAATGAAACTGAAATAGAGAAAGGATGAATGTCATGCCCCATCAACTGGTCATCGTGCTGGACTTTGGCGGTCAGTACAATCAGCTGATTGCCCGCCGAGTCCGGGAGTGCAATGTCTACTGCGAGGTGAAGCCCTACACCACTCCTCTGGAGGATCTCAAGGCGCTGGATCCCATCGGGATCATCTTTACCGGCGGCCCCAACAGCGTCTACGATCCCAAGTCTCCCCACTATTCTTCGGAGATTTTTGATCTGGGCGTTCCCGTTCTGGGCATTTGCTACGGCTGTCAGCTGATGGCGCAGACGCTGGGCGGAACGGTGACTGCCGCACAGGACGACTCCGCCCGGGAGTACGGCAAGACTGTCACCTACTATGACACCTCCTGCAAGCTGTTCAAGGGTCTGCCCGAGGAGGGCATTTCCTGGATGAGCCACAGCGATTACATGGCAAAGGTGCCGGAGGGTTTTGAACTGGTGGCGCACTCCGCCGCCTGTCCCAATGTGGCCATCGCTGACGAGGAACGGGGCTTCTACGGCGTCCAGTTCCATCCGGAGGTCAACCACACGGAAAACGGCGTCAAGATGCTCTGCAACTTCCTCTATGAGGTCTGTCATGCCGCCGGCGACTGGACCATGGGCGACTACTGCAAGACGGCGATTGCGACTCTCCGGGAAAAGATTGGAGATGGCAAGGTGCTGCTGGCGCTCTCCGGCGGCGTGGATTCCTCTGTGGCCGCCGCACTGCTGGCAGAAGCCGTTGGGGAT
>CACYLC010000055.1 GCA_902775105.1 Oscillospiraceae bacterium
GGTGCAACGCAGGTGCAACACCAGGGCGGTTTTTTCGTCACCCGAAAACGTCCACCACTTCAACACGCAAATGCAAACATAAATAAATGGTTCCGAATTCCTCTATGTTCAAAGGAATTCGGAACTATTTTTCTGACCTGTCGGGGATTCGAACCCCGGACACCCTGCTTAAAAGTCGTGATGCCTGAAACGGCTTCAGCCCTTATATTTCAACGTTCCAAGTCGGTGCAACTATGCCAGAGGTGCAACACAGGTGCAACCTCTCACCCTCCTGTGGAGACAAACGCAGATACAAACGGCCCCGCTTTGTCCCGGATTTTTGCCGCCGTCTCTCCATGCCTCTGCTCTGTCAGATAATGGGTGTAGATTTTCAATGTCACATCCGGGGTCTTGTGCCCGGCCAGATACTGCACCTCTTTGATGTCCAGCCCGGCGTCAAACAGCCGGGTGATATAGGTGTGTCTGAGCAGATGCGGCGTGACGTGGAAATCCAGCGTTCGCACCACATTGGGGTGTTTCTTCGGATGGCTGCCCAGCTCCTGCATCCGCATCTCTCCGGTCTCCGGGTCCCGCTCCTGGCTGATCGTCCGCATCTCCACCAACTTCCACATAGCCCGAAAGGCGGACTTCGTCATGGGATTGCCGTCCTTCATGGGCACCACGTACTCGGACCGGCTGGCCAGTTTCTGCCGTCTCAGATACGCCGTCAGCGGTGGAGGCATTGGCACCACCCGTTTTCCCGCCGGAGTTTTGGTGGTATCCGTCACTGTGACCTCTCCGTTCTTACTCGGGTCAAATACCGCATTGTGCTGGACGGTGATCTCCCCCGCCTTCAGGTCAATATCATCCCACATCAACCCCAGAATCTCACCACGGCGGAGCCCTGCATTCAGTCCAATCACGATAAAGGTCTGTACATTCGTCCCCCTGACAGCGTCCAGAAGCCGTCTGGCCTGCTCTGTGGTCAAGGGTTTCTTCTCTTCCGTGGCCTTGCCTCCCGCCTTTACCCGGTCACTGAGCGGGCTTTTCAGAATCAGATTGCTGTCAATGGCAATGGTAAATATACTGCGGAGTGTCTGCAATGTTTTCCGGTAGAGAGTCTTGGACGTCTCCTCCAGCGGATTGAGCACGATCTGAACATGGGCAGGCGTGATCTCTGAGGGCAGATAGGACGTCAGATAGGGCAGGATGTGGTTGTTCAGGATGTTGAGCACCTCTGCCCTGCTGTTGGGGCTTTTCAGCCGGGGCTTTTTGTAGACGTTATACCACAGCTCTGCCAGCTCACCAAATGTCGTGTTGTCATCGATCTTCAGGCCCATGCCCATCTTGTACCGGGCCTCATTCAGCTTGCGCTCCGCCTCTTCTTCCGTTACACCCCGAAAGTACTTGCGGCGGCCGTTGGGCAGGGTCAGCGTCCGGGTGTAAAGTTTGCTTTTTCCCATAGAAACTCCTTTCATTTCACTCAAAAGGGTGCTATAATGAAAAGGCAGTAAGGTTCCGCCAAGAATTTACTGCCCTCTGCTCCCCCTGGCGCTGGAACACCGGGGGAGTTTTTTTTATTTTATGCGTCCCACATATAGCCGCAGTTCTGGCAAACGCATTTTGAGATATGCTTCTGCTTCAATTTCTGTTTTTTGGGGGCAAAAATTTTGACGATTAGAGCGGGTACGGTGAGAAACAGCCATTTGATTGGGACCCAGTACCACCCCACGAGGAGCCACCAGACAATTCCGTGGTGTTTGTTTTTCAGCTGGGTCTCGGTGACGACCTGGACATTAACATTCTGGCTCTTACATTTCGGACAAATCATTTTTTTCATTCTCCTTTATTTTTTTATCGCAACTCTGGCTGATGGCATCGCCATGCCGGAGAAGCTTTTTATTTTTTGCTCGCGGTTCTTGTGGGGCGAAAGTCCCGTTTATTGTACTCTATGTATTTTTGCGGGTTGACAAAATAGAACATATGTTCTATAATTGCGCCACCAAATCAAAAACGGAGGGTCACACAATGGACGAACGGAAGGAACTGATAGAAAAGATTATTGCACTGTTGGAGCAAGCGGACGATATACAACTCAGGATGATCTACTATATGCTGCTCAACAAGCACTGATGGAGGCCGGGGCTTATTGCCCCGGCTCTTCTTTTTTGCCCATCATTTTGTTTAAGATACGCTCTACCGTCTCCCAATCCTCGGGGCTGAGATTGGCAAGCCCCAGAAAAATTTTTTTTCTGGTTGCATCTGCCGGGTCATGAGCCACATCGTCAAACAACCTAGAAATTGTTTTCTCAATCGTAAATTGGACGAACATCTCACCCTCGCCGGTGAGCATCCACCCCTCGTTGACGCCCAGTTTCCTGCACAGCAATTCGATCTGCGCCCCGGACGGAACCCGCCGGCCATATTCATAGCTCTCGATACTAGAAACTGAAATTCCCAGTTTTTGAGCGAATTCTTGCCTGCTCAGACTGAGGGCCTCGCGCACCTGCCTTATTCTGTCCTTCATCTGTGTCACCTCCTACGGTTTTTTATATGTATTATACCGCACATCGTACAGATGGTCAAGAAAAAAATTGTACAAAGTACGAAAAATGTATTGACACATCGTACTGGGTATGCTATTATACTTGTACACCGTACATTAAACAGTGGCAATCGAAAGGAGGCGAAATTTATGGAGGCGTACATTTTCCCCGAGGGACTGGACGAAGAGCGGATTGCGATTGCAAAGCGCCTGGCGCAGTTTGCCGCGACCGCTGACATGGCAGACGTGCTGCGGCTGGATACTATCATCCAGACCACCGCAAACATCCGGGCTACGGATGCCCAGCGGGCGGCGCAGGAGCGATCGGGATGACCCCAACGACAAACCCCATGGATTTAGATAAAGGAGGTAACCCCCATGCAAGCAGGATACATGAGCCCTAAGGAGGTGGCAGCCCTCTGGGGCGTGGACGATCAGACCGTGCTTCGGCTGATCCGCACCGGCAAGCTGACCGGCTTTAAGATCGGCAGGCTGTGGCGGGTGTCCCCGGACGCTCTCCGGGCCTATGAGGAGGGCAACAGCCGGAAGGCCCTGCCCTCCCTCAACAAGCGCAGGATCGTGACCAGGATCACATAAAAATCGCCCCCACCGGACGGCCATCCGATGAGGGCAGAGAAGCAACCACAATCTACTTACGCCGTCATTATAGCACGGCAAACACCAAAAGACAAGGAGTGAAACAATGGATCAGACCAACAACTCCGCCCAGGAGACCACCAGCATCATCGAGATGGCTCGTGGCGCCGTCATTGAGCGGATCGACCTTGAAATGTACAAGATCATGGAGAACATCCAAGACCTGAACACCGAACCCAGCAAGGCCCGGCAGCTCACCGTGAAGGTGACCATGAAGCCGGACAACAACCGGGAGAACATCAAGGTGAGCTATCAGGTGCAGAGTTCTCTCGCCCCGGCAGCACCCATCGAAACCAGCCTGTTCTCTGGTATCCACAAGGGCCAGATTTATGCCGTGGAAAATGTCCCACAGATCCCCGGGCAGATGGCCCTAAACAACACCGAGCAAGAACCGCCCAAGCTGGTCGCTCTGGGCTAACAAAGGAGGTACATAACATGGAAATCAACCACAGCATTTTCAGCGATGCCATTGACCGCATCGCCGCCCTTGCCCGCAAGCCGCTGGAGGAGGATCAGAAGATCGAGACTTCTAATTTCTTCGGGCGTCCCTACTACAAGAGGAACGGCACCCCCGTACCGGTGCAGCCGCCCGAGATCAATCTGCCCGGTGTCCGTTTCCTCGGCTCTCTGGACGCTTTGGTGGCACTGATCCAGCAGGAGGGCGTTGAGCTGACCTTTCCCAGCGACCACTGGGAACTGTCAGAGGATGGCGGCCACGCCAAGCTGTTCGTCGTCATAAAAGACGAGCGTACGGTGATCTGTTCCACCACCTCAGCCGTTATGCCGGACTATGCGTCTGCTATCCTTTATCAGTCTCATTGCGACATCGTGTCCAGCTTTTCCCCCGGCAGGGAGTACGATCATGAGACCTTTATGATTGCCCTCCGCTCCCAGTTCCGCCCCAGTGAGGACAGGGACTATTTGCTGGAGATGCTGGCAAGCGTGTCCAGTCAGGCGACGGTCAAGAGCGAGGACAACGGTCTCGGCCAGCAGGTCAGCGTCAACAAGGGCATCTGCAATGTTCAGATGCAGCCGATCAAGAGCATTGTTCGCCTGCGCCCCTACCGCACGTTCCAGGAGGTGGAGCAGCCGGAGAGCGAGTTCCTTGTGCGGCTGTCCGTGGATAGCGAGGGCGGTGTCCGTGTGGCGCTCCACGAGGCTGACGGCGGTATGTGGCGGTTGGATGCCCGGCGAAATATTGCTTTGTATCTGGCGCAAGCGCTGGAGAATGAGATCGACGCCGGACAGGTTGTCGTGACCGCATAAGGCAAAGAAAAGCCCTCTGTGCCGTCTGGTACCCGGCGCAGGGGCGAAAGGACAACCGATAAATGATTGCATGGCTATTATAGCATGCACCACGAGAAAGGACAAGTGCAAAAATGAACGATTTTACCACATCCCTCCCCGCTTTGACCGAAGAGCGGGAAGATCCTGAAGTGATCCGCTATCGAGCAGAAATGGAGCGTCCGCTGCATCGAAAGACCCGTAAGCAGCAGTTGGCAATCACCACATGGCGGTATCTCTGCTACACCCTTACGGCGTTTTTTGCCGTCGAAGCGCTGGTTGCTCTGATTGCCAGCCTGCTCCACCCGGAGGAACTGCAATCCTTCCAAACCGCCGCCGATCTGGCGTTGGCGCTGGCTGTGCTGAGCCTTGCCGGCATCGGCTTTATGCCCGGCTGGTGGACGAGGCTGTTTGAGGAGGTGTGCTGAGAAATGAAATATATCAAGCTCCTCCGCCTGACACTGACGGATTTTAAGGGTATTTCCTCCCTTGCTTTGGATTTTAGCGGCAAATCCGCTGCCATTTACGGAAACAATGCAGTCGGTAAGACCACCATCTATGACGCATGGCTCTGGCTGCTGACCGGGAAGGACAGCCTTGGGCGAGTTGCCGCTGATAACGGCGGCTTTGACATTAAGCCCCTTGACGCAAGCGGTACTGTGCTTGACCGCTCCGCCCGCTCTGTGGTGGAGGCGGTTATCTCCACGGGCGACCGGAACGTTACGCTCCGCAGGGAGTACTACGAGAAGTGGACGACAAAACGGGGCAGCGCTGAGGCCAGCTATGACGGTAACTCCACAGATTATTACATTGATGACGTACCCAAGAACAAGCGGCAGTATGACGAAGAAGTGTCCGCCATTATTTCTCAGGAGACATTCCGTCTGCTGTCTGACGTGACCGCATTCGCTAAACTGGACGATAAGAGCCGGCGGGAAATCCTCTTTCAGATTGCCGGCCTGGGCGATGAGCGCACCATTATGGAGACGGATGAGCGGTTCTCCGACCTTTACGCCGCTACCGAGATCGTCAGCCTTGCGGACTATCAGAAGAAGATCAAGGCCCAGCGCACTAAGCTGAACGACCAGCGCCGGGACATTCCTGCCCGATTGGATGAGATAAAAAAGCAGGAGGCGGACCTGTCCGTAATTCCGTTTGAAGCCCTGCGCCAGAGTGCGGTAGAGCTGGAAGCGGAAAAAGCACAGCTGGAATCCGGTTTGAATCAGACCAGAGAGGACAGGACGGCGAGCATCCGGGTGGAGATCGGCGATCTCCAGAACCAGAGGACGGCGCTGATCCTGAAAAATGATGCCCACCGTGCCAAGCAGCAACGCAGTGTGCCGGATACCGGCGCCATCCGGCAGGAGATTACCCGTCTGGAACTGGCTTATAAGTGTGACAGTGACCGCTATCACGGTGCCAAGCGGGATATTGACCGCTATGAGGCAAAACTGGAGGCCGCCCGTGCTCAATGGCTGGAGATCAAGCGAGAGCCGTACCCCGGCAATGCAATCTGCCCCACCTGCGGGCAGACTCTCCCTCCGGAGAAGCAGGCGGAGGCGAAGGAAGTCTGGCATGCCCATCAGAAGCGCCGCATGGACTTGGCAGCCGAAGAGGGCGAACGATACAAAAAGTTGGTACGGACCACCGGAGAGCAGCGTGACGGCTATCAGGAACAGATGATCCGGCGGGAAAACGAAATCGCCAAGGCGAAGGACGAACTGGCGGATCTGGAAGCGCAGCCTGTAGTTGAAGTGCAGGATATGGACGGATTTAAGGAGCAGATGGACGAGCTGGACAAGCAACTGGAAAGCCGTCGGACGGCAATTAAGGACGCCCAAGAATCCGAGCACACCTATACCAGTGAGATCAGGTGCAAAATCAATGCTGTGGCGGCAGAGCTGAAGGCCGTCAGGGAACAGCTTGCCAAGGAGGACACGCTGTGCTGGCTGACACAGCGCAAGAAAGCGTTGAACGACCAGACCAGAGAAATTTCCCAACAGATCGCCGATACCGATCGTGCGCTGGATCTGGTCGAGGAATTCACCCGTTATAAGGCAAAATATGTCACCGGCACGATCAATGATCTGTTCCGCCTCACCCAGTTCCGGCTCTTCCGCAATCAGGTCAATGGCGGTCTGGTGGACTGCTGTGACATCATGTGCGGCGGCGTACCGTACAATACGGGGCTGAACAGCGGCGCACGGATCAACGTGGGACTGGACATCATCGAGACTCTGTCCCGGCATTACAACTGTCAGGTACCTATCTTTATCGACAACGCAGAGAGCGTGACAGAACTCAAAATCCCTCAGGGCGCCCAGATTGTTCGTCTGGTGGTGTCCGCAGCAGATGAGAAAGTGAGGTTTGAGCAAGAATGAAACTGGGGAACAAGCTGAAACCCGCAACGCCGCCCATGGATGCGGGTACTTACGTCGGTATTTGTATCGGCGTGGTGGGTCTGGGAGAGCAGGAAACAACCTTTAAGGGCAAGACCAAGTACGTTGATAAAGTCAAATTTATCTTTGAGATCCCGGACGAAACCATTGAAGTGGACGGAGAGCAGCGCCCTCGGCAACTGTCCGTTGATTTTTCCGTGGCTCGTAAAAGCACGTCCCGCATTCGCCAGTTTATCAACACATGGCGGAGTAAGACCCTGACAGACGAGGAATACAGCGAGCTGGAACTCTATGATTTTATCGGGCAAAACGCCATGCTGAGCGTGGTACACAGCGAGGACGGGCAGTATGCCAACATTGCCTCCGCTGTCCAACTGCCTAAGGGGATTCCCAGCCGGCAGGCAACCGCTGCCCCCATCACATTTGATGCTGACGAATGGGACGATGAGACATTTCAAACCCTGCCGGAATACCTGCAGGAACGGCTACAGAAGTCCACTCAGTACAAAAACCGTCATCTCCCGGATCAAGAGGTCAGCGTGGAAGCTGCCAGCCAGGAGGCTGCCGAGGATGCTGACGGTGAAGGCAGGTGTCCGTTTTGATTTTTAAGCCCATCGCCTCCAGTTCTGCCGGTAACGCCTACTTAGTCACGGATGGGACAAGCCGCCTCCTTCTGGAGGCGGGCATCCCGTTCAAACGGTTACAAAAGGCGCTCAATTTTACCGCACAGACACTGGACGGCTGTCTCATCACTCATGAGCACAAGGATCATGCGGGGCATATCAAAGGGCTTCTGGCGTGTGGTGTCTCTGTGTATGCCTCGCCGGGGACCGCTCAGGCATTGGATCAAGAGGGGGTCACCCCCTTCCTGATGCCTGAGGGTCGCAATATGGGACCTCCTTTCCGTGTGGCATCCTTTACCGTCGTCCCGTTTCGTACTTTCCACGACGCCGCAGAGCCGGTCGGCTATCTCATCCTTGGGGTTGATGGGGAGCGACTGGTTTTTGCCACAGATACGGTTGGATTAAATTACCGTCTCCCGGGCGTGACAATTTTGGCGTTGGAAGCCAACTACGACGACGAGATTTTGAGCCGAAATACCCGCATGCCGGAGACCAGAAAAAAACGGGTGAGGAACAGTCACATGGAGATCAACCGGCTGTGTCAGTATTTGGAAGGGCTGGATCTGACCGGGTGCCGGGAGCTGTGGCTGCTCCACTTGTCGGATGCCTCTAGCAACGAGGGACGCTTTGTCGATTTGGCGGAACGTGCTGTGGGGCCGCGTATCATTGTGCGGGCAGCACAGAAAGGGTGATCTGAATGGCAGAGAGACGGATGTTTGCAAGGGCAATCACCAGTTCCGCCCGCTTTCTCAACCTCCCTCGGTCTGCCCGTCTTTTGTATTACGATTTGGGGATGCAGGCAGACGATGATGGGATCGTGGAGGCGTTTACCGTGATGCGTACCACAGGCGCCACAGAGAGCGACCTGTGTGTTCTGTCGGAGCGTGGATTTGTCATCGTGCTCAATGAGGATATGGTTTCTTATATCACCGATTGGGAAAAGAACAATTACATCCGAAAAGACCGCTATACTCCCAGTATCTACACCGATTTGCTTACTAAAACAACCGAAAAAACACGGTCAACCATTGGTCAACCATTGGTTGACCAACTGACTGCCAACTGGTTGACCCAGAGGAGGTTAGGAGAGGTTAGGTTAGGAGAGGTTAGTAGAGGAGAGGATAGGGGTCCCGCCGCTGACGCAGGCGGCCACACCCCACCCACCAGAGAGATGGTGATGGAGTATATCCGCTCCAATGGGCTGAACGTGGATGCGGAGAAGTTCTATCAACACTACGGACAGACGAATTGGCTCACCCAGAACGGAAAACCGGTAGACTGGCGAAAGCGGGCAAAGAGGTGGGCGAAGACCGAACGGAGCGGCAAGACGGCTCCTGCTACCAAAACCCCCGAACAACAGGCCGAAGACAATCGAGCCAACTACGAGGAGATGCAACGCATACTGGCCGCAATGAAGGGCGAGTAGCGACAAGCCTAAGGAGGCAACCACAAATGAAAATAGGACAACCCGTCTCCTGCCGTCCGCTGTTTGCGTCGGACGTGATCGGGAGCACATACAAGAGCGGCATGGACAGCCATAAGTGCAAAGAGGCCGCCGGAAAAGTGATTTACATACACCCCAGGGGCCGCTTTGTGACAGTGGAATACGATCTCTCTGTCAGAGGCGTTTGCGGCGAGTGGCTGGAACGGAAGATCCGGGAGAGCTATCTGCTGAGGCGGAGGGCGAGGGCATGAACACCTACAACCGAGGCGACGCAGGGCGCCGCGCTGCCACTGAGATACGCCGCACGGTGCAGGAACTGGACATCCAGCTGAAGGACGAGCTGGAGAGCCTGGACTTAACCGCAACCATGCTGTGGAATTGGGGGCACGGAAAGATGAACCCGGGGTGTAAAGCGCTGCACGCCCTCTGGCTGGGCGGGTATGACATCGTGTATATCGTGACGGGGGTGAGGGATACATGAGCACAGAGGTCACATCGGATCAAGAGCGCACTTCTGCTGAGAAGATATCCGCATTTGTTCAAAAGCAGCATCTGCCATACAGCGCCAAAGTGAAGCACGCCGCTAAGCGTGCCCGCGAGTTTTATAACGATTCAAGAGTGGACGGCAACGTTTGCGTATCCGTGGGCGGATTAGACAGCATTACCTTGATGGTGTTTCTTCACAGCCTACATATCGACGCCGTTCCAGTTAGCGTTTCCGCTCTGGAAGACAACTCCATCAAACGGGTGCATCGTGCGCTGGGAGTTCAGGGTATCAAACCATACAAAAGCAAGGTGGCAGTGCTTCGTGATTGCGGTTTCCCGGTGATATCCAAAGCAAAAGCCCGGAAGATTAACCTGCTCCAGAAACCAAACTGCGAGAAGCAGACCTTCATTCATGCCATTATGACGGGCGACATGGGAGAGCAGGGGCATTTCCAGCACAGCGACAAGATCAAATTGCCTGACAAGTGGCTGAAACTATTTGCAGGCCTCTACGCTGAACACCGCCCTGATCTGGACTGCCAGACTGCTCCCTTCCCGGTCGGTGCGGATTGCTGCTGGTGGATGAAAGAGAAACCGGTGCAAGACTGGCAGAAGGAGCACGGGCTATTCCCCTATCTGGGACTGATGGCTTCCGAGGGTGGTCAGCGAGAGCTTGGCCTGAAAAAGAACGGCTGCAACTATTTCGGCAAGACCACCACCCGGAGCTGCCCATTTGCAATCTTCATGCGGGACGATTTGCTCCGATTGGCTCTGGAGATGGATGCCTATTATCAGGAACATTGGCAGGAGTTCAACCCCGATCCGGCGGCACGGGTAGACAGCATCATCCCGGAAATCTATGGAGAAATCGCCCAGCGGGAGGACGGCACCCTATACACAACCAAAGCCCAGCGTACCGGCTGCCAGATGTGTGGATTTGGCATACATATGGAGAAGCGCCCTCATCGGTTCGATCGGCTCCGGGAGCGGAACGAGAAGGAATGGGAATTTTGGATGTACCGTTGTGCCACTGACCCGGAGACTGGCGAGAAGTACGGCTGGGGCAGAGTGCTGGACTACATCGGCGTTGGATGGGAGGATGTCCCAAATGCTCAGGTGAGTTTGTTTGAGGAGAAATGAGTATGAGACCGATTGATGCGGATGCGCTGATGGCGGCGCTGAAGGCGAGGATAAGAAAAGCGAAGGGTGCGGCATGAAAACGATGGGCGAACGGATCATGGAGCGCCGGGAGGCGCTGGGGATGTCTCAGCGAGAATTGGCGGAGAAGACCGGGCTGTGCCTGGGCACGATCCGCAGCATGGAGATACCAAGAAAAGAGCCGCACTGTACGGTCTGGTCGCTGATGCTTGTGGCGTCTGCGCTGGGGCGGAGTGAGGCGGAGTTGATGGGAGGGAAGAAAAAAAATGACGAGAGGCGACGCAATTGCCCGATTGAAATGCTACCTGAACGATGCGCTAAGCGACGAGCAGTATATGCTGGAGCATGACGGGACGTAT
>CACYLC010000056.1 GCA_902775105.1 Oscillospiraceae bacterium
TGAGGGCAGGTAAGCAACCACAATCTACTTACGCCGTCATTATAGCACGGACGGCGGGAAAGGACAAGGCAAAAATGAAAGTAATGGTATATGAGCCAGGCCACCCCGGCGAGCTGAGAGAAATCGACAACACCCTGGCGGCGTGCCAGGAGGTCGTTGACGGCTACATCGAGACGATGCATCTGACGGGCGAGCTTTTGATCGTGTGCAACGAGGAGGGCCGGCTTTACAATTTGCCCCGCAATCGGCTGGGCATCTGCGGCACATTCTTCGTCTGCACCGCTGCGGGTGAAGACTTTGACGGGCTGAGCGATTCGCAGGTGGAATACCTGCGGAAGACTGTGCGGTGACCCACTATGGCACCGATCTGTAACAAGGACTGCCTGCACTGCCCCTATCCGGACTGCATCAACGATGATCTGGACTACGAGGACTACAAGGCAGCGTCCGAACTGGAGCGGGAGATTATCCTGCCCCGGACAGCGAAACAACGGAAGGTGGCCACGTACCAGAAGGCCTACCGTGAAGCCAACCGGGAGAATGTGGCCACGTACCAGAAGGCCTACTATGAAGCCAACCGGGAGAAGGTGGCCGCACAGCAGAAGGCCTACCGTGAAGCCAACCGGGAGAAGGTGGCCGCACAGCAGAAGGCCTACCGTGAAGCCAACCGGGAGAAGGTGGCCACGTACCAGAAGGCCGAAGGTGGCCGCACAGCAGAAGATCCGGGACAGACGCCTTGCTGAGGGCTATACCCAGCGAGACCTTGCCCGACTGATCGGCGTTACGCAGCCGACTGTCGCCCGTTGGGAAACCTGTGTAGTCCCTGCTGACTGGGACAAGCTGAGATCCATTTTCCCTGATATTTGATAAGGAGGACATACCACATGAACGAAACTGACCGCTACGACCTGCAGCTGCAGCGCATGGTCAACTCCAACGCCGCCGCCTGCGCCGAACGCCGCCGCTGGCAGAAGGCCGCATCTGCCGTCTTGAAGATCATCATTCTGGCGCTCTACGCCGCCGCCGGTCTCATTCTGGGGCGGATGGTCCGCATCGTGAGTACCGCCGTCCTGCTGCCGGTTGCGGCCAGAGTGATCCTGCAGGCACTCTGCTGGCTGGCCGTCATTGGGTGCATCGTTAAGACAGCACAAACATCGTTTACCAATTCCGAAAGGAGATAAAAATCGTGAGTATGGAAATCAAATTCAGCGGCAGCACTCCATTGGAGGCGCTGTCCCACCTGACCGCATTTGGCATGTACTGCCAGTGCAACGAGGAGATCTACACAGCCGCACGGGGCATCATGGAGAGCGACCGCCCTGCTCCCACAAATCCGCAGCCGGTTGCGGATTTGCCGACACAGGCAGCACCCGTCACTCCTGCGGCACCCGTTGCCCCTGCTGCACCTGTTACTCCCCCTGCACCTGCCGCACCTGTGGCACCCGCCACTCCCCCTGCACCTGCGGCGTCGGCTCCGGTTGTCCCGCTGACTGCCGCCCCCAGCTTTACTGCCGAACAGGTAGGCCGTGCCGGCTCTGAGCTGATCAGCGCCCACCGGGAGCTGATGCCGCAGTTAATGGCGCTGCTCAGCAGCTACGGAGTACGGGCGATCACCGATTTGACGCCGGAGCAGCTGGGACCCTTTGCGACTGCCCTTCGGGGTATGGGGGCGAAGATCTGATGGCGGCGCCGGAAGATCATGCCCGGCTCTCAGCCTCCGCCTCGCACCGGTGGCTGCACTGCACACGGGCGCCCCTCTTGGAGGAGCAGTTTCCTGAGCGCACAAGCGTCTATGCCGAGGCCGGGCGGGTGGCTCACGCCATTGCCGAGTTAAAGGCCCGGAAGTACTTCGTGGAGCCCATGTCCCCCGGCCAGTACCGCAGCCGGCTGAAGAAGCTCCGGGACGATCCCAACTATGACAAGGGCATGGACAGCGCCACAGATCAGTACTTAGACCACCTGAAGGCGAGGGCCATGTCCTACCCGGAGCCTCCCTTTATCGCTCTGGAGACGAGAGTGGACTATAGCCACATTGCCCCCTCTGGCTTCGGAACGGCGGACTGCATCATGATCGGCAGCGGCCGCATGGACGTCTGCGACTACAAAAACGGCGCCGGCGTCCCGGTAGAGGCGGAGGACAACCCCCAGATGATGCTCTACGCTCTGGGCGCTCTGAACATCTACCGCCCCATCTATGGCGACACCATCCAGACGATCCATCTCTCCATCATCCAGCCCAACGCCGGCGGCGTGAAGGATTGGGGGGTCACCAGAGCGGAACTGGAACACTGGGCGGAGGCAACCGTGCGCCCCGCCGCCGCTCTGGCGTGGAAGGGAGAAGGCGAATTCTGTCCGGGTGACTGGTGCCGGTTCTGCCGGGCAAAGGCTCAGTGTACCGCAAGGGCGGCGAAGCTGCTGGCGCCGGAGCCGAAGGAGAAGACGCTGGCAGAAGGCAGCCTTTCCCCGGAGGCAAAAACTGAGGCACTGGCCGCCGGCGCTGTCCTGCTGGACGATACGCAGGTGGGTGAGGTGCTGCAGCGCGCGCTGGAGCTGGAAAGCTGGGTAAAAGACCTGAAAGACTACGCCCTCTCTGCGGCACTGGCAGGTCGTGCGATCTCCGGCTTCAAGCTGGTAGCCGGGCGCTCCGCCCGTGAATGGGGCGATCTGGACACAGCTTTCCAGACACTTCAGGAGCGAGGCGTGGAGGGCGCCATGCTCTGGGAACGCAACCCCATCACCGTGGCCAAGCTGGAGAAGGCGCTGGGTAAGAAGAACTTTGCCAAGGCTGCTGACGGTCTGGTGGCCATCCGGCCGGGGAAGCCCGCACTGGTACCCGCAACAGACAAGCGCCCGGCGTGGAGCCCGGCGAAGGCGGCGTTCGGGGAGGTCACGGATGGGTGACATTGCCGAAAGCTACATTGAACGAATGACATCTCCGGATTACGCGGAGCGTCAGATATACAAATACTTGAAAAGGAGTTTAACCACTATGGCACCTATCACACTCAACAACGTCCGTTTTTCCTACTGCAACCTGTTCCAGCCCGTCTCCCGCAACGGGCAGGAGCCCAAGTTCTCAACCACCGTTCTGGTGCCCAAGAGCAACACCGAAGCCAAGGCCGCCATTGACGCCGCCATTCAGGAGGCCATCGACTACGGCGTCGCCGCCAAATGGAACGGCCAGCGGCCGCCCAAGATCGACATCTGCGTCCATGACGGAGACGGCCCCCGCCCCAGCGACGGCCAGCCCTTTGGCGCTGAGTGCAAGGGCTGCTGGGTGTTCACGGCTTCCAGCAAGGCAGACCGTAAGCCCTTTGTGGTGGACTGCAATGTGCAGAACATCATTGACCCCACTCAGGTCTATTCCGGCATGTGGGGCAACGTGAACGTCAGTTTCTACGCTTACAATGCCAACGGCAAGAAAGGCATCGGCTGCGGCCTGAATGGCGTGCAGAAGGTCCGGGACGACGAGCCGCTGGGCAGCACCGTCACAGCAGAGAGCGCTTTCGGCGTCGTGGCGGCACCGGCTGCACCTACCTACCAGCCGGCGGTCACCAGCTACGGCGCCGCTTACCCCGGCGGCGTGGCGGCACCGGCTGCACCTACCTACCAGCCGGCGGTCACCAGCTACGGCGCCGCTTACCCCGGCGGCGTGGATCCCTTCACTGGACGCCCCGTGTAACCGATGGAAACGCTGCATCATCTGTCCATCGACATCGAGACCTTCAGCAGCGTAGACATTGGAAAGTCCGGGCTCTACCGCTATGCCCAGAGCCCGGACTTTCAGATTCTGCTGTTTGCTTACAGTCTGGACGATAGCCCCGTTAAGGTGATCGACCTTGCGGCCGGTGAGGAAATTCCGGGAGAAATCAAGCTTGTGCTGTTTCACCCGGATACAATCCTGCACGCGTACAACGCCGCCTTTGAGTGGTACTGCATCTCTCGATTTTGGAATCTGGACGAAAAGACCACAGCATGGTGGCTCTCTCAGTGGCGCTGCACCATGCTCCACGGACTCTACTGCGGCTATCCCGCCGGACTGGTCGCCGTAGGCCGGGCGCTGGGCCTCGACGAGGACAAGCAGAAGCTCTCTACCGGAAAGGCGCTGATCCGCTATTTCTGCGTTCCCTGCAAACCCTCCAAGGTCAACGGAGGCCGCATCCGGAACCTACCACATCACGATCCTGAAAAATGGGAGCTGTTCAAGACCTACAACGGTCAGGACGTGGTGACGGAGATGGAGGTGGAGCGCAGGCTCTCCCGTTTCCCTGTGCCGGAGGAGGTACAGCGCCAGTGGGAGACAGATCAGAAGATCAACCTCCGGGGCGTAGCCATCGACCTGGATCTGGTCAGCGGAGCTCTGGCACTGGACGCCGAGGCCAAGGAGCAGGGGCTGAAAGAGGCGGCGGAGCTGACCGGCCTCTCCAACCCCAACAGCGTCGCCCAGCTGACCAAATGGCTCACCGATGAGACGGGGCAGGACGTTACGGATCTCCGCAAGACTACCGTCTCCGAGCTGCTGGGCGGCGATCTGGACAGCGACAAGGCCAGACGGATGCTGGAGCTCCGGCAGGAGCTGAGTAAGACCAGCACCAAAAAGTATGACGCTTTGGAGGTAGCCGCCTGCGCTGACGGGCGTGTCCGGGGGCTACTCCAATTTTACGGGGCGAACCGGACGGGTCGCTGGTCCGGGCGGCTGGTACAGCCCCAGAATCTTCCCCGTACTTACATTCAGCCGGAGCTGCTGCCCCTTGCCCGTGATTTGGTAAAGGATCGGCAGGCGGACGGCCTGCGGCTGGTCTTCGGCAGCGTGACAGACACCCTGTCGCAGCTGATCCGCACCGCCTTCACCGCTGCACCCGGCGGGACGCTGATCGATGCCGACTTTTCCGCCATCGAGGCCAGAGTGGTGGCGTGGCTGGCAGACGAGGAGTGGGTGCTGGAGGTGTTTCGCACCCACGGGAAGATCTACGAGGCTACTGCCTCCCAGCTCTACAACGTCCCCATGGACAAAATCAAAAAGGGCAATGAGGAATATAAGCTGCGCCAGTACGGCAAAGCCGCCACGCTGGCGCTGGGCTATGGCGGCGGAGCATCCGCTCTTATTACCGCCGGGCATCTGGACAAGGAGACGCCGGAGGAGGAGCTGCTGGACATCCGGGACCGGTGGCGGCAGTCCAATCCGCATATTGTCCAGCTGTGGTACACGGTAGAGGCCGCTGCCCGTGAGGCGATCAGCTCCGGGAGGACGATCACGCTGCTGAACGGACGTCTGGAGATTGCCAGAGAGTGCGACCCCTGCAACGGTCTGGACTTCCTGACCGTCCGGCTCCCCAACGGCCGCAAGCTCTACTATGTAAAGCCCCATTTCGGCACCAACCGCTTCGGGCAGTCCGCCATCTGCTACTGGGGACTGAACCAGACCACAAAAAAGTGGCAGGAGCTGGAGACCTACGGCGGCAAGCTGGTGGAAAACATCACCCAGGCGGTGGCCAGAGACTGTCTGGCCGAGGCCATTGAGCGTCTGGAGGCGGCGGGCTATCCGCTGGTGTTCCACATCCATGACGAGGTGGTCATTGACGCCCAGCCGGGGCAGAAGCTGGAGGACGTGGAACGGATCATGTCCGAGGTGCCGGCGTGGGCGCCGGGGCTGCCCCTGAATGCGGACGGATGGGTGAACCCGTTCTTCAAGAAGGAGTGACAGAAGTTGCTGTACGACAGACAAATAACCATCTCCGTGGGACGCTCCCGGAAGGAGACCAACTGGCAGGGGCAGACGCTGGCACTCTCTGAGCTGTACCAGCGCCTCTCCACCCCCGCCCGGAGTACGGAGACGCAGGCGGCCTATCTGGCCCTCCCAAAGCCCCAGCAGGACGATTTAAAGGACGTGGGCGGCTACGTCGCCGGCACCCTCTCCGGGCCGCGCCGCAAGGCCGGAGCTGTCACCGGGCGGGATCTCGTCACCCTCGATCTGGATAATATCCCACCCGGCGGCACGGACGAGGTCGTCCGCCGGGTGGAGGGATTGGGCTGCGGCTACTGCATCTATTCCACCCGCAAGCACATGCCCTCGGCTCCCCGGCTGCGGGTGCTGCTGCCGCTGGATCGGACGGTGACGGCAGACGAGTATGAGCCATGCGCCCGGCGGATGGCGGACTACATCGGCATGACGCTGGCCGACCCCACCACCTTCGAGGCGTCCCGGCTCATGTACTGGCCCAGCTGCTCCCTGGACGGGGAATACATCTACCAGACGGCGGACAAGCCCATGCTGTCCGCTGACGGCCTGCTGGCTACTTACACCGATTGGCGGGATACCGCCTCCTGGCCGGCTCCTCCCGGCGCTGTGACGCCCGCACGGCTGGCAGCCAAGCAGGGGGATCCCCTGACCAAAAGCGGCGTTGTGGGGGCGTTTTGCCGGGTGTACGACATCGAGGGCGCTATGGCGGCATTCCTGCCCGGTGTCTATGACCGGGTGGACAGTGCTTCCGACCGGTTCACCTTTACCGGCGGCTCTACCACCGGCGGCGCTGTGCTTTACGATAACGGCAAATTCCTCTACTCCCACCATGCCACAGACCCGTGCAGCAACCGTCTGGTCAACGCCTTCGACCTTGTCCGCCTCCACAAATTCGGAGATCAGGACGACGAGGCACAGCCGGACACGCCGGTCAACCGCCTGCCCTCCTACAAGGCCATGTGCGAGCTGGCAGCCCAGGACAAGGGCGTGACCGACCTGCTCCTCCGGGAACGCTGGCAGCAGACGGCGGAGGCCTTCGGCATTGTCCGGCCGGAGCCTGACGGTGAGGACGACGGCTGGCGGCAGCAGCTCTCCGTCAGCGCCAAGACGGGGCTGCCCAAAGCCACCATTGACAACATTTGGCTCATTCTCGAGCATGACCCCCTGCTGCGGGGGAAGTTTGCCCTCAACGCCTTTGCCGGCAGAGGCGAGGTGCTGGGCGCTCTCCCCTGGGCGGAGGAGGACAAGCGCCGGGCATGGGGCGACAATGACAATCAGGGTCTGTACTGGTATCTGGAGAAATGCTACCAGATCACCGGCAACGGCAAGATTGACGCCGCCCTTTCCCTCCACTCTCAGCGCTATGCCTTCAACGAGGTCAAGGACTACCTGTCCCGGCTCCTCTGGGACGGTACGCCCCGGCTGGACACGCTTTTCATTGACTATCTGGGGGCGGACGATACCCCGTACATCAGAGCAGTCACCCGGAAAGCCTTTGTGGCCGCCGTGGTGCGGGCCATGAATCCAGGGGCCAAGTTTGACCAAATGACCATCCTCTCCGGGCCTCAGGGCATCGGCAAGAGTTCCCTGCTGGACATCATGTCCCGGGGATGGTTCAACGACAGCATCCGCACCTTTGAGGGCAAGGAGGCATCTGAGCTGCTGCAGGGTGTGTGGATCGTGGAGATCAGCGAGCTGGACGCCTTCCGCAGGACGGACGTCGCCCGGATCAAGCAGTTCCTGTCTCTGCGCTCTGACCGCTTCCGGGCGGCCTACGCCCGGCACGTCAAGGAGATGCCCCGCTGCTGCGTGTTCTTCGGCACCACCAATACCGGGGACTACCTGCGGGATCGGACGGGCAACCGCCGTTTTTGGCCGGTTGACGTGGGCAAACACCCGGCGGCAAAGAGCGTGTGGAAGGAGCTGCCGGCGGAGGTAGACCAGCTGTGGGCGGAGGCCGCGGCGCGCTGGCGGCTGGGCGAGACCCTGTATCTGGCGGGCGAGCTGGAGACCGCCGCCAAGGTGCAGCAGGAAGATCACCGGGAGACCAGCGCCAGAGAAGGCCTGATTATGGAGTTTCTGGAGCGGCCTGTGCCGAAGGACTGGAGCAGCTGGAGCCTCGACCGGAGGAGGATGTTCTGGGGCGGCAACGTGCAGGGCGACCTTGAACTGGTGCCCCGGCAGCGGGTGTGTGCGCTGGAGATCTGGTGTGAGCTGCTGGACGGTCAGAAGAAGGATCTGAAGAACTCCGATACGGCGGAGATCAACGGGATCCTGGAAAGTCTGGAGGGGTGGAAGCGGACAGCGACGCCCCGTAAATTTGGCTACTGCGGTTCTCAGCGTGGCTTTGAGCGTGGTTGAGAGCGGCTACAATCTGGACGGCTACAATCAAAATTTAGGCCGAAAAACTACAATCTCAAAAACTACAACTGCTACAGAGAGCGACAGAGATTGTTACCCCGGAAACCGTTGATACCACAGTGAAAACTACAAAGCTACAATCTTTTTAAGAAAAGAAAATAAAAAGGGATTAGAGAGGTATATAACCCCCTAACCCGCCTAATGCGTATATGTGATACGCGCGCATGCGCGCGCACGCGAGGAGGACGAGGCATGAGTGACTACATCAGCCGGGAAGATGCGAAAAACTATGTAATCGGCAGGTACGATGATCAGCTTGGGTTTATCACGATGGAAGATATTATTGACCAGTTGGATTACGTCCCCGCCGCCGATGTGCGACCGGTGGTGCGGGGAAAGTGGGGCACAGATCGGTTTAAAATGGAGAGAATGATTTGTTCTGAATGTGGAGTAGTGCTTGAGTGGTCAAAAATCAATAACTTTTGCCCCAACTGTGGGGCGGATATGAGGAAGAAAATCGACCATGACTGAACACTTCGATGTATGGTTGTTCGACAGGTGCAAACGGGAACTTCAGCGGGTGTTGGGAAATATTTGCATTTGGATTCCGGTGACGGAGAGGGTGCCGGAGGACGGAAGGAGGACGAGGCATGAAAGAATCAACGATCGAAGCCCGGCTGGTAAAGCTGGTGAAGGAGCGTGGCGGGCTGTGCTACAAGTTCGTCAGCCCCGGCAATCCCGGGGTGCCGGATCGGATCGTCATCACGCCGGATGGGCGGACGATTTACGTGGAGCTGAAGACGGAAGTCGGCAGGCTGGCCAAAATCCAGAAATGGCAGCACGGGGAGATGCAGAAGCGGGGCGCTGACGTTCGGACGCTGATGGGTCTGGAGCAGGTAAAGGCATTTGTGGCGGAGGTGCTGCCCCATGAAGTTTGAAATATGCTGTGACTGGTGCGGGAAAGTTTTTCGGCGGTACCCATCCCGAATCAGAGAACATAACTTTTGCAGCAGGCGTTGTTCGGGGTACTATTCCAGCAAAAGGCAAAATCCGGAGGGCTACGCTTTCAAGGATTTTTCAAAGAACTCGGTACGATTCACACAGATGAACCGGGAGATGAATTCCGGCAGAATGACTCCAGAAGTGAGAATGAAACTGAGAGACGCAAAGCTTGGTACAGGAAAGGGCGGCAGCTACGAGAAGTTCTTCGGCAGACACACCCACCGCGTAGTTGCAGAACTGATGCTGGGCAGACCGTTGAAACCCGGTGAGGTCGTTCATCATATCGATCGTGACCGCCGGAATAATCGCCCGGAAAACCTCATGGTATTTGCGTCACAAGCTGAACATGTCAAATGGCATAAGGAGCACGACAATGAGGAGGTGATGCCTGATGTTGTTCAAACCACATGACTACCAGCGCTTTTCTATCGAGCAGATTATCAGAAACCCGGCTGCAGGTCTGTTTTTGGACATGGGTTAGGCCTGGGCAAGACGGTGGCCACGCTGACCGCTATCCGTGATCTGAAATACAACCGCTGGCAGATCGCCCGGTGCCTGATCGTCGCCCCGAAGAAGGTGGCGGAGGCAACGTGGACAGCCGAAGCCCGGAAGTGGGATCATCTGCAGGACCTGAAGATCAATCTGGTGCTGGGCAACGTGAAGCAGCGGACGAAGGCGCTCTTCAACCCCGGCGACATCTGGGTGATCAACCGGGAGAACGTGCCCTGGCTGGTGGACTACCTGAGAAACGACTGGCCCTTTGACATGGTGGTGCTGGACGAGAGCAGTAGCTTCAAGAACAGCCAGTCCAAGCGGTTCAAGGCGCTGAAGCTGGTGAGGAGCCGGATCTCCCGAATGGTGCTTCTGACCGGCACGCCGGCACCGAATGGGCTGGAGGATCTGTGGGCGCAGATCTATCTGCTGGACGGCGGTCAGCGTCTGGGCAAGACGATCTCCAGTTTCCGGGAGGCGTTCTTTAAGCAGGACTACATGAGACCGGGGCAGCAGTACCGGACGTACACGCCGCTGAAGGGCGCTGAGATCCGGATCCAGAACGCCATCTCGGATATCTGCGTCAGCATGAAGGCGGAGGACTACCTGACCCTGCCGCCGTACATCGAGGACGTGGTGCCGGTGGTGCTGGACACCGCCGCACGAAAGGCCTACGACCAGATGGAGCGGGATATGCTGCTGGAGGTGGAGGATCAGACGATCACCGCCGGCTCCGCCGCCGTCCTGAACGGGAAGCTGCTGCAGCTGGCCAGCGGATCGGTCTATGACGGCACCGGAGCCGTGGCCCACATCCACCGGTGCAAGGTGGACGCCTTTCTGGAGGTCGTGGAGCAGCTGCACGGGGAGCACGCACTGGTGTTCTACTGGTTCCAGCATGAGCGGGATCGGCTGATCGAGGCATTGAACGGCAGCGGTCTCCGGGTGCGGGTCTACAAGGGCGCTGAGGACGAGCGAGCGTGGAACGCCGGTGAAGTGGACATCCTGTTGGCTCACCCGGCCTCCTGCGCTTACGGGTTGAACTTGCAGCAGGGCGGCAGGCATGAGATCTGGTTCGGCTATCCCAACTGGGCGCTGGAGCTGTACCAGCAGGCCAAGGCCAGACTGTACCGGCAGGGTCAGACGAAGCCGGTGATCGCCCATCTGCTTGTCGTACAGGACAGCATGGACGTGGACGTGGTAGAAGCCTTGAACAGCAAGGGAGACAGCCAGGAGGCGCTGATGGCGGCGCTGAAGGCGAGGATAAGAAAAGCGAAGGGTGCGGCATGAAAACGATGGGCGAACGGATCATGGAGCGCCGGGAGGCGCTGGGGCTGACCCGGGCAGATCTCGCCCGCCGGACAGGACTCTGTGTGGAGACGATCCGCAAAATGGAGATACCAAGAAAAGAGCCACACTGTACGGTCTGGTCGCTGATGCTTGTGGCGTCTGCGCTGGGGCGGAGTGAGGCGGAGTTGATGGGAGGGAAGAAAAAAATGACGAGAGGCGACGCAATTGCCCGATTGAAATGCTACCTGAACGATGCGCTAAGCGACGAGCAGTATATGCTGGAGCATGACGGGACGTAT